>JADZFY010000187.1 GCA_020854215.1 Chitinophagaceae bacterium | reverse complement strand
GTATGCAATTAAAAGATTAGTGACTAAAGAAAATGACTTACAAATAACCATTCCAATAAAAAACGATGATTGTGCTCTGTACTGGAACAAGAGCTATATTGAAATTAATATTTTGGATATTTTAAACTGGGCAGCTTGGGGTTTCTATGAGTATATTGAAAGAGATAAAGTATGCCACAAAAGGTATGACGCAAATAATGTTCAGACTTTAAATGATTGTATCAATCCAGCAGAATATTATAAAAAAGTTGTTGCTTGTATTGAATGGATTTGTAACAAATTCGTTATTCCAAACTTTAATTTGAAAGACTACTCTCAATTCAGACCACTTAGACATTTCATTTTTGATAATGAAGGATGGATGGATGAAGATGAAATAAACGATGCATTAAAAAATGGATTTAAACAAATTGATTTGGATTTAATTAACGAAGCTGAAAAAGGAAATGGAATTGCTTGCTATGAATTAATTAAAAAAGGTGCCAATTATAAGATAGATCCGATTGACTTCACTGACGAAAGCATTATTCTCGACATCTTAGGAAGCGATTTATCATATCATTTCCTAAACGTGATAAGCTATTTATTTAATGTAGGAAAATTCAATTCCTCTGACTGTTATGATATGCTTTCAAGTTTATATCAAGTAGGTGTAGGTAATTATATTCTTGACATAATAACAATGGATAATAAAGAATGATGAGTTAACTGTTGACAAAAAACCCTGCTGCCAACGAGCCCAACTGGCGCAAGTCTTCCTCATGACTTGTGCCTATTAATTCCTCCCGGATTGTATCCGGGACATCTTCTATCTGCCGTTGGTGTTGAGTGCAGACTTGAGTGATACCTCACCAACAACAAAAGAATAGTTAGGTTTTGATACGCCGGACACAGTCCGGAAGAATTTGTTGACACAAGTGGCCGCTAACGCGGAACACTTGCGCCGGATAGCGCTTTGGCCGCAGAGAGTCCTCTCCCACTCCACTGTTGTCATGTCTACTCCCGATAGATTGTATATGCAGGGCAGGTAAAAGGGGTGGCGTACCAATAAATGATTTTCAGACTTGATAAACGTGCTATATATAGTAAGGGTTAATGATGATGCTGGTGAAGCCAGCACACAAGCAGATAAGCGCAATACCTGCAACAAAAGAAAAAAGTTACGTTTAGATAAGCCGGACACCGTCCGGTAGCATTTGCTGACACAAGTGGCCGCTAACGCGAAACACTTGCGCCGGATAGCTCTTATGAAACCGGTCGTATTCACTTATAAGCGTTTAAAAGCACATAACATGCGTATATTTGGGAGTTGGTAGCCATTTAAACGACACCTCATGAAATTTAGCGAAAGAGCATATCCGATCTTAGAGTTAGTTAACAAAAACATGTTTTCTAGCTTAGACATCGAAGCAATTTTTTCCGATGAAATATTATCCGATTTTAAGTCTCTTGAAAATAAAAAAAATTGGGTAACAAATGTAAAAGAATACTTCACAGAATTCGATTTCAATAACATTCACATTTGCTATTTTGCTAAACCAATTGCAGATAAGATTATTTCCCTTAACGACAAACTGTTTAGTATTTATTCAGAGATACCAAATAGCAAAGGCATTTACTTATTCCCAGACAAGACAGCTAGGCTATACAAATGGAATGACCAAACAATGGAAGTTGTTACTTTCTTGAATCATCAAATTGTAGAAGTGTCAATATTTAAAATTGAAGAAGCTAAAATAGCGGTAAATAATATTCCCGAAATCAAAAGAGATGAAAACGGTAAAATTGCATTTTTGAATGCCAAATATGCTCTTCTATATCTTGCGTTATATCATTTTGCAGAGATCGAAACGAAAATAATCAGCGCAAATTCCACTTCAAAAAAAATTGTATTAAATGGCGAAAAATATCTGAATGAACTCAAAACAAAAATTGAAATTGTAGACAGTCATTGGTTTACGAACATTATTAGGACAACTGGCTTTGGAGTACGGGGACATTTTAAGCTTCAACCATATGGCGATTTAGGAAAATACAGAAAGCTAATATGGATTGACAATTACGAGAAGAAAGGCTATGTTCGTAATGCAAAAATTAGCGAATAAAAACGGCTACCAAAAGGTGCATTGGCAATAGCAGGGGGCGAAGAATATAGCCTCAACTTTTTGTTCGCTATCAGCTTCAGTTCCAGCTTGAAGTTAATAATTTAACTTTTGTGCTTATCTTCATCATTGGTAATTCTATTCGGCTTCGGTTACGGGCAGACGATTTTCAAATACCCTGCCATCGCCAATGCTTTACCGTTACCTGCTACTTTAAATGACATCCTACTACATACAATATCATAACGCCGACAAACTCGGTACATACCCGACAGAAGATTTAGACTTTAAAGCGGACATAAGTTCATTAATTATTGACAATTCTGTAAAATATGCGTCCTGGATTTATACAAGCAAGAAAACCGTAGAGGGTGCAATTGGAGAATATTGCTTTTTAATTGTTGGCAAGACAGACAAGATTAAGAAATATTATTTATGGTCTTTTTTTAAGATTGAGGAATATGAAATTGCTGATAACGGCGGTTATATCGTGTATGGACACGGTTACGACTTTGAGCGGCCGGTCATTCTAAACGAGGTAGAAAATTTTAATGATTTCAAAAACTATTGCGGCAATTTCGGGCTTGGCTTTCAAAATATTGATAAGCATATCTTTTGCAAAACACTTTCATCTTTAGCAGACGAGACCTATCTTTTAGAAAACTCAAAAAATATTTTATTCCCTTCCACTCAACAGTATCAGGATGTAATATCAAGCTCTTTATCAGCAAAGCAAATCGAGATATTACAAACATTATATTATTTCCCAGACTCAAGCGCAACAGCAAAAGAGTTAGCGAAAGCTCTTAACTACGAAAGTTACCACGCTGCGAATAGACAAATTGGGCAAATTGGCAAGGTAATATCACAATATACAGGTATTGTTCCACCGACGTATAATGGAAAAAATGGAGAACAACCAGCATACTTTCTACTGATTGGTCAATATTATAAAGACACGGGTTGGGAGATGTGGGGTGAATTACAACAGGCTTTAAAAAATCTTAACCTTGTATCAGTTGAAACAGACAATTCAAGCGAACGTTTGCCGACAGAGACTTTTCAGTTTGACGAGAAAGAGCTATTTAAGGAAGGAAAAGTTGTTCAGGTTTTTGTAAACCGCTATGAAAGAAATCAAAGGGCAAGACAAGAATGTATAAGGCATCATGGAGACAAATGTTTTGCTTGTGGCTTCGACTTTGGTATAACCTATGGCGACATTGCAAAGGGGTTTATACACGTTCATCATCTGACACAGCTTGCTGGCATTAACGAAGAGTATGATGTTGACCCTATCAATGACCTTGTTCCTTTGTGTGCAAACTGTCATTCTGTAATTCATTTAACCAAGCCTTCTATGACAATTGAGGAACTAAAGAAGCGGCTGAAAGAAAGCAGCAGGTAACAGTGCATTTGCAATAGCATGGCTGACGAAATAAACCTCAACTGGCCCCAACTGGCGCAAGTCTTCCTCATGATGGCTTGTACCTATTAATTCCTCTCGGATGGTATCCGGGACTTGTTTTATATGCCGTTGGTGTTGAGTGCAGACTTGAGTGATACCTCACCAACAACAAAAGAATAGTTAGGTTTTGATATGCCGGACACAGTCCGGTAGCATTTGCTGACGCAAGTGGCCGCTAACGCGGAACACTTGCGCCAGATAGCCTATTTTTATTGCGAAACAAGTTATACTTAGGCATCAGGGCAGCCATTGCACAACGTTTTCGCTACCTGCCAGCTCTGGAGAACTAAGCGTCTTGCCTGGCTTGTATAACCATTAATGCCTGTAATTAATTTCAGGAGCCGGTAAGCAGTTTTTACATTTAATTAGGAGCCGTAAATATAAGTTTGGCGATGCCGGTAATAAAAACACCACAGATTCGCAGCATAACATCGTTTAAATAAAACACCGCGAATCTGTGGTGGAGAATAATCTATCCTATTGAAATGACAGACTTTGTAGTAGCCCTGTTATACCTCGTTAGGAACTACATACGGCGGACGGTACACCCTGGTTAACATGGCATCTGCTTCCGTATCATTCACAAATTTTTCCTGGTCTTTCGTGCCACCCATAAACTTCAGCTCCCGGTTGAGGCGGTAAGATATATTGGCAATTATAGGAAGCGTTGACGAAAAGAATCCTTCATTGATATCGCAATGCAAATCATCATTGTTGCCGGAGCGAATGGCATCAATAAAATTGGCATAATGTTCCGAGCCACCCGGAGGCGTTCTGGGATCAACCGGCGCTTTTACATCAGAGCTTGCGGAGCCGGCAAATGGCTTCTCCTCTCTTCTGCGAAAGGCCTTCCAGGTGCTGCCGTTCAGTTCAAGATATCCTTCGGTACCGTAAAACATATTGCCAATGCGGATGTCGAGACTTGACTCAGCGTTGGAATACCTGCCCCTCGTTTCAAACTCCAGCATCTTTCCGTCTTCGTATTTAAAGATGGAAGTCTGTGTATTGGGAGTTTCCTGTGCGCATTCTTTAGGGTCAATACCGTAAATGCCCCCATGCGAATACACGGATATGGGATGTTCATTTTTGTTGAGTCCCCAGCGGGCAATGTCAAACTGGTGCGGACCCTGGTTACCGGTGTCGCCGTTTCCGGTATCCCAAAACCAATGCCAGTTATAATGTCCTTTTTTTTCATTGTACGGGCGGTAAGTAGCAGGGCCCAGCCAGCGATCGTAATGCAGCGTGGAAGGTGGTGTGCTGTCTTTTGCTATTCCAAAGGAATCGCGTGGTTTTATGCAAAGTCCTCTGGCCATAAACACATCGCCAATGCCTCCTTCATGCAAAAATTTAATCGCTTCCATCACATTGGCAAAAGAGCGATTTTGAAATCCTACCTGTACCCGGCGGTTGTACTTGCGGGCAGCTTCAATCATCTTGCGTCCTTCCCACACATCATGCGATGCGGGTTTCTCCACATACACGTGTTTGCCTGCCTGGCAGGCCCAAATGGTACCCAGCGCATGCCAGTGATTGGGCGTGGCAAAGGATACCGCATCTATTTCCTTATCGTCAAACACTTTGCGCATATCCCAATCCGTTAGTGGTTTTTCCCCTGTTTTATCAGTTACGGTTTTCGCCCTGGAAGCAAACCATTGTTCGTCTGCATCGCACAGGGTTTTAATGCGTACATTACGGCTGGTTTTTAAATTGCACCAACTGTTAATATGCGTTTGTCCCTGACCGTGAATACCAATAACTGCTAAGTTGAGTCGCTCATTGGCGCCGGGTATGGCAGCGTACGATTTTGCACTAAAGCCCATGGCAGTAATGCCTACACCTGCGCCCGCCATTGCTGATTTTTTGATAAACGCCCTTCTCGGGTAATTTTTTTGCATGGTTGTTTTGTTTTTATATGATCAAATCGTTTTGAAGGAAAATATATCTCAGCCTCTCACTGCTTCTCTGCCTTGGCCAGCATGTCTTTAAAAACAGTTAACTGTTCTTTCATCGCCAGCACCCTGTCGGCAGGTTCCGTTCGTGCTTCCATAAGTATCCACCCGTTGTATTTAATGCGGGTAAAGAGGTTCATCAGTTGTTGATAGGGATAATCGCCGATATTCAGTTCCCGCACGTGTACGGTATCGCCAAACCATTTTTTCAACGTGTTGAAATTGTCTTCCAGCCCGGGTGGCAGCAGATCTTCGGGATTACTGTTCCAGCATATCTTTACGGCGGGTTCGTTAACCTGATCAAAAATGGCTTTCATGTTCGGGATTTCCTGGGTAAGCTGTCCATGCACTTCCACTCTCACCAATTGTCCGAGGTTTTTGGCAAACTTGCCCACTTCATTAAAAGACGCTGCTATTTGTGCAATGGTTTTTTCTTTGGGAACCGAAGCCGGCAGATTATTGGGTTTTACTTTGATGCCGGTAGCACCGATATCTTTACACAGTTGAATATATGCTTTTGTATCGTCAATATTCTTTTTTACCTCTGCCGGATCTGTACTGTGGTATTCAAAATTTGAACCGTAACCAATGCAGGTAACCGGACTGTCGGCAAAGCGCTTTTTCACTTCCCTACGTTCAGCGGCCGACAAATTGATTTCCACCTTGTGGGCGTGTTGGGTTCTGAGTTCCACACCCCATAATCCGGTTTTCTCACAATTTGCAATAAGAGTGGGCAAATCCCAGTCTCTTCCCCATTGGTAGGTAACCAGCCCCAAACGCATCCTTGGTCCGGCCGGTGTAAAACTGCTCCATGATCCGGCAGCTAATCCTACGCCCGTTACGGCGGTGCTGCGCAGAAACTCACGGCGTGAAAGCGTACTCATTTTTTTTGTTCAGGATTTTTGTGGGTTATAACGACTTCCTATCTTGAGGATATTTTCAAAATAAAGGTAAATGAAAATTTTTTCAGGAATGGCGAAGTCGGTATTATGTCTCTTAGTGGTATGGAGTATGCTTCCATCTGCATATACTCAAAATATGTTATTGGAATTTGGAAAAGTAAAAAGCTGGAACGCTGTTGTTGCAGGAAATGCACAGGAAGCCACCGGGATAAAATGGATAGATGTAAATACCGGTAAGGATACCTGGTGGTTGCAAAATGACCTGCTGGTTTGTAAGGGGCTGCCGATTGGCGTAATGAGGAGTGAGCAGCAGTATGAGAATTTTATCCTGCATATTGAATGGCGACACATGGAAGCCGGTGGAAATTCGGGGGTGTTTGTTTGGAGCAGCGCCCGCCCGGGAGAGAACCGGTTACCGGACGGCGTAGAGGTGCAAATGCTGGAACTCGATTGGGTGAAGCTCAACAAACGCAATGGTGTTACTCCTCCCATTGCATACGTGCACGGAGAACTGTTTGGTGTGGGTGGTGTAACCACTACGCCCGACAATCCGCGCGGTGAGCGGAGTAAGTCCATTGAAAATTTATGTAAAGGACGAGGGGAATGGAATACCTACGACGTGGTGTGCGTGGATGGCGTAATCAAACTTTCGGTAAATGGAAAATTCGTAAATGGTATTGCCCATGCCTCTCAAAAAAAGGGCTATCTGTGTTTGGAAGCAGAGGGCGCCCTCATCCATTTTCGTAACCTGCAGATTATTGAACTTCCGCCGGGTGTAACGCATGCAGACCAGACAGCACCGTTGGCAGAATCAACACATTGATAATATATTAACCTTTTTTAACCTCCTTTCTATTCGTTATCGTTGGGTGGCGAGTACCTTTGACCTGCTTTTGTAGCGGCGACAACCGCAAACCAAACCCATCTGACGAAAAATGAAGCCCTTTTTATTGATAGCACTGTTGCTTGTTGGTTTTTCCATTGCCGGTATCGCACAAACAGATCGCACGGTAAGGGGAAAAGTGTACGACAGTAGTCATGTAGTATTACCAGGCGCTACCGTATTCCTCATTCCCGAATCGGGCAAAGACACGCTAAAAACAGTAACCGATAAACTTGGACAATTTATTTTTTCAAGAGTTGCCGTAAAAAAGTTTTCGTTAAGAGTAACCAATACCGGAATGGAAGAAGTGGTAAACACTTACGACCTTGAAAGCGGGAAAACTGATTTTAATGTGGGCAGTATTACCATGGTGCCTGCATATCAAACCATGCAGGAAGTGGTGATTACGCCGCCACCCATAGTGATAAAGGAAGATACGATTGAGTTTAGAGCTGATTCATTCAAAATAAAGCCCAATTCATCGGTAGAAGATATACTGAAGAAACTGCCTGGCATGCAGGTAGATAAAGATGGCAATATTACCGCCCAGGGAAAAACGATTTCAAAAATAAAAGTAAACGGAAAGGATTTTTTTGGAGGTGATCCCAAGACTGCTTCCCGTGAATTGCCTGCAGATATTATTGATAAAGTGCAACTGGTGGATGATTACGGTGAACTTGCTGCTGCATCGGGTATTAAGGATGGTGATCCGGACCTCGTCATCAATCTACAACTGAAGAAGGATAAGAGCCAGGGTGCGTTTGGTAGGGCTTCTGCGGGATACGGTACGGATAACCGTTACCAGGGTACAGTCAATGCCAATGTGTTTAGTGCAAGAACCCAGGTATCTGTTCTTGGAAATTTGAATAACATTAATCAGAATCTTTTCAATTTTGGTGGCAATTCAGGTGGAAGGGGTGGCGCCGGACGAAGAGGTGGTCCGGGAGGAGGTGGCGACGGCGGAACTTCCGATACCAACGCCAATCAGGATGGGATAACGGACAACAAATCTATTGGCATTAATTTTAGAACAGATTTCAATAATAAGAAAGGATCGTTTTACGGCAACTACAGTTTTGCAAACCGCAATACAGTTACAAACCGCAATTCTTCGCAGGAGAATTTTTTCGGGGATGCATCCTTTATCAACAACAACAACAGTCTTGCAGATAATATCAACAATAATCACCGGATCAACCTAAATCTGGAATACAATTTCGATTCGTTGAATTACCTGAAGATCAGTCCGAATTTTTCTTACGGGTATGCCGACAATCGCAGCAACAGCGATTTCAACTATTGGGAGGGCAATGTATTTAAAACCAAAGACGGATACAATGGAGATACCGTTAGCCGCAAGACGCCTGATTTTGACGGCGAAATCTACTATAATCATCGCTTTGCAAAAAGGGGAAGAAATTTTTCGGTGAATATCGGAATGGGAACCTCATCTTCATTAAGTGATGACGACAAGATTAATTTTACCCGCGAGTTTTTAAAAGGAGGCGGATACACTGATACTTATCTCGACCAATTGATTCGCCAGGATAACAATAACTATAACTACGGTATCCGGGCCACCTATACAGAACCGGTAGCCAGTAACCGGTTTCTGGACATTAGCTATTCCTATAACAATTCGTACCTGAAAAATGACCGGCGTGCCTTTGACCGGAACGGATTGGGAAATGTGCTGGACTTTAACGACAGCTTGAGTAATGCCTACGAAAATACTTTTATCAATCAGAGTGCCGGGCTAAGCTTGCGCACGGTCAATAAAAAATACAACTATAGTGTGGGATTAACCGTGCAGCCCATGAAGATTAACGGGTATTCCATTTCAAAAGACAGTGCATACGCTCCGCAAAAGAGGGTAAGCGTAGCACCAACGGCCAGGCTCTCCTATAATTTTTCGCGTACCAAAAGGTTAAATATAAATTACAATGCTAATTACCAACAGCCGTCATTTGATCAGTTGCAACCCGTAAAAGATGTATCGAACCCGCAATATCAAACACAGGGTAACCCCGATTTGAAACCTTCCTTCAATCATAATTTCCGCGCTTTTTTCAACAATTTCAACCCCACAGGTGGTAGCAGCATTTTTGTGGGAATGAGAGGAAATATGATCCATAACCGCATTGTCAATAATAATATGCGTATAGACAGCACCGGCGCCCAGTTGAGCAGACCGGAGAATGTAAACGGCAACTATAGTCTCTCTGGTTTTTATTCTTTTTCACAACCTTTTGAAAGCCGGAAATATGTTGTTTCCTTTAATGGTAATGTGAACTACAACCATGATGTAGGATTGGTGGACAGCAAAAAGAACACGGGAAATAACTGGGTGGCCACCCAGCGTTTGAATCTGGAATGGAATTACAAAGAATGGCTGGAGTTAAACCTGAGTGGCGCGTACAGCCTCAACTCTACCCGGTATAGCCTTTCGCAAAATGGCGACCGGCTGAACTCCAGTGCATGGACCTTAAACAGCAATATGCGCATGGATATTCCGGGTGGATTCATTCTTCGTTATGATATTAATTATTTAATCAATAACGGGCTCGCATCTAACGTAAATGGTAACCCTGTGTTATTTAATGCAGCCATAGAAAAAACCCTCTTCAAAAAGAAGAATGGTTATATCCGTTTGTCGGGATTTGATCTTTTCAATCAGAATACGAATATCAGCAGAAGGGTAAATGGAAACTCCATCATTGATAGCAGAGTAAACCGCCTCACCCGTTATGTGATGCTGAGTTTTTCGTATCGGCTGATGCAGTTCAAAGGTGCCAAACAATCTTCCGAACCCCTACGGGAAATGGGACCCGGTCACGGCCCGGGTGAAAGAAGGTATCGCCAATTTTAATATTGGCAACAGAATACCGGTTACGAATTGGGAGCACAGTTTGCAAAGCCGGCAAAAATGCCGGAAATCAAACCTGCCGGGACCGGGCTTTAACATCCTACTTCCCAGGACTTTCGATTCCAGGCGGGCTATCCACTCTTGACTATTCTCCCACGCAACATTGTTTTTTCACTCAATTCAAATACCTTTGCGAACATTTTGGATTAAGCCATGACCAACGGCTGGTTTTTTCCAATTAACTAATTATCAATCAACTACTTAACTTTTTAGCATGGCCGGCGCCTTAAAAGAAGTTCGTAATCGGATTAAAAGTGTACAAAGTACACAGCAAATAACCAAAGCCATGAAAATGGTGAGTGCAGCCAAGCTGCGCCGTGCCCAGGACGCCATTATTCAAATGCGTCCTTATGCCAGAAAACTTCAGGAAATGTTGAGTAACCTCGTGAGCAGTATGGATAGTGATACCGGAGGAGAACTGGCAGTGGAAAGACCAGTGGAGAAAGTATTGCTCATTGTTATTTCATCCGATCGCGGTTTATGTGGCGCTTATAATGCCAACGTTATCAAACTTGCCCGAATAACTGCCCAGGAAAAATATACGGCACAACTGGCAAAAGGAAATATCACCGTATGGCCGGTGGGCAAAAAGGCGTTTGATTATTTTCATAAATCAGGTTTTGCGGTGAACGCAGCCTACAAAGACGTTTTGCATCATATTTCGTTCGAACAAATTCAACTGGTGGCGCAGGCTGCTATTGAAGCTTTTGCAAAAAAGGAATTTGATGCCGTAGAACTGATATACAGCGAGTTTAGAAATGCCGCTACGCAACGCTTTACGGTGGAAAGGTTTTTACCCATACCAAAGGCGGAAAATAAAGAGAGTAAGGCAAGCCGTTCCGATTTTATTTTTGAACCCGAAAAGAATGTCCTCATATCAGAGTTAATGCCTAAAATATTAAATACACAATTATTTAAGGCAGTACTCGATGCTAATGCCAGTGAGCATGGTGCAAGAATGACGGCAATGGATAAAGCCAGTGAAAACGCGAATGAACTGCTGAAAAGCCTGCGTATTTCTTACAACCGCGCAAGACAGGCAGCCATCACCACCGAACTTACGGAAATTGTTAGCGGAGCGGCCGCATTGCAAGGATAAGGGAAGCGTTTTGCAACTTCTATTGTTGCTAAAGGGGATGGAGTTAAATTTTGTCAGGAAGGACCGCTATTCATGGAGATTTCACAGATCATATTACATATAGAAGCGCTGATATTTGCCAGCGAAAAACCACTGACCAGTATGGAATTGGTTGAACTGGTGAACAATGCCCTGGGCTTTATTGAAGACCGGGCTACGTTAGACCAGGTGGAAACGGCAATAGACGGGATCCGCGAAAAGTACGCTACCGAGTTTTATCCGTTTGAAGTGCGGCAAAGTGGCGGAGGCTGGCAGTTTCTTACCAAGGGCAGTTTTCACAAAACGATTGCCCAACTGAATGGTGATAAATTTTTAAAACGACTATCTGCGGCAGCCATGGAAACCCTGGCCATCATTGCCTATAAACAGCCCATCACCAAAGGAGAGATAGAATCCATCCGTGGGGTGAATTGCGATTACGTGGTGCAGAAACTCCTGGAAAAAGAATTGGTGGTAATTACAGGGAGAAATGAGGAGTTACCCGGAAAACCGCTGATTTATGCTACTTCCCGCTCCTTTATGGATTATTTTGGTATTAACTCTCCGGACGACCTCCCGCAGATTAAGGATATTTTAGCCAATCAGATTGTAGAACCCACCCTCGTAAATGCCAGTCATTTTGAAGTGGAAGGGGAAAGCAATTTAGTGGTAGCCGAAAATGGTGAATTGATGCAACAGCAGCCTATTATGGAAGCAACTGCTGATGGGGGTGACGAACTGAACGCATCGAAAGAGGTACCGGATGAACTACAGGCAGAAGACGAGACCCCGGCAGAGGATGTGGCATCGGCCGATCCTCATACCAAAGAAGAGGAACCCGGCGGGGCTTCCGACACCAACGATTTGCCGGAG
>JADZFY010000186.1 GCA_020854215.1 Chitinophagaceae bacterium | reverse complement strand
TCTTCTCTTATTTACAACCCGGATGAACGATATCTCAATATGTGGGCATTAGGTGGCGCATGGGAAATAAGCCGCGAAAATTTCATGCAATCACAAAAGGTATTTGACTTCCTAAAGATCAAAGCATCTATCGGACTCCTGGGCAATCAAAATACCTATGGCGTGGATTATCCCTATTTCCCTACATTGGCGCAGGGAAATACTGCTGTGTTTGGCACTAATGTTTACCCCGCTTACGTAAATACTTATGAAGTTGATCCGAACCTTCATTGGGAAACCGTTTTGGGTAAGGAGGCAGGAATTGAGTTTAGCATGTTAAACCGCAGGCTCAATGGTGAAATCAATTACTATCATAAGGTTACCAGGGGCATGCTGGCTTACCTGCAAAACGGACCTAAACGAACCCTCGGAAATTTTGGTGAAATTATGAATCAGGGAATTGAACTTTCCGCGGCCTGGACGGATAATATTACCAACGACTTCAGCTATTCTATTGCAGCTAATCTTACGTCTTATAAAAACAAAGTGTTGAAATTTGGTACATTCCTGCCTGCCTCTGAATCATCACCCAATCAAACTGAAGTAGGATATCCTATCGGTTATTTTTATGGTTATGAAGTGGAAGGATTGTATCAGTCTTACGCCGATAAGCTGAAGTCGCCCAAAGTAGTGGGCTACGATTATGGTCCCGGTGATCTGAAATATAAAGACATCAATAACGACGGTGTAATCAATACCGAAGACAGAACCATGATTGGAAATCCAACGCCCGATTTCACCTATGGATTCTCCCTGGGAGCGAACTATAAAGGATTTGATGTAAGCATAGATTTTAACGGCTCCTATGGTGCTGAAGTGTACCGCGTTTGGGGTTCGTCTGAACTGCCTTACTCCCGTTACAATTATCCCGAATTTAAAATGGAGCGCTGGCATGGAGAAGGCACTTCCAACTGGGTACCCCGCCTTGGCGATAAGTATGCTATCAACCGGCTTCCATCAACATTTGGTATTGAAGACGGAAGCTACCTGAGAATCAGAAACATTCAGTTAGGGTATAATTTCAGCAACACGTTACTGTCGCAAATCCACGTGAAGAGTTTAAGAATATTTGCAAATATTCAAAACTTTAAAACCTTTAAGAACAACTTAGGCTACACGCCTGAGTTTGGCGGAGACCCCACCTATTTTGGCGTGGATTGGGGTAACGGCCCTATACCGATTATTTACACGGGCGGTATCAACGTTACATTTTAACTAAAACGGAATTCAAATGAAAAATTTTAAAAAGCATATACTACTCTCAATGATAATAGCCTCCGTGCTTTTATCCTTTACCGGATGTGAAAAATTTCTTGATCGCAAGCCATTGCAGGCTACATTGCAGGACCTGAATCAGGGTGGATTGGAAGGTTTGGTGTATGGCCTATATGGCGGATTGAGAAACCCCGATGTTGGTGGCGCCGCATGGGGCCATATTCCCTGGTTGGCCATTCACAGTTTCAGAGATGACGATGCCATCAAAGGAAGCAGCGAAGCAGATGGCGCAGATTGGGCCGTGATTTACGATAATTTTCAGTATTCGAAAGATCACTGGAGTACGAACATCTATTACGAAAGAAAGTACCTGATGATCAATATGGCCAATGAAGTGATTTTTACAGCAGACTCACTTAATCTCAGCGATCCAGCCTCTATGACAAATGTTGCGGAAGCAAAATTTGTGAGAGCGTTGGCCTATTTTGACCTCGTGCGGGCATTTGGCCAAGTAAGAAAAGTGGAAACGCCCATTAGAAATGCTGCGCAGGTAAATGGTATGGATAAATCTTCTGTTGAGGAAATCTATACTTTGATTGATGCCGATTTAAGTTTTGGAGAACAATACCTGCCCCTGAATTGGAATACAGCATCGGGAACCAGCAAATATCCCGGGCGCATTACTTCCGGCGCTGCTAAAACATTACATGCCAAAGCGCTCTTGTACCGGCAACAATGGGGAGCAGCATACGGATTGTTGCAATCCGTTATCAACTCCGGCCAATACAATCTGGAATCCAATTATTCCAGAGTATTTCAAACGGCTGGAGAAAATGGCCCAGAATCCATCTTTGAAATACAGGCCTACAAGGGTCCGGGAGGCAAGCCGGATTATTATACCTTTTATGCCACGGCGCAAGGCGTTCGCGGTTCCGATGCATCCGGATGGAATATGGGATGGGGTTGGAACACCCCAACGCAAAATCTTGTGGATGCTTATGAAACCGATGACCCGCGAAAACCAAGAACTATCTTGTTTTCGGGCCAATCCGATGATCCTGCATATGGCGGTTACGGAAAAACTTTGCCGCCGTATCCATCGGTGATACCCCGCCCATACTGGAATAAAAAAGTATATGCCGACCCTGCTGAGCAGTCTGCCACTAATGATCCGCACGGCAACGGTGCCTACAATCAGAGAATATTGCGTTACGCAGATGTAATTCTGATGGCCGCTGAATGTGCCAACGAGTTGGGACAAGGAGCAAAGGCAGAAGAATACCTGGAAATGATCAGGGCAAGAGCCAGAGAAGGTAAAGCCGGAGTACTTCCCAAAGTGATTTTTGAGGATCAGGATCAAATGAGAGCAGCTATTAAGTTTGAGAGAAGGATTGAATTTGCTCTGGAAGGTGAGCGGTTTTTTGACCTGGTAAGATGGGGAGACGCACAAACGGTTTTAGGTCCATTAGGATATCAACCGAGAAATAAGTATCTGCCCTTACCCCAGCCCGTTATTGACCAGTCGAATGGCGCATTAAAACAGAATCCGGATTACCCATAGGCAATGCACATTTCGCACGGGTAGCACAAATATTTATCGTATTAAATCATTAAAAAATGAAACTCATATATAAGATAATGCCTTTGATTGTACTGATCATGGCAATAGCGGGATGTCAGAAAATGGAACGGCCTGTATTGGGCGACTATCCAAAGGATGCCGAACCGCCGGGCGGCCCGCTGAAATTTTACCTGGCATTTGACGGCAGCACCACCGATCCGCTGATGAATGCCGTGGACAGCATCAGGGCAAATTTTCCAAGCGATAACCCTTTCAAAACCATAGACGGGGTAAGTGGGAAAGCAGTAGAAGGAGTGAATTTAAAATATATAAAATTTGCCAAGCCCAACGACTGGGCCACTACCGCTAAAAGTTTTACCATCGCTTTCTGGTATAAACATAACGGACAAACGACAAACAATAAGGGTACCAATGGCCCTGAATATATTGTAAGCTTTAAATCCAACAACGGACATTGGTCTGGCGGAAATCTGCTTGTTTTTCTGGAAGGAAATAATACCGCCTGCGCCGTAAAAGTGATGATTGCCGATAAAGAAGTTAGGGATGCCTGGATGACCTGGGAAGGAGGACAATCTATACCCGGCATTATGGATAATAACTGGCACCACATTGCCCTGGTGTACGATGCCGGCACCAGTAAAATGACGCTTTACCTCGACGCCGTTGCTAATCCGAATCTGAAAGGCTGGGACGGACATGGAGATATTAATATTGATGATTCAAAAATTACAGAAGTACGCGTAGGCTGCGGCCCGTCAAACAACTACAAAGATGCCGGTTCGGATGACTGGTTGGCATCCAGCTGGAAAGGCGGTTTGGACCAGCTCCGAATGTACGGAACAGCGCTTACAACTGCCGAAGTAAATGCCTTGTTTACGGGCAAACACTAAATCAAATCTTTTTAATTGGTGATTGGGGCTGCCGGAACAGCAGCCCCAATTGTTTACTATGAGAGCTGTATTATTATACCTGATGTTGTTGCTTGTTTTATCATGCGGGAAAGAAGAACAGCAACCTGTGCCATTGCCATCGGTGCCCGATCCGGTGAGCATCACCTCCATTAAAATTAATGGAACCGATACGGATAGGTTCCGCTACCTGTTGACCAACCAGGCCACAATCGCCATTCAATTTTCAAAACCGGTAAAGCAAAATACAATCGGCCTGGCCATTACACTTACCCGTGATAACAACAACACTACCGATTTTACCACTACCATTTCAGATGGCGGAAAATTGCTAACGCTCCATGCCGCCCACCTGGATTATCTTACTCAATACCATGTAAATATTTCGGGCAGCATAGAAGCACAGGACGGTGGAAAGCTGTCTTCCCCTATAGCAAAGTCATTTGCTACGGGGATTGATTCTTCCCGAAAGTTCCCCCCGCTCACGGATGACCAGCTTCTGGACCGTGTTCAACAAACCACATTCAAATACTTTTGGGATTTTGCTCACCCTGTTTCAGGATTGATCCGGGAAGGAAGTAAACATGCGGACAACATTGTAACTACCGGTGGAAGTGGATTTGGCTTGATGAGTATTGTAGTAGCTATGGAAAGGGGATTCATTTCACGCGACCAGGGGTTGGAACGCGTAGAACAAACAGTAGATTTCTTAGCCCACAAAGCTCAAAAATTTCATGGGGCATTTTCTCACTGGCTGGATGGCACAACCGGCGCGGTGATTCCATTTAGCCAATACGACGATGGCGCCGATATCGTAGAAACCTCGCTGCTGGTACAGGGACTGCTTTGTGTAAGGCAGTATTTTAACCGCCCCGATGTTGCAGAAGTAACGCTACGCAACGATATCAACACCATTGCGAAGGGCGTAGAATGGAACTGGTTTCAACAAAACCAGCAAGATGTACTTTACTGGCATTGGAGTGCCAACTACGGCTGGGCCATGAACATAAAAATTGAAGGTTGGAATGAAGGTTTAATCACGTATGTATTGGCAGCTTCGTCTAAAAATTACGCAATTTCAAAAAGCGTGTACGACAATGGATGGGCACGTAGTGGTGCTATCAAAAATGGCCGGACGTTCATGGGGATGGAATTACCTCTCGGTCCGGATTATGGCGGACCGTTATTTTTTGAGCACTATTCTTTTTTAGGTATCAATCCTATTGGTTTGTCCGATGGATATGCGAACTACCAAACCCAATCGAAAAACCATTCATTGATCAACTATAATTTTTGCAAATCCAATCCTAATCACTATTATGGCTATAGCGACTCGGTATGGGGCCTCACGGCAAGCAATATCAAAGGAGGATATACGGCAAGTTCACCCAGCAACGATCAGGGTTTTATTGCCCCAACCGCCGCATTGTCGTCAATGCCCTTTACGCCCGATGAATCTATGGCAGCTTTAAAATTTTTCTACTATGTATTAGGTGACAAAATTTTTAAGGAATATGGATTTACGGATGCGTTTTCATTAGATATAGAAAAAAATAAAGCCCCGTGGTATGCCGATAACTTCCTGGCGATTAACCAGGGACCTATAATTGTGATGATTGAGAATTTCAGAACCGGATTGTTATGGAACCTGTTCACCTCCTGCCCTGAAGTAAAAGCAGGTATGAAGAAACTTGGGTTCTCTGCACCCTATTTGTAAAGCGCCGGCCGAAACCGAAAATCATCCATTTCTAAAATGTATCAATATGATGCGTTTCGTTTTTGCAGGTTTATCGTGTCTTTGCGCATTGTTCGCCAATGCGCAATCATCCACCTATTGCAACCCCATCAATATAGACTATGGTTATACCCCCATCCCAAATTTTAGCACATGGGGCAGACACCGTACCACAGCCGACCCGGTTATCGTAAATTACAAAGGAGATTATTACCTGTTTAGTACCAATCAGAGTGGTTATTGGTGGAGTGAAAACATGCTGAACTGGAAATTTATCACCAGAAAATTTTTGCGTCCTTGGAACACCCATACCTACGACGATTTATGTGCGCCGGCTGTTGGAATCATAGGCGATACCATGCTGGTATTCGGTTCTACATACACCACCAATTTTTCTATATGGATGAGCACCGATCCCAAAGCCAACGACTGGAAACCACTGGTTGACAGTTTCGAAATCGGAGGATGGGATCCGTCATTTTTTACAGATGACGATGACAGGCTGTATATGTACAACGGCAGCAGCAATAGATTTCCCATGTACGGCGTAGAGCTGCGACGAAATGGTTTAACCCCTGTTGGCGCAAGAAAAGAAATGTACCTGCTGGAACCCTGGAGATTTGGATGGCAACGCTTCGGAGAACATATGGACAATACTTTTTTAGATCCCTTTATTGAAGGAAGCCATATGACCAAATACAAAGGCAAATACTATTTACAGTATGGTGCGCCCGGAACAGAATTTAGCGGCTATGCAGACGGGCTGCTTACCGGCTCCTCTCCACTTGGACCGTTTGAAGCAGTGAGCGATCCCCTGA
Source organism: Chitinophagaceae bacterium (assembly GCA_020854215.1). Classification (GTDB taxonomy): domain Bacteria; phylum Bacteroidota; class Bacteroidia; order Chitinophagales; family Chitinophagaceae; genus Agriterribacter. The sequence goes on along the minus strand of JADZFY010000186.1, from coordinate 7,133 downwards.
GTTTAAAGCTCGGAGGGTTTGTGCGCGGTGCAGGCCATGGTGCAACATTCACAGATAATTTTGGACAATACTGGCATATCTCCACCACGGTGCTCTCTGTAAAAAACACCTTTGAAAGAAGGTTGGGTATTTGGCCGGCCGGATTTGACAATGAAGCGGTGATGTATTGCAATACCACCTTCGGCGACTACCCGCACTATATACCAACCGCTTCTGTAAAAACAATGGAATATGGCAAAGACGGAAAGTCGCCCTATTTCACGGGATGGATGTTGTTAAATTACAACAAACCTGTTCAGGTATCATCCACCCTGGGAGGCCATCTCCCCAACAATGCAGTAGATGAAATCATGAAAACATACTGGAGTGCCCAATCAGCCAATAAGGGTGAATGGATACAAACCGATTTAGGCAATATCTCAACCGTAAACGCGGTTCAGATCAACTATGCCGATCAGGATGTGGACACTAACCGCCTGGGCAAATGGGAAAATCAATATCATCAGTACAAACTCTATTATTCAACAGATGGAAAAAACTGGAAGACACTGGTTGACAAAAGTAAAAACACTTCAGACGTTCCGCATGACTATATAGAACTTCCTCAAGCCGTTCAGGCTCGATATATCAAACTGGAAAATATTCATATGCCCACCGGAAAATTTGCCATCAGCGGGTTGCGTATTTTTGGTAATGGCAACGGTACACTACCCAATGACGTGCAGGATTTTATAGTGTTACGAACGGAAAAGGATAAACGAAGTGCGTTTATTAAGTGGAAGCCTGTTGACAACGCCTATGCCTACAATATCTACTATGGAACAAATCCCGAAAAAATGTATACCAGTATAATGGTACACAGCAATAACGAATACTGGCTAAAAACGATGGATGCGCTCAAACCCTATTATTTCGCTATTGAAGCGATTAATGAAAACGGAACGGGCAAAAGAACGAATCCGGTACGGGTAAACTAAACGACGTGTAAAAATTGTTGTACTAAAAAAAATATATGCGAAAGTTCATTTTATACTTTTCCATCATTGGATTTACTGCAGTGGCAGCCCAATGCGACAAAGAGAGCAATGGGGTGAGCGGCGACGATCAGAATAAAATAGCAATGGATGCCTGGGTAACCAGGGGTGATCAGTCTGTGTTGCTTGACCACCGGCAACTTCAAAGTCCAAATGCCTTTAACAACACTTATCCGGCAGTTACGGTAAATGAAGCCGTAACCTTCCAAACTGTTGATGGCTTTGGTTATACGCTCACCGGTGGAAGCGCAATGCTGATTAATCAATTGTCCACTGACAAAAAAAAATCGCTTTTGCAGGAATTGTTTGGCCATACCGCTGCCGATATGGCCATCAGTTATTTGCGTTTAAGTATGGGCGCCTCCGATTTGGACGAAGAAGTTTTCAGCTATAACGACCTGCCTCCGGGAGAAACGGATATTGACCAGCAGCATTTTAGTATTGCCCGCGATAAAATAAATCTGATCCCTGTTTTAAAACAGATTCTTGGCATTAACCCTTCCATTAAAATTATTGCCACACCGTGGAGCCCGCCTGTTTGGATGAAGGACAATAGTAGCAGTATTGGTGGCAGTTTAAAACCCGAATACTACCAATCGTATGCCACCTATTTTGTAAAGTATATTGAAGCAATGAAAGCAGAAGGTATTACCATTACTGCCATCACGCCGCAAAATGAACCGTTACATCCGGGCAACAACCCAAGCATGTACATGTCTGCCGAACAACAGCGCGACTTTATAAAAAAAGCACTTGGACCGGCATTTGCTACTGCGGGACTCAATACCAAAATTGTTATTTACGATCACAACCTGGACAGGCCGGATTATCCCCTAACTGTTTTGTCTGATGGTACAGCGCGGCAGTATATTGACGGCTCGGCATTTCATCTGTATGCGGGAAACGTCAACCGAATGAGCGAAGTACACGAGGCGTACCCGGATAAGAATATATACTTTACCGAACAGTGGACAGGCGCCAACGGGAGTTTTGATGGCGACCTGCTCTGGCACACCAAAAATGTGATCATCGGAACCATGAGAAACTGGAGCAAAGTGGCATTGGAATGGAACCTGGCAAACGATCCGCAATACAAGCCTCACACCGATGGCGGCTGCACCGAATGCAAGGGGGCGCTTATCATACGGGAAAATGAATACTCCCGTAATGTGTCATATTACATTATAGGACATGCGTCAAAATTTGTACCGCCCGGATCAAAAAGGATCGAAAGCAACCCTACAGGCCCAATACAGAACGTATGCTTTTTAACACCCGATGGTAAAAGGGTGATGATTACCGCAAATGAGGAATCTACACCTTATACATTTAATTTAAAAGATAACGACAAATGGGCGCAGATTACCATTGAGGGAAAAACAGTAATGACGCTCGTTTGGTAAATGAATTTAATCAAAATTGAAGCCTTATGCTGGTAAACAAAATAATGCCGGTTATAGCGATGCTACTTTTCAGCTGGGCCGCTGTGGCACAAAAAAAGACAATAAAACAGGATGGGGCCGGCATCCCTTACACTTTAAAGATTGATAAACATATTTCCGACTCAGCGCTACTGGATTTGGTGCAGCAACAAACCCTTCGTTATTTCTGGGACTTCGCGCATCCGGTGAGCGGCATGGCAAGGGAAAGAAGTAACGAAACCCCGAGTTATGGCAATGAAGTGGTTACCACGGGAGGCACCGGTTTTGGAGTAATGGCTATCATTGCGGGGGTGGAACGCGGATGGATTGGGCGGGATACCGCTGCCCGGTTTTTATTGAAGATGGTGAAATGGCTGGGCAAGGCCGATTCCTACCACGGCGTTTTCCCACACTGGTATGACGGTGCAACGGGAAAAACCATTCCGTTCAGCCGAAAAGATGACGGGGCGGACCTGGTAGAATCTTCCTTTCTATTGCAGGGATTGTTATGTGTGCGCCAGTACTTTGATGCCGATAATCCGGTAGAGCTGGGATTACGAAACCGCATCAATAGCCTGTGGAATGAAGTAGAATGGGATTATTTTACCCGGGGCGGAAGGGAAGTGCTCTACTGGCATTGGAGTGCCAACAACGGATGGGCAATGAACTTTCCATTGCGGGGGTTCAATGAATGCTTAATAACTTATGTGCTGGCCGCATCGTCTGTTCGCTTCCCGGTATCCGAACGCGTATATCACCAGGGATGGGCACAGAGCGATTTCTTTAAAAATGGAAGAACTTTTTTTGGTTATCAACTCCCCCTGGGATTCGATTATGGAGGTCCGTTGTTTTTCTCACAGTATTCCTTTCTTGGGCTGAACCCCCGGGGTTTAAAAGACAGATATGCGGATTACTGGATACAAAATCAGCATCACAGTCTAATCAATTACGCTTACTGTGTGGCTAACCCCAAGGGCTTTAAAGGTTATGGTGAGCCATGCTGGGGGCTCACAGCCAGCGATGATCCCAACGGCTATGATGCCCACTCACCCACTAACGATAATGGCACCATAACACCCACTGCGGCATTGTCTGCATTTCCCTATACGCCGCAACAGTCTATGAAGGCACTGAGGTACTTTTATACGGAACTTGGAGACAAGATATGGCGCGAATACGGCTTTACAGACGCCTTTAACCTTACGCAAAACTGGTATTCTCAAAACCATCTGGCGATAGACCAGGGACCCATTGTGGTGATGATTGAAAACTATCGTTCCGGCTTATTGTGGAAACTCTTCATGAGTTGCCCGGAGGTACAGGCTGGTTTAAAAAAACTGGGGTTTACTGTAGATGGACGGGTCTTTAACAAAAATTAACATGCATCACTTTGGATATACACGAATAAAAATTATTTTCGTAGCGCTTGAATGATGAAAACGAACCAAAATAGAATTGTTATTATTCTTGTGCTGCTTATCAGTAGTGCATTAATCCTCGGTTATGTATCCCGCGTTAACAAGAAAAATGCGGCAAAAGAAATGACCTGTTCCGCATCCTGCGAGCAGACAGTGAAAGAAAAAATATTACAATCAGATATTCCTTTTTTAGAATCCTTAACAAGACATTTCTTAATTTTGTATCACTAAATAGATAAAGGGTATAGAGAAAATCTACACAAGATGCCCGGCGTTTTCTAATGCCGGGTCTTTTTTTGTTCATCAGTTCAAAATATCTGCGTATGACCTTTATTCAACTGGAGTATATTGTTGCGTTGGATCGTTTCCGTCATTTCACAACGGCGGCAGACCACTGTCATGTTACGCAACCCACACTGAGTATGCAGGTTCACAAACTGGAAGATGAGTTAGGCGTAATGATATTTGATCGGAGCAAACAACCTGTGATACCCACCGCAATGGGTGCTGAAGTAATTTCAATGGCCAGAAATATACTGGCTCAGCGTGATGGTCTCTGCGAATTGATTGAGTTTAAAAAGGGAATACTCACCGGTGAGTTGCGCATTGGCATCATTCCAACCCTTGCTCCGTATTTATTGCCTTTGTTCATTCAGCAGTTTGCCCAACAGCATGCAAGGGTAAAACTGGTGATCAGTGAGATGACCACCGATCGTATTGTGCACGCACTGAAGGAAGGCGCCATTGATGCAGGAATACTGGTTACACCGCTGCAACAACGAGATATTAGAGAGCAGGTATTATTTTATGAAGAGATGATGGTGTATGTTTCTAAAAAGAATGCACTGTATCAAAAAGAATATGTGCTGGCAAAAGATATTGATCCCAATAAGTTGTGGCTGCTCGAGGAAGGACATTGTTTCAGGTCGCAGATTGAAAATCTTTGTGAACTAAGAAAGCAAAGCCGCACCGGCAGTCATTTTGATTATGAAACCGGGAGTATAGAAACCTTGCGACGCATGGTAGATATCAACGACGGGATTACTATTTTACCCGAATTGGCCACTTTGAATATGCCTGCAAAACAGTTACAACTCATTCGCAAGTTCAAAAACCCCGTACCGGTTAGGGAGGTAAGCCTGGTTGTACTCCGCGACTTTGTAAAAAAAAGACTAACGGATGCGTTGCGCGAATCTATCCTAAAGGCTATTCCTGAAAAGATCAGAAAAAACAGGAGCTCAAATGTCATTGCTATTTAATAGTATCCATCGCTTTTTCGCCTTGCAATACACTATCCAACACCGCATGAAACTCAGGGTAATCATTGAGGTTATTATGTCCGCCGCCTTCAATGGTAACAAACCTGTCCTTTGGACGTAAGTTTTCCCTGAGTCTTTGTGCATTGCTATAGGGAATAACCTTATCGTTCGTGCCGTGAAAAATAGTAACAGGAGCGTTAACTATACTCAGATAAGTATGCAGTGGCAGCTTATATTTAAGCAGCGCACTCACCGGATAAATGGGTACATAATGCTGCACCAGTGAAGTCATGCTATAATACGGCGTTTCGAGTATTACCTTCCCGCAACTTCTTTTCGCAGCTAACCAACCGGCCACGCCGGTGCCCAATGATTTTCCGTAAATAATAATGCGTTCCGGTGGGTAAACCGAGCGTGCCAAAATGTACAACTGCAGCGCATCATCATACATCTTCTTTTCAGTTAGGAGTCCGGTACTTTTGCCAAAGCCAGGGTAGTCTATCATCCACACTTCATATCCCTGCGATGTAAAATTTGGGGCATATTTTGCGTACCAGCTAATATTCTTTCGATTACCGTGAAAATACAATACTACTCCACGGGGAATACTGTCGCTAGTGCGAAACTGAATGATGTTGATATTGCTTTCTTTACTAACAGGGATATTAACTTCCTTATTAGGTTCAGAAAAATGATAAGCCTGGCTACGTGCTGCCTTCTCCGGGTGAAACAGCATATAATCCTGCAGAAAATATAAAGTAACCCCACCCAGCAAATACACCACCAGCACTATATTCAACCAACGTAACCATCTTCTCTTTTTGCCTGCCTGTTGCCTGTTCACCATTTTTAATATTTCAATATGTCTCTGATAAAATTATGGTATTCGGGAAACGAAGGTAAATTATTATGCCCGCCACCTACAATGCGTATTAAAGTAATCTTGTTGGGATTGATTTGTTGCAGCTTTTCGCTGTGTCGAATCGGAATAAGCCGGTCTTTTGTACCATGGATAATATAGGTGTGACAGTTAACCCGCCTGATCCATTTATTGGTACGAAGACGATACCTCAATACATACTTTATGGGAAGTATCGGAAGAAACCTTTCCACCACTTTCTGGAAATTGTAAAAGGGTGCATCCAGTATCAGATAACGAGGTTTGTTTTCAGACGCTACTTTAGCTGCAAAACCACTACCCAGGCTGCGGCCGTAAACCAGGATGTGGTGTTCCGGATATCGCTCTGCAAGCCGGCTATAAACGAATTGCATATCGTTAAGCATCTTTGCTTCGCTTCGCCTGCCGGTACTTTTCCCAAATCCCCGATAGTCCACCAATACAACATCATATTGGTAGCGGTAGAAATCACGGGCATATTTTGCCCATCCCTTAATGCTCCTGCTATTGCCGTGGAAATAAAGAACAAGCCCCAGGGGGTTGTTCACAAAAAAATGAAGCCCATTTATACGTACATCCGGTTCAACATCAAAAAACAGTTCTTTAAATGGCGCATCATAGTGAAACTCAAAATCTGCGGGTAATTTCTCGGGTTTAAAAATAAATTGATCCTGCACAAAATAAAGCAAGATGGCGAAGGCAATCAACCCCACTATGATATATACAAACACAACAATCAATGCGACAAACGGTTTGTAGGGTGAAATTACGGAAAGGAAAAAACATTATGTAGGTATCAGCACATCAGTCGCTGTGTATTCGCACCAGGTTAAGCTTGGTAAGGGGTGCAACAATAAGCGGAAATTTTTCTACCGTAACATAGCTGGTATCAAGCCCGAACCCTCTTTCTTCCGATAACGCCACTTCTTTAATCCAGAAATATGCTCTCATAATCAGCGTTTCCCAGAAGGGCAGTTCATTATCCATACTCAGGAATTTTTCCATAACAATAAACTGAAAATCACCAACCACATTATTTCGTTGCAGACTCTCATAACGGCTGGTAATATTTACTTCTTTATTGGCAACCATATCCTCTACTA
>JADZFY010000185.1 GCA_020854215.1 Chitinophagaceae bacterium | reverse complement strand
TCTCATCAATGAACAAAATGACGTCTCTGTTTTTCTCCAGCTCATTCATAATCGCCTTCATTCTTTCCTCAAACTGTCCGCGATATTTGGTACCCGCAACCAATGCTGCCAGGTCGAGCGAAACCACTCGTTTGTCAAACAACACCCGGGATACTTTTCTTTGAACAATGCGCAGCGCAAGTCCTTCTACGATGGCTGTTTTTCCAACACCCGGTTCTCCAATAAGAATTGGGTTATTCTTTTTACGACGTGATAAAATTTGTGAAACTCTTTCAATTTCGTCCTGACGGCCAACGATAGGGTCCAACGTACCCATTTCGGCAAGCCGGGTAATGTCGCGTCCGAAATTATCGAGTACCGGAGTTTTACTTTTTGTATTAGCTGCCTGTGCTTTTGACTTCTGTTGATAGCTTTTCTTTTCATCATCAAAATCGTCATCGGCATCATCAGTATATTCGCTGCGTATATCGTTGCTTTTTACCATGCCCAATTCATTTCTGAAAAGATCATAGTCCACATCAAACTGATTCAAAATTTGCGTGGCGATATTCTCCTTATTCTTCAGAATAGAAAGCATCAGATGCTCCGTTTCCACCGTGGGGCTTTTTAGCGCTTTCGCCTCCAGCACCGTAACCCTGATCACTTTTTCGGCCTGCTTGGTAAGCGGTAAACTGTTGATATTGGCAATATTTTTACCTGTCTTATCTTTTACGGCCAACTCCACTTCTTTACGAAGCTCGTAGAGGTCAACGTTCAGATTCTTGAGTATCTTCACGGCCATGTTTTCACCCTCTCTGATCAGTCCCAGCAACAAATGCTCCGTTCCAATGAAATCATTCCCTAATCGCAGGGCTTCTTCCCTGCTGAAGGAGATGATTTCTTTTACCTGGGTAGAAAAATTATTATCCATGTAATAGCGTTTAATTGTGATCGATACAATAATAACTAATAATTTTGACTTCTAATGATAATTAGAACATTGCAGGTGTGTGAATTATTGTGTTAGAGTTGATTAGCGCATAATTATTGTCTTCCAGAAATGGAATCTATGCGTTTCCTAAATCACACGGTACTTAATCAGATAAAGCAATGAAAAACGCTAATCTTTACCTGTAAATATCAAGCTATCAAAAGAACTCGCATATGAACTTCAAAATAGATACCAAGGAAAAATTTCATGTCATATCGCTTTCTGAAACTCATTTGTCTGCTAATATGACAGATAAACTTCGAAAATTGTTTGTTGAAGTTACACAAAATGATGTTAAACATATAGTCTTAAACATGAAAGCGGTGGAGCATATTGATTTACCCGCAGCCGAATTCCTACTGTTGCAACAACACGAGTTCTACGCCGATAACCGTTCTTTTGTGATTTGTGAACTTCAGCCTGCGGTGAAGGAACTCCTCAAGCAGCAGGAGCTTTTCGACATGCTCAATGTAACACCATCCGAAAGTGAAGCCTGGGATATCGTTCAAATGGAAGAAGTAGAACGTGAACTACTCGGAGGAGAAGAGAGTTGAGTAAATAATATCCGATAATAGTCTTTGCCTTATATTCAAAAAAATTCTATTCACCCTCTGCCCTTATTTATTCCTGGTTTCTGCTTTTGGAAGCCGCATATTTCCTCCATTTTTCAATCACCAGAGTCATATCATCGGGTATTTCACTGTCAAACAGCATTGGCTTTCCAGAAATAGGGTGAGCAAAGCCCAGCGTTTTTGCATGCAGTGCATGGCGCGGACAGAGTGCAAAACAGTTGTCTACAAATTGCCGGTATTTGGTAAAAATCGTTCCTTTTACAATTTTATCCCCCCCATAAATTTCGTCGTTAAACAGAGGATGTCCAATGTACTTCATATGCACCCTTATCTGGTGGGTACGGCCGGTTTCGAGGCGACATTCAATAAGACTAACGTAGCCAAATCGTTCCAAAACTTTAAAATGAGTAACAGCTTCCTTACCATAATCGCCCTCCGGGAAAACATCCATCATTTTACGATGGCGTTGATGCCGTCCAACGGAAACATTGATTGTTCCAGTATCCTCTTCAAAATCACCCCATACCAGGGCAATATATCTTCTGTGCACGGTATGTTCTGCAAACTGACGGGCCAGCCCTACCGACGCAGCCGCATGCTTGGCCAATACCAGCAGCCCTGAAGTATTCTTATCAATACGGTGTACCAGTCCAAAACGTGGAAGATCCGTTTCTGACAGGTTGGGCTGTTGTTGTTGAAGATGCCATGCGATACCATTTACAATGGTGCCCGAGTAGTTGCCCGAACCGGGATGTACTACCATGCCTACAGGTTTATGAAGGACGATGATATCGTTGTCTTCGTACCTGATATCAAGAGATAACGGTTCGGGTACAATTTCTGTGAGATCCGGAGCCGTTTCGGAATAGATGATGATGCGGTCGCCCGGACGGACCTTATAATTAGACTTTACCGGTTGATTGTTTACCAACACAAATCCTTTTTCAATACCCTGCTGCAATTTATTTCGGGTACCGCCTTCCATCCGGCTAATCAGGAATTTGTCTACCCTGATGGATTCCTGCCCTTTGTCTACCGTAATATCCATCCGCTCATAGCGCGACTCCCCGCTATCGCCGTCTTCCTGCTCCTTTTCCCATGCCGTATCTTCCTGCATCTCCTGCTGTTTTTTGACAAAGATAGCGGATGATCGCCATGCGAAGTTTAACGGTGAGATTTGCTTTTTTCGAGTATTTGCCGGAAAAATGAATGTGGCGCTCTTGTCAACATCATATTATGAAACTTCCTTCACAGCCGTGCCCCTGGTTTGTTGTTATATCAAAAGAAATAACTTTGCTGTCATGCAGGAAGTTATTTTTGAAGATTTGGGCACAAGAGCCTACAAGGATGCGTGGAATTATCAGGAGGAATTACTGAAAAAAAATGTGGATTCAAAAATGCGCGCCAAGTCCCAACTTTCAGGAATTGCCTCTGGTCTCCAGCCCGATCTCACACTACCAATCAACGCCGACACCCATCACCACTTGTTATTGTGTGAGCACCCGCCCGTATATACCCTGGGCAAGAGCGGGCATCCAGAAAATGTGCTTATCAGTGAAGCCGGATTAAAAAAAAAGGGTATCGAATACTACCAAACGAACCGAGGGGGTGATATCACGTTTCATGGTCCCGGGCAAATCGTTGGATATCCAATCCTGGATCTCGAAAAGTTTTATACCGACATTGGCAGGTATCTCCGAAACCTTGAGGAAGTAATTATCCTTACGCTGCAACATTTCGGAATAAAAGGTGAAAGGTCACCAGGCGAAACCGGCGTATGGATAGATCCCACCGTAAAAGGCCGCGAGAGAAAGATATGCGCGATGGGAGTTCGTTGCAGCAGATGGGTAACCATGCATGGATTTGCACTTAATGTAAACACCCGACTTGACTATTTTAATTACATCGTTCCCTGTGGTATTGCCAACAAACAGGTAACCTCCATGGAGAAAGAGTTAGGGAATAATCCCGGTGTTCCGTTGGTAAAGGCAACGCTCAAAAGTTGTTTTGAAGAAGTATTCGCCTGCAGGTTGTTAAATGAATGCAATTAACCTACGGAATCCTCACTTCGCTTTTTTCTCTCAATATTCCATCTTCAAACAGTTCGAAACTAAACCACCCGGAATGAAAGAAATTTGATTTATCAATCGTAAAAACATGCTCTTTGATGGTATCTATCTGAAATAGCGGATACCCCCCTTCTTCGAAAAACTTAATTTTAAAATGGTCGAACTTTTCCGGGGGTACAACAATGGTAATGTTTCCATCTTTATTTGTAAAAACAAAAGCCGATGGCGTAAATGTTTCCGGTCTAACTGCATTTACTGATCCCGCTTTCAGTCCATCGCTCCGGTTTTTGTCGGAAATTCCAGAGGCAGGCTGAACCTGGTATGACTTCGGGGGAGAGGTGTTTGCGTTTTGTGAATTGGTTTTTTCATTGGGCAAATTACCAAATGCTTTTGCAGTGCCAGCCAGAGATTCACTTTTCTCGTTTACTCCCTGCTGCTGAGGACGGGAAATTTCCTTTTTTGCAACGGGTGGGTGATAAAGATGTGGTTTTTGAACTTTACTGAAGATGTAATTACCACCATCCAGCAAAATATAAAGTTTATAGAAGGAAGAATCGTTAGGCGCGTTATTATCAAGAAAACCATTGGTTACGGACGAGGGATCAGGGAGGGTTAATATCGTTTTAAAACCTTTAGTGCTGTCCGCCGAACGCTGGATGCTCAGCTGTTTAATAACCGGAAAATCGTTCACCCAGCTTAAAATAATTTTACCGTTTCGGTTTACTACCGAAAAAGAAGGCAGTGTATCCTGTGCACACAGCGTAACACTTAATGAAACAAGTCCCCAAACAATAAAATACCGAAGAACAATTCTCATAGTAATGATATAGCCCAAAAAATTAACGCTTAAAACACAGCAAAGATAGTGCTACACTTAAATATATTCATCTACACAGCAGAACGCCGGGATGGCAGTAAAGATTGCCCTGTAATCGTTTACAACAAATAACTACTGGTTTGGTGTTGAACTAAATATCACATCTTTATGCAGCTCCAACTGAATTCACGATTCGTTTAATAGGGATGGCTATTTCTCAACCTTTTTTGAACACATCGCGATACCTCAAAAAAAAAGGAAACTGAAACCAAATTTCAATTTCCTCTATTAGTATTAATGAATTTTGTTTTACGACGCGTTTCGAAGATACGAATTGTTCAGCCCGAAGCTTTGATCTCTGGTACGAAATCCCGATCGTATTCTGCTCAAACTTTCTTTGGTGATTCCAAGAAATGAAGCTAAATACGTCAACGGAATCCGTTGCAGCGCTTCCGGTTGCTTCTGCGTAAAATAATGATAGCGGTCTGCAGCTTCCATAAACCGGGTAGCAAAGAGGTTCTCCTGCATTTCCATAATGAAGATACTCATAAAGGTCCGGTTCAGTTTATCAATAGCAGCATACTGTCGGCTCAGATTCAGGAATTCGTTGTACGGTATTACACCGATAACAGAATCTTCGAGAATATGCATCGTTTCCTTTGCCGGCGTGTTAAACAACAAGGAATGCAAGGAGGAGATGATATGATCATCATAACCCAGCCAGGTAGTATGTTCCTTTTGTGTTGCCTTATGAAACAGCCGGTAAGAGCCTTTTACGATTACAAAAAGGTCCCCGCAAAACTGATCCTGTTCAAATACGTGATCATTCTTACGAAACTCCTTTAACGTGATAATCCGTTTCAGGGCTTGCTGACTGGCATCATCTAATGGCGTGTACTGCTGGCAAATGTCTATGACCTTGTCCATAGTGTTAGGTTCAATTAAACTTAGTTTTTTCACGGGGGTAGATATTATGTTCGATAAAATGGGGATTACCATACATTAAACGGGGATGCAAAACGATTATTATAGTATTAGTGCTTTTAATACACAACATTACCTTATGCTAAACTGAAAGCAACACCGGTTTTATTTTTTGTGAGAAGCTTATTGATGAATAGTGTATCGTGCACCGAAAACGATGGCGATTCATCTGTTGAGCATCAGTATTTTACACGCGCTTAAGCTGGTGTATCACGCCTTTAGGATCGTCCGCATTAAAGATGGTAGTGCCGGCAACGAGCGCATGTGCCCCCGCCTGGATGACCGCGTTTGCATTTTCAAGCGTAATACCTCCGTCCACTTCTATTATCGTATTCAGTTTCAGGTGATCTATACGCTGCCGCAGGGCGTGAATTCGGGTAAGCGTATGGGGTATAAACGCCTGTCCTCCAAAACCGGGGTTTACACTCATCATGCAAACAATATCAGTATATTCCAAAATGTCCTGTAACAGTTGTACAGGAGTGTGCGGGTTAATGGCAACTCCTGCTTTCATCCCCAAATCTTTGATTTGTTGAAGATTACGATGCAGGTGGGGGCAGGCTTCATAATGTACAATGAGATGATCAGCCCCTGCAATTTTAAAATCAGCAGCATATTTTCCCGGTTCCTCAATCATCAGGTGAACATCGCAGGGTTTATGGGTGGCTTTACGGATTTTTTCAATCACGGGCATTCCAAAACTAATATTAGGAACAAAACGTCCGTCCATTACATCCAGGTGAAACCAGTCTGCTTCACTTTCATTGAGCATGTCACACACTTCCTGAAGTTTTAAGAAATCGCAGGCTAATAAAGACGGAGAGATTATCGGCATAAGATTAATTTAAAGGATCGTGCACCGGTAAACAGGCAAATTAAGAAAATCGTCCGGATTTTCCAGAAGCTTTAGTGTTTAAGCAAATTACCGCCCGGCGTTTCCTTTTTTTCGTGCCGGGAACCTGCTTCAAGTTTCAGGTAGTTAATACTTACGTTCAGTTCGAAGCCAATTAACAAAACCAGGGAGTTAAAAAAAAAGGATGACATAAGGATGATCACTGTTCCGATAGAACCATAAACTTTATTGTAGGTTCCGAAATTATTCACCCAATAACTAAAAATAACGGTAATCAGAATAATCAAAAAAGTAGCGAGGGTAGCCCCCGGAGAATTGATCTTCCATTTTCGTTGCACGGCAGGCGCAAAACGATAGATGAGCCCTATGGCAAAATAGATTAATGCCACTATCACCACCCATCGCAACAGATTAATCCACCATCGGATAGTGTCATTCTCCATGCTCAGCCAACGCAACACATTTGTTAGAATCCCCCCCTGCAAAATCAACAATAAAATGGATGCTATAAATATGGTTGCAATGAAAAAAGTAAGCTGGAGCGCGGTTACCCTACTTTGAAGAAAATTCCTTCTTTGCCGGTATGTAACGTGTAATGATCGGTTAAAGGAATTCATAATTCCCAGCATGGCATTGGAAGCGAAAAAGCCCGCTGTAATAAAGCCGATAGACAATAACCCGCCACGGGGTTTGGTGAAATCTTCAATGAAATCTTTTACCCATACAAAGGTGTCGCGGTTGGGTGTCAGGTCTCTGATCAGCCGTAATAATTCCTGCACAAAATTATGTTGTCCGGGCAGGTAAGGAACCAAAGTGAATAAAAAAATAAGGAATGGCGGAATGGCCATGAGGATATTAAAAGAGATGGCGGCCGCCCTTATGTTCAAGCCTTCTTTTTTAATTTGCCTCAGCAAAAACAGCACCACATCATAAACCGGCAATCCCTGAAAACCAGGAAGTATCCAGCGTTTCGACCGGGTGATAATAAAATTCACGGGCCGCGACGTAATGATAATGCGTTCCAGCTTCGTCATACCCTGAAAATACTTAATTTATGTTTAGCCGGTTCAACGCTTTCTGATATGCCCGCGCATTTTTAAAATGTTCGGCATCCGTTACGGCAAAGTTATGATATCCCGAAAAGTCCGGTTTAGCACAAAAATACAGGTAGTTGGTTGAAGCTGCTTCGAGAGTAGCATCAATGGTTTTGATAGCAGGGGTGCAAATGGGCCCGGGCGGCAACCCTTTGTTTTTATACGTGTTATAAGGAGATGCCGCACTCTCGCTGATCATTTTTAACGTAACTCTTTTTGCAGCAAAATTTCGGATAGCATACTTAATGGTGGGATCAGCACCAAGTGGCATTCCTCTATTAAGACGATTAATATATACGCTCGCCATAAGTGGCATCTCATCGTACTTAGTTGTTTCCTCCTCAATTACCGAAGCCAGGATATACACCTGCTGCGGGGTAAGTCCTATATTTTGCGCCTTTTTGATTCTGCTGTCGTTCCAAAATTTCTGCTCTTCATGATGCAACCTTCTCATCAATGAAGTTACCGGTGTATTCCAAAAAAAACTGTAGGTATTGGGAATCACCATAGTCATCACGTTATTCGTATCCAACCCCATACTACGAAGGGAATCCGGGCTATTCAGAAAGTTAATTACGCTCATTGAGTCACATTCCATCCGGTTGCCTAAAAACCGGGCAAAATCTTCTTTGGTACGCAGCTTGGTAATAACCAAATTAACGGGAGACTGCCTGCCATTTCGCAGCATTTGTAAAATACCCAGTACACCCGCCCCCCGCTTTATCTCGTATCTACCTGCTTTCAAATTTCGAGGAAGTCCGTATTGCCTGGCCAAAAAATTAAAAAGTCCGGGATCCTTCAGTACATTATCGCTTCTGAGCGTTTGTAGCACCTCTTCAAAACCGGCGCCGGTTTTGACAAAGAGCGTGTATTTGTTCCCTTCAAAAGCGGTACCGCTGCCTGCCACCTTCCAACCGAGGTACAGTAAAACGATAACCAGCAAAACAATGATAGTTAATACGGTTTTTCTGAGCATTCACTTACGGATTTAAATTGCGATACACCATTTGAAAATAAACAAAAAACCCTGCCGATAAACAACAGGGTCAATTTAATATTTTGGCTGGCAGTGATTACGGCTTTGGTTGCACAGGAGTTGTTTCCTGTGGTGCAGCCTGCTGCGGCTGCGGTATTGCAGGTGCTGTTTGCTGCTGCTGATTGGTATTAATCCCTTTAATAAACTGATTATCATTTCCTGATCCCATAAAAAAGACAGAAAATAAACACAATACACCAATGATCGTTGCAAATATCCAGGTACCTTTTTCCAACACGTCTGTAGTTTGTTTAACACCCATAAACTGGTTACTAAAACCAGCAATACTGCCCGACAAACCACCTCCCTTGGGGTTCTGAACAAGGATAATCAAACCCAGTACCACGCTGCATATAATGATCAAAATCAGAAACAAAAGCGTCATATCAAATCTCGTTTAATTTGGAAATTCTGGCTGCAAAATAAGCTCTTTTATTGGGATTTTGCAAACTTAATTTCTGGTACACTTCCGCAGCCTTATTCCTCAACCCCTGCCGGGCGAACACTTCGGCCATTGCCTCGGTTACCACATCTTCCATCTCATTGGAATGTTCCGCTATTTGCTGTATTACCGTGGAAGACCGGCTTTCCATTTCCTGTTCGAGTTTTTCCGGATGCAGCCTTTTCATAGTTTTTAGCCATTCCGTAAAACTGCGGAGTTTCTGACTCAACTTGTCTTTTCCTTCGTCACTTTTCAGTTTAATTCCCTGCGATGCAAAATAGTCTATTGTGTAATAGGGTTCGATCGGTACGGTTTCAGATTGACCCGAAACACCCGCAATTTCATTTTCCGGTTCATCTTCCGCAACCTCAGGCGCCAATGCTTTCGGCGCTTCCAAAACTGTTACCTGAGTATCATCAGCGATGGTTATCGGGATTTCGGATTTTTTTCCATCATCTTCATCATATCCCGAATCCTCTGTCCGTCCTTCACTAACCCAATTCTCCGCTTGGTTTTCCGAAAGCGTTGGGGAAAAATTTTCCTCCCGTTCTACTGAAACTGTATCCCCGGAAGCCGGCTGTTCACCAGGTTTGGCAAACAACTGTTCCGCCTCTTCAGTGTTTTCACCTTCCGGTGATTCAAGATCCGGAGTTAGTTCGTGTTGTGTTTCGGTAAGATCACTGATATCGGCTTCGTATCCATATGGCGGCTCCTGAACATATTCTTCCTTCAATTGAGAAGAAATCTGCACATCGCCGGGAGTATCATCAACCGTACTTTCTGTACCCGTTTGTAACTGTGCCTGCCCGTCTGGTGATATGCCATCCTCTTCCGTTTGGGAAGTGGTAACAACAGTATTATTTCCAGCATGATGGATTTTAGTCGTTTCCCGTTCAGACACCAGCAAGTCATTCAACCAATGCGGGTTACTAAAAAAAACTGCTGTTTTTTTAATTTGCTGTTCGTAAGCGGAGTGCTCATCATACTTATATTTATTTGCCAGCAGGTATTGAAGGGGTGCAAAATACGGATACCGTTCAGCCAGCTGCTCTATTTGCAATACATCTGATTCCTCCAGATGGTTTAACTGAAATATTTTGTGAAGAAATGGATGGAGATCAGTAATCATTGCCATGAAGATACTATCCTTTACCAATTAGAGAATATTTTATTGAAAATATCATCCGATACATTCTTCAAAATATCGTCCATCAGTCGGTTTTGCGCATCAGTAAAACTGAGTGAAGCGGAAAAGGGAAAGTTACGTGTGATATCCGTTTCAAAATTCTTTTTTTCATCCAGCCTGTTTTTGAAAATGACATGAACGGTGATATTCAGGTTATTACTGGAAGCCTCTTTACCCGAGATACCGGATGTATTTACGGAGAAGTCGGTAATATACCCGCTGATGTCATAATGTGCATCATCACTGTTTATCAGGGTTAAACGTGTTTGCCCGGTTATTTTCTGACGCAATTTGTCGGTCAACTGAGGGCTCAACTGCGGATTGATGTAGCGAGCGCGGTTCTCAATGTAATTCACACGCACTGTTTTCACTTCCGGCGGGATACTCACATCCTTGAACGTATAATTACAGGTGGCCTGAATGGAAATAACCGCCAAAATAAGAAGAATGCTTCTAAGCAGAATTGAATTATTCATTGATATCGTATTCTTTCAGCTTCCGGTACAATGTTCTTTCACTGATACCCAAATCAGATGACGCGTCTTTGCGCTTCCCTTTATGCTTTTTCAGCGCTTTAACAATCAGCTCTTTTTCCTTATCCATGATATTCAGTGACTCCTCCACCTCTTCATGTTCATAAATATCATTGGTATTGATGAGCACCGGCTGCGAAGGTTGAACCAACGCCGGTGATGTGATTTTTTCCCGCTCAACGGGCTGATAGTCGTTGAATATCGTTTCTTTGGTATATGCTGCCACAGCACCTGCATTCTGGGGATTTTGGAGGATATCCACAAACATCTTCTTTAATTCATTAACGTCCTTTTTCATATCAAAAAAGAGTTTGTACAATATCTCCCTCTCGTTGGCAAACTCAGCGTGAGACACATTTCCATTTCCGGCGGCAAGCACAGGCATACGGGTAGCATGATGTTCCGGAAGAAACTGCCTCAGTTGTCTGGCGGTGATCAATTTATCCTGTGAGAGCACCGATATCTGTTCGGCAATATTCTTTAGTTCTCTTACATTTCCGGGCCAGGTATAATGCGTTAATAATTCTTTTGCGTCTTCGTCTAACTGCACAGCAGGGGTTTTGTATCGCTCGGCAAAGTCGGAAGCAAACTTTCTAAATAATAAAATAACGTCTTCTTTCCGGTCTCTTAATGCGGGCACCCTAATTGGAACAGTATTCAACCGGTAATAGAGGTCCTGTCTGAATTTACCTTTGTGGGTATATTCGAGCAGATCCTTATTGGTAGCTGCTATTATCCTTACATCTGTTTTCTGCACTTTAGATGATCCTACCCTAATGTATTCTCCCGCTTCCAACACACGTAATAAACGCGCCTGGGTGCCTAGTGGTAATTCGCCTATTTCATCTAAAAATATCGTACCGCCGTTGACGGTTTCAAAATATCCCTTCCTACTATCAACCGCTCCTGTAAACGACCCCTTCTCGTGACCAAATAGTTCTGAGTCAATTGTACCTTCAGGAATAGCACCACAGTTTACGGCAATAAAAGGGTTATGCTTTCTTGACGACAGCGCATGAATGATTTGCGAAAACACTTCCTTCCCTACCCCACTCTCTCCGTAAATAAGCACGGTGAGGTCGGTATTAGCCACCTGAGCCGCCACCTGAAGCGCATAACTCAGTTCTGGCGAGTTACCTATGATGCCAAACCTGTTCTTGATAGATTGTATATCCATAAACTATACGATAATCGTTAGAAGGAAGTGAAGCGCAATTATATAATTTCTCCTAATAGTGTTGCCTTTGTGCAGTCGGTTACCCGCACATTCACATAGTCGCCTTTGTTGATTTCCCGATTACTTTTAGCAAAAACGATTACTTTATTATGAGAAGTTCTGCCCATCCAGTCCGCATCACTTTTCTTGCTGTTCCCTTCAATCAATACCTCAAACTCCTTTCCCAAATCCCGCTCATTGCTTTCTCTGGATAACTTGTTTTGCAGATCCACTATTTCCTGCAGTCGCCTTTTTTTAACATCTTCCGGAACATCATCTGTATATCGTCGTTGCGCCAGCGTACCCGGTCGTTCGCTGTAAAAGAACATATAACTTAAATCGTACGCACTATATTCCATTAACGACAGTGTATCCCGATGGTCGTCTTCTGTTTCAGTACAGAAACCTGCAATAATATCACTGCTGATACCACATTCCGGAATAATTTCCCGGATACGCTTTACTTTAGCCATGTACCATTCACGGGTATAGGTTCGATTCATCAACTGCAAAATACGCGTAGAGCCGCTTTGAACGGGAAGATGAATGTACTTACAGATATTGTTGTATTTCGCCATCACATGTAGCACGTCATCCGTAATATCCTTGGGATGAGAGGTTGAGAAGCGTACGCGCAGTAAAGGCGAAATATTAGCCACCATTTCAAGCAGCATGGCAAAGGTAACTGCAGAAGGATGCTGACCTGAAAGCTGTCCTTCATCCTGTGTAAAATAATAACTGTCTACATTTTGTCCTAAAAGCGTAACCTCTTTATATCCCTGTTCAAATAAGTCGCAACATTCTCTCACAATAGACGACACATCCCTGCTTCTTTCTCTTCCCCGGGTAAAGGGTACCACGCAAAACGTACACATATTATTACAACCGCGCATAATACTTACAAAGCCTGATACACCGTTGCTATTGAGCCGTACGGGTGAAATATCAGCATAAGTTTCCTCACGACTGAGTAATACGTTTACCGCTTTCTGCCCTCCTTCCGCTTCCTCAATTAAACCCGGAAGGCTCCGGTACGCATCCGGTCCAACCACAATATCTACCAGGTGTTCTTCCTCAAGTAATTTCGACTTGAGCCTTTCCGCCATACAGCCTAAGACCCCCACTAACAGCCCAGGTTTGGTTTGTTTGATTTTTCGAAACTCGGTAAGTCGTTTGCGAACGGTTTGTTCCGCTTTTTCGCGAATTGAACAGGTATTCAGAAATACTACATCCGCTTCGGTGAAGTCCCGGGTGGCGCCAAAGCCAGAATCATTTAATATAGACGCAACGATTTCACTGTCAGAAAAATTCATCTGACAACCATAGCTTTCAATATAAAATTTTTTTGAATACTGTAAGGGTTCCCCGGTTAAAGGAGCGTATGCCTCCCCCTGCCTGGCCTCATCGTGCACTTTTGTTGTCAAAACCTCCAACATACTATCTTCTAAACTTTTGAAGGGGCAAAGATAACCAAAAGACATTTTAAAAGTGCCAGTTTGGCAGAAAATGTATGGTAGGCAAAATTACTTAAACTTCACTTCGTAGGTACCGCCGCCGGAATCGTTTAACCAAATACCCCATGTACCTATTAAGCTCCTGTGAGATAGAACGCCATTAGTTGAATATCGCTCATCCTGGGAATAAATATAGTATGATGAAAATTTCTTTGTTACCGGATCAAAAGTCCAGGTACCTGTTGCTTTTTTCGCGATAGCGGTATCTGCAGATTGGCTATATACAATGAGTGTACTATCCGGTTTGATTAAAAATGCATAGTCCAAATTTGGCTTATTGTCCTTCACCCCATAAACACCTACCCAATATCCTACTACAGATGTAAGAGGCGGAAGATCTTCGTCTCGACTGTTTTTATCTTTTTTACACGATAAAAAAACCATGGTGGAGGCAGCAACTGCTAAAAGCAGGAAAATCACTTTTTTCTTCATTATTACTTATTTAGGTTTGCAAATATATACGTATAAAGAAAACTTAAACGTTGGCTTCGGCACACTGCCATAGCCAATATTCTAAACTTATAACGACATTACTTATTGTATCATCTGCTCAGACACATGATGTAACGACGCAAAAACAGCGTCTGTAGTTGCATCGGGCAATTGTGGGGCCGGGCGGTTAGATGCGATGAAAATAGTTTTCATTCCGAGTTTTTTACCAAATATCATATCATTCATGGTATTGCCAATCATCAAAGACCGGCTGAATTCAATTTCAGGAAAATCACGCTTTGCCTCCAAGGCCATTCCAGTATTGGGCTTTCTGCAAGGACTCTCATCGCTCAGGTCAATACAATAATAAATATTCGCCACCCTGCCGCCACGTTGTTCAATCATTCCAAGCATTTGGGAATGGATGTCTTGTAAATCCGCTTCCGACATTAATCGCTTACTCACCCCTCGTTGATTGGTGACAATGAAAATATGTCCGAACCTTTGTGAAAACACCTTTAACGCATCCAGCACACCCTCATAAAACCTGAAATCTTCCCACCGCGTAATATATGAACCCACGTCTTCATAATTAATTACGCCATCACGATCTAAAAATAATGTCCAACTCTTGTTTATCTCCTTCCAATTTATCATACGATTCATTGTTACAGCGTATTTTGACGCTGGTCAAAAAATTTAAAGTACTGGCGGCTGCAGTTCCACTCCGGCTCTTTCATAATCTTCCGGAATACCGATATCAATAAAATAGGCGTCGTCTTTCAATCCAAATATTGTTCCTTCAGCATAATACTGCTCCAGAAAATCTTTTTCAAATGAAAATCGTTCAGGAAAAGACTTATGCATAAATGCAGGCACATTCAAAATATATACTCCTCCGTTAATCAACCCTTCAGTATAAAATTGTTTTTCTTTAAAGCTCCTAACTGTATTTTCATTGTTCAATTCCACAACACCATATCGGTCGAATTCCTTCATCGGTTTTAATGCCAGCGTACATTGCGCTTTCTTTTCCGTGTGTAATGCTGCTAAGGCTTGCACATTTACCCGGAACAACGTATCTCCATTACTTACAACCACGTTCTCTTCCTTTTCATCTGCACAGGCTAAGCGAATAGCTCCCCCGGTACCCAAAGGGTCTGGTTCTATAGAAATCCGGAAGTCGCTTTCCGGAAGTATTGTTGAAATACAGGACTCAAGCAGGTCACTTTTATAACCTAATGCAAAAATAAAATCGCGAATACCCTGCTTCATGAAATGGCTGATGACATAAGAAATAAACGGAACGCCATTTACGGGCGCAATGCATTTGGGCAAGTCGGGTACCGCCGATCGTAAACGCGTCCCCAAACCTCCTGCCAGAATAATTGCTTTTGTTACGTGACCCGGCATGTTGTTCAAAGAGGAAAATTTATCTTTCATTGAAATATTTTTCCTCCACTAACTGACAGATAATGTGTCCCAACAGAATATGCGACTCCTGTATGCGGGGTGTATCTGTTGACGGTACATTTATCAAATAATCGCTCAGCCCTTTCATTTTACCTCCACTTTCGCCCGTAAACCCCACAGTGATCATCCCGTTCGCTTTTGCCTGTTCGAAAGCCAGCACAATATTTTTTGAATTTCCTGAAGTGGACAATCCTACCAGCACATCGCCTTTGTTACCCAATCCTTTAATGAGCCGTGAATAAATAACGTCGTAACTGTAATC
>JADZFY010000184.1 GCA_020854215.1 Chitinophagaceae bacterium | reverse complement strand
GCTCCCACAAAAGTTGTAAGGATCCACTATGCGTTTGTAAAGCAGCAGGAGCCGTGTGGCCCGGCAGTACACTCACATCACTGATATGGTAAAGAAAGGCTTCGAGATTTCTGCGACCCACTTCTTTTGGGTCTTTGATGCGCAACGAGCCTGCCGCGGCATTTCGGGGGTTAGCAAGCCGGTCGGTTCCTTCTTCTTCCAGCATATCATTATACGCTTTGAAATGATCTTTGTTCATCAGTACCTCACCCCTGATTTCCATTTGCTGGATACCGTTGGACAACAGGTTTGCCGACAAGGGAACGGATCTGATCTGCCGTATATTGGTGGTAATGTCATCGCCCACAACACCGTCTCCTCTGGTAGCTCCGCGAACCAGCATATCGTTTTCATATATCAGTGAAATACTTGCACCATCAAATTTTGGTTCAACACAATACGTTATTTCCTCCAACCCGCTTAGTTCTCTTGCCTTGCGGTCAAAATCTACGAGGTCTGCGGCGTTGTAAGAATTATCGAGCGATAACATGGGTACCAAATGCTGTACTTTGGGAAAATCTTTGATCAGCCCCTTTGACACCCGCTGCGTAGGCGAATCGGCAATAACGAGATTGGGATGCTCCCGTTCCATTCTCTCCAGCACTTTGAATAACCGATCGTATTCCTGGTCAGCCACAAGCGGATCATTCATCACATAATAGCGGTACTCATGAAAGCGGAGCAGATTACGCAAGGCTCCTATATGTAATGTGTTTATGGACGAATCTTCCCGTTTTAATAGCTCAATAGTTTGTTCCTGTAAAGATTGTGTTTGTTCTTTAGTATACATCGCAGCATTTTTCTGCTGTAAAAATAGATCAAAGAAGAGTGCAGTTAACCCTCAGTATCGCAATAATTGGTTACCTTTCTTTCCTCCTGCAAATACAATCAAGATGAACCTGCATTATTATCTCCTTCTTCTTTTTGCCATAGCATCATGCCGGTCAAAAACTCCGGTTGACCTTGTCGTTCACCACGGAGTGATATATACTGCTGACAGCAGTTTCAGCATTGCGGAAGCAATGGCTATAAAGGATGGGAAAATAACGGCGGTTGGCAGCAATGCCGAAATACTCGACTTGTACACCGCTGATAAAATGATTGACGCCGGTGGCCGGCCCATATACCCCGGATTTATTGACGCGCATGCTCACTTTTACGGTTATGCGCTCAGTCTGCTGGAGGTAGATTTAACCGGCACAAAAAGCTGGAACGAATGCCTGGAACGCCTCAGGCGTTTTGTTGCGGGAAAATCTCTTGCACCGGGCCAGTGGATTGTGGGAAGAGGGTGGGATCAGAATGACTGGCAGGAAAAAACTTTTCCCACAAAGGATAGCCTGGATGTATTATTTTCCAATAACCCCATTTTACTCAGACGAATTGACGGACATGCGGCTATTGCCAATGAGGCGGCACTGCGCCTGGCTGGATTGAAGGCGGGAGCTACTGCCGAAGGAGGATTAATAGAAACACGGCACGGCCGGTTAACCGGTATACTTTTAGATAATGCTATTGGCAGTGTGAGTTCACTGATTCCCGAAGCAACCCCTGATGCTTTGCAGGTTGCTTTCAAAAAAGCCGAAGCGCATTGCTTTGCCGTTGGACTCACCACGATTGTTGATTGCGGACTCATGCGCCGGCAGGTAGAGCAGATAGATAGTTTGCAAAAAAATGGAGCACTTCGCATGAGGGTGGTAGCCCTACTCTCCGATGCAACGGAAAATTATGATTATTATCTGCCTAAAGGAGTGTATAAGACGAGTCGGCTGAATGTAAACGGTTTTAAACTATTTGCAGACGGCGCTTTAGGATCACGAGGTGCCTGCCTGCTGCAACCCTATCACGATCAACCGGGGTGGCGGGGCTTTATGCTCAATAACACCGCACACTTTGCAACAGTGTTAAGAAAGATATACAACTCTCCCTTTCAGGCATGCACACACGCTATTGGCGATTCCGCCAACCGTACCATTCTTAAATTGTATGCCGGCATTTTAAAAAATAAAAATGACCGGCGCTGGCGCATTGAACATGCGCAAATTGTAGATACCGGCGATCTGCACTATTTTGGACAGTTTCAGATCATCCCTTCTGTACAGCCTACCCATGCCACTTCCGACATGTATTGGGCAGAAGACCGCCTGGGCAAAGAACGAATAGGCAGCGCCTATGCCTATAACCCATTGTTGCAGCAAAACGGATGGATGTCGTTAGGAACCGACTTTCCGGTGGAAGATATCAGCCCCATGAAAACCTTTTATGCGGCAGTAGTACGAAAAGATGCGTCGGGATTTCCTGCCGGCGGTTTTGAAATATCCAACGCCATCAGCCGTGAACAGACCTTAAGGGGTATGACCATCTGGGCGGCAAGAGGAAGTTTTGAAGAAAAAGAAAAAGGCAGCATCGAACAGGGAAAGCTGGCAGATTTTGTGATTACAGATACCGATATCATGCAGTGCGAGCCAACTAAAATTTTACAAACAAAAGTAATGGCTACGTATGTTAATGGAGAAAGTGTGTTTGAGAGCAAATAAGGACTGAAAACATCATGTATGAAAACAAGGGTACCCTTCAATTTTATAGTCTTTGCTGAAGATCAATACTTCTTTTGAGCTTTTATCATTACTCATCCCATATTTCCAGTTGGGTGTAAGAATATGAAAACCCTCATACATCTCCCGGATCGGCTCACAGTCATTGTAGGATAAGATCCAATGTTCCCTTTGTTTCAAAATCTCCGCTAAACCATCATGGTCAAATCCTCTATGCGTATCGCCCTTTCTTCCATACAAAGAGCTAGTGATTAGGTAAGGGGGATCAAGATAGGTGAATGTATGCGGGTGGTCTGCGAGGGAGCGTTTAAAGTCTTTCCGGGCCACGATCAAATTCGGATTGTAAAACTTGCGCAGCCGCTCTATGGCAGATGGGGTAAACCTCGGATGGCCCGGCGACATGCCGCCGGACAAGGTAGAACCCGAAAAAGATGACCGGTTAAGTACATAAAATACGGCCGCTCTTTCCAATTTAGTTTTAAACCGAGTTTGAGTTTTCTGCAATTCATAAAAAGTGTCCTTTGACAGCGGCAGGTAATTTTCGACTGTGTTCGCCAGTTCTTCGGGTGTTTTAACCACGGTTTGCCAGAATTCAATGAGGGGAGAAAAAACGTCGTATCCCAATACGCGGGTTCCGCCGGCAGCTACGGCCAATTCAATTGATCCCCCGCCGAGGAAGGGCGACAAAAGTGTGTCCAGATTTTTTGGGAAAAACTGTGTTATAAATTCCACTCCGCGTGTTTTACCGCCGGGGTAACGCAACAGGGAGCGACTGCTGAAATTTTTCCCGCCGCTTGCCATTGTCTCAGATAATAGTTCAGGCGTTATCAAATCCATTTTCGTATTTTCCAAACTGTTCATCAAAATGCAAAAAGGTATTTCCCTAAATATTTCAGTTCAAATATAAAAAGCAAAGGTGACAACTGTATCAAATTGTCACCTTCGCCTGAATATTATGCTGACATCAATGCTGGGGAACCGGCTTTTGTCCCAACTGTTTCATAAACCTGTAATGTGAAGCGATTGCTCCGCCCAATGTTGGGAAGTAAATGTATTGCAAATCAAACTGACGGCAGGTTTCCTGTACAATCTTACTAATAGCCGGATAATGAACATGGCTGATACGGGGAAACAAATGATGTTCTATCTGGAAATTCAATCCGCCTACCAGCCAGGAAAGCACTTTATTGTTTGCTGCAAAATTAGCTGTTGTTTTTACCTGGTGAACAGCCCATTCGTTTTCAATCTTCTTTGGCTCCAAACCCGCTACGTCAAACTCGGCATGTTCCACCACATGTGCCAATTGAAAAACTACGGCAAGTGTTAATCCCAAAACAAAATGCATCACCAGAAAACCTAACAACCAGGGTTGCCAACCTAATACCAAAATAGGAATAACAATGGTAATGGCGATATACAAGGTTTTGGAAATCCAGAAAACAAGATGCTCCTGAACGTCCATTGGTTTTAACGGCGTAGTATATACTTTACGGGTAACATATTTTATATAGTCTGTAATAAACAAGAGAAAGAGTGAGGTAAAGCCATAAAGGAAAAACATATAATAATGCTGATAGCGATGAGGCGGATACCATTTTTGAGT
>JADZFY010000183.1 GCA_020854215.1 Chitinophagaceae bacterium | reverse complement strand
TCAAATTTTTTATGGGACTTTTCGTCATTAGGGCTAATCCCCAAAACTTCAAATCCTTTTTGTTTCAACAAAGAAAAATTGTCTCTTAAATTACAGGCTTGCACCGTGCAGGTGGGTGTATCATCCTCCGGGTAAAAATACAATACCAGTTTTTTCCCCTTATATTCTGATAAGGAAATCTTTTCACCCCTTTGATTTTTTCCGGAAAATGCAGGTGCCTTATCTCCTTCTTTCAATGTGATCATACTCATGCGAAAATAGGACAAAAAAATACCTTCCCGATTGGAAAGGTATTCTGTATAAAAATTCTGTTTAAGACTATCCTTTGCGGGAATTCTGACGGCGTTTGCTCCAGTTATTACCCGGTTTAAATCCATTTCCTTCCTGGCTACCCACTCTGTCCATTGCACAACGGAAACCTACGGTGCTGCTGCCCTGTGCTTCATCCAGGAAGCGGCGGGTACCCGGACTTAACCAATACGCGCGGTCGTTCCAGCTACCACCCTTGATTACCCTGGCATGGTCGCTAATAAGCGTTGTTTTACCATAGCCGTAAGTAACCTGGGATGCAGAGTCTCCATCAAGATAATCAATTACGTTACCTCTCTGGTAGTTTCGGCGATCCTTACTTTCTTCATCTGTAACAAAGGTTTTTACTACTCTGCCCAAGCTATCTCTTTCAAATTCGCCACTATCGTTCTTCTTAAACTTCTCAAAATGATTACCGCGGTAAGGATTAAAGTCATCGTTATCCAGACTTGACAGCGGGCGATAAACATCAGCCACCCATTCATTCACATTACCAGACATATTGTATAATCCAAAACCATTGGGATAAAACGCATCAACCGGTCCCGGAATGGAAGCATTATCATTTAATCCTCCGGCTATACCCATCATATCTCCGCTACCCCGTTTGAAGTTGGCTAAAAATTTACCCTGCCAGCTTCCACGACGATTATCGCGCAACCCATTTACGTTCTGGCTCCAGGAATAAACCTGCTTTTCTTTAATTAACTCTTCTCCGGCGCCATTGGATTTCTTTTTAGGCAAAGGGTTTTGATTAATATAACCGTAAGCCGCATATTCCCACTCGGCCTCTGTGGGCAGCCGGTAGTTAGGCAGCATATATCCGTCCTCAAAATTTACTTTGGTTCTGGGGCGGCCGTTAGCATCCATCAAAGGATTCTTTTTGGGTTTGCCGGGTTGCGGCTGATAAAGATCTTTGAGGTAGGCCTGGGTATTGAAATTTTCCTGACCCTGACCCTGAATACTCTTCAGCTGATTCTTATTGATATATCCTTTTTCTACTAATATTCTTTCATTTACCCTGTCGCTACGCCAGAGGCAGAAGTCATTAGCCTGCTTCCAGCTTACCCCTACAACCGGGTAATAGTTATAAGACGGATGACGAAAATAATACTCTACCAATGGCTCATTGTATGCCAATTCATCTCTCCATACCAGCGTATCCGGGCGTGCGGCATCTAAAACGGCTGCATACTGGGGATCGTCAAAAACAGACTCCAGCCAGTGCAGGTATTCACGGTAGTGTACGTTGGCAACCTCCGTTTTATCAATGTAAAAAGAGGAAACAGTTACCCGGCGGGGTATATTATTCCAGTCACCCATGATATCCTCATCTGTGGCCCCCATGGTAAAAGTACCTCCCTGAACAAAAACAAGTCCTGGACCAGTATTCTGTTCTTTCTCTTTAGATACGTTGAAACCACCCATGTTTTTATCATTGTAGTTCCAACCGGTTACATCCGATTTTTCATGCTTCTTTTTGCCCAAAAGCCCATTTTTACATGAACTAAAGAGCAGGGCAGCGGCGGACAAGAAAAGCAAATTTTTAAAATTCAATAGTCTTTGCATTTTGCTGGATTTAAACTAAAAAAGATAACGGGTATATGAATTGAATATTGTACAAAAGAAAGCTACTTACCTTCTTTTATTTGGTCTGAATCAAGGTTAACGGCATGCAATTTAATTACTTTACAAAAATGCCGGTGGCGTTTTGTGTTTATTAAATGCTAAACTTGTATATCATTAGCGATTATTAAGCCAAAGTGGTGAAAATCATATACAAAACAATATTTATTTTTCTGCTCCGTTTTTAAGAATAGCACTACCTAAAAACAAGGCATGGTAATTGTTAAATTTTGTCGTTTTAAACGGTTTTTGACAATTTGACAATAAAAATACCAAAATTCAAAAAACACTATTTTACTTTGCAAATCAACTTCTTAACACGTATAAATCATATAACCATATTGAGTTAAATGCTACCCATTTATTCTTTTTCAATCAAACAACATTTCTGATGAAACACTCATGGAGGAAATTTTCTGTCGCTGGTTTATTGCTCTTAGGGATTTCGGTTGGTTCATATGGTCAAAGTGCCGAGCCAATAAACATTGTTACTACCGCAGTCCCATTCCTGCGTATTTCTCCTGATGCCCGTGCGGGTGGCATGGGAGATATGGGCATTTCTACCTCACCGGACATCAACGCTCAATTTTATAATGTTGCCAAGTATCCTTTTACCAAAAATAACGCCGGAATTGGAGTTACCTACACTCCCTGGTTAAAAGACCTGGGCTTAAACGATGTCTTTCTGGCATCTCTCGCGGGTTATTATAAGTTCGACGAGCAGCAGGCAATTTCAGCGTCTGTACGTTATTTTAGTTTGGGCAATATCCAGTTTACCGATGCGCTTGGGAACGATTTGAATCAGTTTAATCCACGGGAGTTTGGATTAGACCTGGGATACTCCAGAAAATTGTCTGACCAACTATCCCTGGGTGTGGCATTAAGGTATATTTATT
>JADZFY010000182.1 GCA_020854215.1 Chitinophagaceae bacterium | reverse complement strand
TCTCCCGGCTCTCAAAGCCAATTGATGAAAAAACCAGTGTGATTGGAAGGGGCTGATTAACCGTGATTTTAAAATTACCCCTCGAATCGGTGAAAGTACCTTCTGTGGATCCTTTGATTACTACCGATGCAGCACTAACAAACTCCTGATTTGCACTGTTTTTAACCGTACCGGAAAGCGTGTGTGTTTGTGACAAAGCAAATTGATAAAACAATAAGAACGCAAGGGTCGGAGCGAAACGGGATAATTTTTTCATAATAAGCAGATTGGGTTAACGAACTTTATGCCAATTTAGCAATTGTTACTTTACAAGTGAAATTTTATTAACCTTTTATCCAACCCCATTCCTGATTGCCAGATTTCTATGTTTAATATTTGGTTCACTCCTGCCCATTCGTTCCGTACAAAAAATACGAAAAACGAAATACTGAAAATTTTTTGTCTTAAATATTGGAATATATTTCACATTGTAAAAAAAAATATTTAGGTTTAACCTCGAATTCCATTTATACCCGCATATAGATATTGTTCAGCGTGTATTGCTGGCGATTGTAGGTGCGGCGTTGCTTTTTGAATTTTCGTTTAAAATCTTATCCCGAGTATTTGTATTTTTTCCTCTTTTCAATATCTGTGTTAATCCAAATTTCCCCCAATATTCTTCCCTTATTTTCCAATATTGTCTGAAAACGAGCAGGCGAAAAAGTGAGTTTTTTGTTTAAGTTGATTAACCCCCGGGTGGGGTATTAATGTTTGAGTTTGATTTCAGTGGTCTCCGTTATCAATATAGAGAAATATAACCTTTCGGTATGTCACGTTTTAATTTCTATCCCCAAAAAATAATAAAGCCACTTTTGGCTGTGTGTTTAATTTTCCTCTCCCTTTTTCTTTTTCCAGGTTATGGAAAATGCTTCTCCACTCCTTCCCAGGATTTAGACTGGAAACTCGGCCAGACTGTGGGTGGAGTTGAATTCTATTATGCGATCACATCATGTAAGGGAAGCAGCACGGTGTTCCATAAAATAAATAACAAAAACGCTTACCCCGTGCAGATAGCCTGGAAAGAAGTATTTGATACCCAGGCAGAAAAGTCGGTGGAGGGTTATAACGGACAAAAAAAATTACTGGTTCAGCCCGGTGAAACCTATGAAACGGATTGCATGAATCCAACCCATAAGGCTTTGGTTACGCTTGCCTCATCCGCTATCCCCACTTATATTGCAACCATTACAAAATTCAACTATAAAGATGTTACTGTCATTCGAATGAACTAAATATTTCCTTACCAACAATCCCAACATGTATGAAACAATTTCACTTTTTCGAAAATCTTAAGAAAATTTGCTCGACGTTTTTCCTGACATTCCTGCTGAGCATTTTTTTTAATACCGTTAGCGGACAGGCCCCCGACAGCAAGGGTAAAGATTTCTGGCTTACTTTTCCAGGCAACTATAGTCCGGGTGCACTCTCGTTCTTTATCAGCGGAGATGAAGCTACTACCGGAACTGTTACTGCACCGGGAACAGGTTTTACTGCTCCGTTTACAGTAACACCCGGTTCAGTTACTACTGTTACATTACCCACAGGTACACTGGAACTCAATTTGTCAGACGGAATAGAGAATAAAGGGATACATATCGTGGCGGGCAAAGAAGTTACTGTGTACGGACTTAACCGATATAGTGCCACTACGGATGCCTACCTGGCTTTACCCACCGACATATTGGGAACTTCGTATATTAACCTGGGATATAAGAACACCAACATAGTCAACAGCACCCAGTTTGGTATTGTTGCCTCACAAAACGCAACTACGGTTACCATTACACCAACCGTAACAACCGGTGCGAGAGCTGCAGGTGTACCGTATAATATCGTACTTAATCAGGGGCAGACTTACCTTCTGAGAAACACAGATGCAGCACCACAGGACCTTTCAGGTACCATTATCACATCAAATAAACCCATTGCTGTATTCGGAGGTATGCAGTGTGCGAACATACCGATGAACTATTATGCATGCGACCATATTGTAGAGCAACTTCCTCCTACCACCGCATGGGGTAAAAATTTTATTTCTGTTCCGTTAAAAACGCGAACAAAAGGAGATACATTTCGATTTCTGGCTTCTGCCAACAATACAACCGTTGAAGTGAATGGTGCTGTTGTTGCAAATTTAAACAAGGGGCAGTTGTTTGAAACCATTCTCACCGTTTCGTCACAAATCAAATCAAACAATCCTATCCTCGTTGCACAGTATTCAAACAGCAGCAGTTTTGATAATGTGACTTCAGACCCCTTTATGATGCTGATTACACCTTACGAGCAGTTTCTGGGTAACTATACGTTTTCGACGCCTGCATCGGGATTTACCGGAAATTATGTGAATGTAGTGGCACCTGCCGCCGCCGTGGGAACTTTAAAACTGGACGGCGTGGTGATCCCTGCAGCATCATTTTCGGCCATAGGATCTACCGGTTTCAAAGGTGCTCAATTAAACATCTCATTAGGTTCGCATACCATCAACGGATCAAATCTTCCTTTCGGAATTTTTGTATATGGTTATGATAGCTACGATTCATACGGATACCCGGGTGGACAATCTCTTGCTCCGGTAGCCAGCGTTACAACGCTGAGTCTTTCTCCGTTAACCGGTACTGGTGCAGTGGGTACACAGCACTGCCTCGAAGCGAAGGTGACAGATCAGTTTAGTAATCCGTTAGTGGGCGTTCGGGTTGACTTTACCATTACCGGTGCTAATCCAGGCAGCACAGGGTTTGCGAATACTGACGCAACCGGTACTGCAAAATATTGCTATACCGGAACCAATGCCGGCGATGATAACATTGTGGCAGCGGTTGGTACAATAAACAAATCGGCCCAGTTCACTTGGACAAAAGTGGCAAGTAATGTGTATTACTCCAAGTCGGCGGGCAATCTGCATGACGTACTTACATGGGGTGTTAATCTTGATGGAAGTGGCACAAATCCAACAGATTTTGGAGAAGGAAAAATCTTTAATCTCGCGAATCGCTCAGGATCTTACACTATGACCGGAAATTGGGTGGTATATGGAACCCTTAACAATCCGTCTGGCAGTCAATTAAAAATAAACGGATACGCTTTGTCCATTACTACTTTAACGGGCATGGGTACATTGACGGGTTCTCCCACATCAAGTCTTTCTATTATTGGCAACAATGGAGGAAGTCCGGGCAACCTTAACTTTACCGCAGGTGACGGAAGCAGTTTAAAAATGTTTACTCTTAACCGCACAGGCACGGGCGCTTCTGCAACCATTGGAACTCCACTGAGTATTTATGATGTACTAAATGTGGCAAACGGCGCTTTAAACACCGGAAATAAAATAACACTCAAGAGCAACGCAAGTAACACTGCCCGTGTAGCTCCTGTAGGTGGAAGCATCAGCGGTAATGTAACATTTGAACGTTATATCCCTGCACGCAGGGCATGGAGGCTCATGAATGCACCTGTAGGTGTTAATCAAACCGTAAATCAGGCTTGGCAGGAAGGTGTAACCACAGCATCCTCCAACCCGAATCCCAATCCCGGATATGGAACGTTTATTACGGTTGGATCTGTTGCCAACGGGTTTGATCAGAATATACTTGGTCAAAGTACCTCATCATTGAAGCAATATTCCGCTATCGGTCAATTGCAGGCTGTAACGAGTACCCACACAGCCAAGGTAGCCAATAAGCCATACATGCTGTTCGTCAGAGGCGACAGAAGCATTATGATGAAAGACAATACCGTTAGGGCCAACAACACGACGCTTCGTGCCAATGGTCCGTTACTGACAGGAAATCAAACTGTAGCTGTGGGTGCAACCGGATTTACTGCAGTTGCCAACCCTTTTGCTTCACCCATTAATTTTGAAAGTATAACCAGAACCAATGTTAAGAATAGCTTCTATTTATGGGATCCTAAAATGGGCGGCACTTATGGTGTTGGCAGTTACGTAAATGTTAGCTTTAATGGTACAGGTTATGATGTAACACCTGCATCAGTTAGCCCGGAAAGCCAGTACATCCAAAGCGGTCAGAGCTTCCTGGTGCAATCTACCGGTGCAGCCGGAAGTATTGTAATAAAGGAATCTGATAAGTCGGCCACACCTGCTCAAAATGTATTCCGCAAGAGCGAAAATGGAACGGACATCCCGCTTTTCGCACCGGCAAAAAATGCGCAGGGTTTAAGGATCAACCTTCAGACGATTTCAGATGATGGAAAGCCGAATCTGCTGGATGAAGTATTTGCTTCGTATAGCCGGGATTTCTCCGATGGTATAGACGAACTGGATGCAGTGAAGCTGGCTAATGTGCAGGAAAACCTTTCGATCAT
>JADZFY010000181.1 GCA_020854215.1 Chitinophagaceae bacterium | reverse complement strand
TGGTAACGGTTGAAGACAATGTTGTTGCCGAGCCTCCGGTAGGGAAATACTGGATCAGGGTAGCCAACATGGTAACTGACCCCGGTTCCCAGTATGCATTATACGCTGCAAAAGTTGGACAAACACTCGGTGATGCCCAGGTATTGGTAAGCCCTACCCCGGTAAAAACCGTCTCCGCTTTTGCAGAGCTCGCCAGTACTCCTGATCCTACACAGCGTTTCCGGCTGTGGGCGATTGATAGTGGAAGAGATACGCTGCTATTTGATAATATTTTATTTTCTTCTCAAAAAGCATATACGTATACTATTGGCGGCGGTAAGAATGAAGGGCGTAAAAGCACCTCCATTTACAGCTTCGTAAACGTATTACCTTTCTGATGATAGGATTTGTGTAATCAGGGGGCTGTCTAAACCTGAAGGCCAGGACTTGGTGTCTTAGTGGCATATCTTCTCTACTGGTCCTTTTTAGACAGCTCCCTTTTCAATGTCTGTTGATAGCAGGCCTGCATATGGTTTTGTAATTCTTTATTTGATAGTCTATGTATATAAAAAGGTGTTTCATTTATTTCATACTGCTGCTTTCTGTTTCTTTGGTTAACGGACAGACGATTCCAAATACCGTAGAAGCCGGATTTTTTAATCATTCAACCATAAGGATCCAATTCCTGAACGAAAATATTGCCAGGATACAAATTGCAATTGACGGAAAAAATTTTACCGGAACCGGTTTAAACAGGTATGGATTTATCCATGATACGATTGCGCAAAAGATGAATGTGAAGGAAAGGAAATCAAAGGGCGGATTTACTGTTGAAGGAGGAAACATAAGTATAGCATGTAATGCACAGACAGGTGAAATAAATGTTACTGATAGTAGAACCGGGAAAAAATATCTGCAGCAGGTAAAAGCAACCATATCGGATGGGATGAGCAAGGTATTATTCAGCACGGTGAGTAAAGAGGAGAACTGGATCGGGTTTGGCGATCAGACCCGAAAAAGGATTTATCATCGTGGGTTTTTAGCAGATTGCAATGTAAGAAATGTGCAGTCCTATATTCCTGTTCCTTATTTCATGTCCACGGAAGGTGCAGGTGTTTTGGTGAACACTACATACCATATTGTTTTTGATATGGCGAAATCCAATTCGGATCAATTTTTCTGGTTAGACAAGAGCGGAAATATTGATTATTATGTTATAACCGGAAATGATTTTCATGAATTGATTGACCGGTATACCGATCTTACCGGTAAGCCAAAGTTGCCGCCTGAATGGTCATTTGGGCTTTGGTATGTGTGCCGCACACAAGCCAATGACCATGAGGCCATGAGTGATGCACTAAACTTCCGGAGGGAAGAAATACCCTGTGATGTAATTGGGCTTGAGCCCGGATGGATGGAAAAAAATTATGATTATTCAATAAAAAAAGACTGGAGCAGTGAACGTTTCCCATTTCCCGACTGGGTCAACAGGGGACCGGCAAGTTTTGTGAAAGCCATTAAACGCATGGGGTTCAAAATGGAACTGTGGCTTTGCCAGGACTACGACCTGAGCTATGAAGAAGAACGACGTATTGGCAATGATCTGTTGAAACCTAAGATAACTACTTCAAATCCTGAAAATGCCAACGAGGCTTTCGATATGGATGCGCGCCTTGCGAGAGGTGCGGTATATTTAGATCAGTATACTAAAAGAGACGAAGCGTGGTTTGAGCACCTGAAAAAGTTCGTTAAGCAGGGGATAAGTTTTTTTAAGCAGGATGGTTCCAACCAGGTTAATTTTCATCCGGACAGGCTTTGGGGCAACGGGATGAAAGACGATGAAATGCATAACCTTTATCCCTTATTGTATTCCAGGCAGATGTATGACGGTTTAAAATCAACTACCAACCAGCGGCCGGTTGTGTTTACAGTTGCCGGCTGGACAGGTTTTCAGGCATTTTCAGGAACATGGACCGGAGATACCGGTGGAACTCTGGCAACAGTAGGTGCGTTGTGCAATACCTCCATTGTGGGTCATAGCTGGTCAACAGTAGATATGGATGTAATGAGTAAAGAAGGAATTCATTTTGGCTACCTGGCGCCCTGGAGCCAAATCAATAGTTGGACTTATTATAAAATGCCGTGGGTACAGGGGCAGGAATTACTGGATATTCACAAGTATTATTCGCGGCTCAGAGCTAAACTTATTCCTTACTTATACACATGGGCGAAAGAAGCAACAATAACCGGATGGCCTTTACTGCGGCCATTAACATTGGAATATCCTTCAGACAAAAACTGCCGTGACAATGTGCACCAGTATTTATTAGGTCGTGATTTGATGATAGCCGCTTTTAATAAACAGGTTTATTTCCCGGAAGGGGAATGGAAGGACTACTGGACAGGAGAAGTGATTAAGGGGAAACAGGAAAAAATGGTAAGCTGGCCAAACAACCGTGGAGGAGGGTTATATATCCGTTCCGGTGCGATTATACCGTTTGGTCCGTTGATGCAATACCGCGGCGAAAAGCCCATGGACGAAATCACGCTCTATGTATTTCCTGATAAGAAAGAATCGGTATTTAATTATTATGAAGATGATGGCGTAACTTTCGATCATATCCATTCCGGATATTCAACCACACCGATAAAGTCTAAAAGAACAGATGACACCGTTATTGTTGAAATCGGAAAACCCAACGGCAATTTTAAAGGGATGGTGAATAACAGAACATGGAATATAACCCTGCACGCAGATTCAAAATATTCTGCTGTACTGTGTAATAACATGGAGGTTTCCGCAGATAAATTATATTGGGATGAAAGCCGGAGAGAGCTTACTATAAAAGGTATTTCAGCACCGGCACAAATAGTTGTAAAATGATCAAAAAAATAGAACGATCCCTAATTCATATTTTCATCATCGCCAGGTAGAAACATGGGGCGTCATTCATAAAAGACAATATCCATAATATGTACCTTAGATATTTCATATTCATTATCATTTTGGGTAACAGCTTTCAAACGGCAGCCAGAGAGACTACCATCAAAAGTCCCGGCTCCTATCATAATATACAAGGACTGATTCAGCAGGCCGTTGATTCCGCAGACGATGGTGATGTGATCATCTTGCCTGAAGGAGAATTTGCAATCAACGAAACGGTATTGATTACAAAATTTGTTTCCATAAAGGGACAAGGCATATTGAAAACCATTCTTTATTGGAACAAACCCATACAACAAACAGGGCAACGGGGATGGGGAGAACTAACCATATTCAATTTTAAGATCAACAATACAAAGCCCAGTGGTATTAAAGTTTCCGGTATTTTCTTTAAAGGGGTAGAAACTACTTTAAGACCAGGAGATGGGAAAAACTTTGTTCGGCTTTCCGGAATTAACATGTCGAAATGCGTTGGGTTTATCATTGAACATTGCAGGTTTGAATATTTTGGATATGCCGGAGTATCCGTATTCCACCAGGACACGTTGGCTAACGGACTTATTCGCAAGAATGAGTTTTATCATAATGCCATGCGGGGATTGGGGTATGGAGTGCTGGTTTATGGTGAAAGTAAGAAATGGGTTGATGACGCTAAATTCGGATCGTCAAATTTTATTTTTGTTGAAGACAATGTATTCAATTTTCACCGCCACAGTAT
>JADZFY010000180.1 GCA_020854215.1 Chitinophagaceae bacterium | reverse complement strand
GATAAACAATCGGGTGCGTATTCGCGGCAAAAATGACGGGATATGGTGAAGTACAGATTTAAAAATCATTGCCGTTTGCGCAACCTTGATTGCAAAAATTTCGTCATCAAAATCGGTGCGTCCTTAATTGGATGCATTTTTTTTCATAGGATAAGGTTATATGGTTGTAAAACCATCGTATCCCCTGTTTCCACAGGGGATTTGTATTTCAGTACAAGGGTTATCCTTACCGATGTAAGTTAATTCACCAAAATATCCGGTCATAAATGCAGTGTGATTGTTGTAGCGCAACATACCGGTTTCTAACCTTAACATGCCATAAACTACCCGATCTCCACAATTCTGTAGCTTTAACAAAAAGAATGGTGGAAAAAAAATTACAAAACCAGGTAGCGGTTGTAACCGGCGCCAGTTCGGGAATTGGCGCAGGAGTAGCTATTGCATTAGCATCAGCGGGAGCAACCGTAGTGGTTAATCACCCGGTGGCCGCCACAGAAGCAGACGCAGCAAATATTCTGGCAGCGATTCAGTCGGAGGGAGGCACAGGTATTATCTTTCAATGCGATGTAAGTAACGAAGAAGAAGTCGTGCGAATGTTTACGGAGGTGATTGCACGGTTTGGAACGGTGGATATTTTGATAAATAATGCGGGAATACAACGGGATGCGTCTTTTGAGCATATGACGCTGGAACAATGGAACAAAGTAATTGCGGTAAACCTCACAGGTCAGTTTCTCTGTGCACGGGAAGCCATACGTGAGTTTCTGAAGCGGGGTATCCAACCCCGTAAGTCGAAGGCCGCAGGTAAAATTATTTGTATGAGCAGCGTACATGAGGTAATACCCTGGTCGGGGCATGCTAACTATGCGGCCAGCAAAGGAGGTATCATGATGTTGATGAAAAGTATAGCACAGGAGTTTGCTCCCCATAAAATCCGTATCAACAGCATTGCGCCGGGAGCAATTAAAACACCCATTAACCACAATGCATGGGCTACGCCTGCGGCTGAGGCCAAATTGCTGGAACTGATCCCCTACCAACGGGTAGGCATAGTGGAAGACATTGCTGCGGCAGCGGTTTGGTTAGCCAGCGATGATTCGGATTATGTTAACGGAACCACACTATTTGTAGATGGAGGCATGACGCTTTACCCCGGATTTAGTGAAAATGGGTAGGATGGAGCTTCACTTTAAATCACAAGTTTACTATGAATGCTGAACAGGAACGTTTGAAACAAAAAGCGTGGAAGAAATGGGGGCCTTATTTGTCCGACCGCCAATGGGGTACGGTAAGGGAAGATTATAGTGCCAACGGTGATGCATGGCGGTATACCACCCACGACATGGCGCGCAGTAAAGCATGGCGCTGGGGTGAGGACGGGCTGGGCGGAATATGTGATGATAAACAATTGCTATGCTTTGCGCCGGCTTTCTGGAATGGCAAAGACCCCATCATAAAAGAAAGGCTATTTGGCTTATCGGGCTTTGAAGGAAACCACGGAGAAGATGTAAAAGAGCTATACTATTATCTGGATGCAACACCTACGCATTCCTATATGAAAATGCTGTACAAGTACCCGCATGCAGCCTTTCCCTACCAATTGCTTGTAGACGAAAATCGAAAACGAAATCGCCTGCAACCGGAATTTGAACTGATAGATACCGGCATTTTTAATAGTGATGACTACTTCGATATTTTTATAGAATACGCTAAGGCAGATGTTGATGACATCCTTATTCGTTTCACCGTATGCAATCGTTCCACTCAGGACGCCACAATTGATGTTTTGCCCACACTGTGGTTTCGCAACACGTGGGCATGGGGCTATCCTGATGAAAAGCCCACTCTTTCGCTAAATGATAAAGGAGTAGTTGAAGTTCGTCATCCGCAAATGAAAATGCTTCGTTTGTACAGCGAGTCGGAACGGCAGTTTCTTTTTTGCAATAATGAAACCAATACCAAAAAACTTTATGGTTTCGATGATAACAATGCTTATTACAAGGATGGCATTAACGAATATCTCATCAGGCAAGATGCAACCGTTAATCCAAACCACGAAGGAACCAAAGCTGCCATACATTATCGAACTGTTGTAGCCGGAGGAGCGGAAACGGTTATACAGTTGCGCCTATGTGCGAAGGATACCGATAATCCGTTTGCAGGGGTTGACCAACTGTTTGCCAGGCGTATTTTGGAGGCAAATGAATATTATGACGCGCTTCAGAAAAGTATAACGGATGCAGAGGAGAAGAATATACAGCGGCAAGCCTTTGCCGGCATGTTGTGGAGCAAACAGTTTTATTACTACGATGTAGAAGAGTGGCTAAAAGGCGACCCGGCAGAACCGACACCACCGCCGGAACGACTTGCAGGGCGAAACAAAGGATGGAAGCATTTAAACAATGCCGATATCATTTCTATGCCTGATAAATGGGAATATCCCTGGTATGCTGCCTGGGACCTCGCTTTTCATTGTGTTGCGCTGGCATCTGTTGATTCCGATTTTGCCAAGCAGCAGTTATTACTGTTAACGCACGAGTGGTATATCCATCCTAACGGACAACTACCCGCGTATGAATGGGCGCTTGGTGACGCTAATCCTCCTGTTCACGCCTGGGCTGCATTTAGCGTGTATGAAAAAGATAAAATGAAAAATGAAGGAAAAGGAGATACGGCTTTTTTGGAAACAGTATTTCATAAGCTTCTGCTCAATTTTACATGGTGGGTGAATCGTAAAGACGCATACGGAAATAATATTTTTGAAGGCGGTTTTTTGGGGATGGATAATATTGGGCTGTTTAACAGAGATCAGGATTTGCCCGGAGGGGCTATTTTAGAACAGTCGGATGGTACCAGTTGGATGGCAGCTTATTGTTTACACCTGATGCGCATTGCGCTTGAACTTGCCGAAACCAATCCGGTATACCAGGATATGGCAACAAAGTTTTTTGAGCATTTTATGTATATCGCCGGTGCCATGGCAATAATGGGTGAAGATGAAGGTGGCTTGTGGGATGAGGAGGATGCTTTTTATTATGACGCACTCAAACTGGACGATGGCAGGCAGATTAAACTAAGAATACGCTCGATGGTGGGACTTATCCCATTATTTGTAGTGGAGATTCTGCACGACGATATCTTAAAGCATCAGCCCAAATTTACCGCACATCTCAACTGGTTTTTAAAACATCGCCCCGAGCTTTCCGGCCTTATTTCGAGATGGAAAGAAAAAGGTGAAAATGAAATGCACCTCCTTTCTTTGCTTCGTGGACACCGCATGAAAAGAATCTTATATCGAATGCTGGATGAAACAGAATTCCTCAGCCCCTATGGCATTCGTTCGCTTTCCCGGTTTCATGAACATCATCCTTACACCCTTAATCGCAATAATCAAACATATAGCATTCAGTATAGTCCTGCTGAATCGCCGGTACCGCTTTTCGGAGGTAACTCCAATTGGCGGGGACCGGTGTGGATGCCCATGAATTATCTGATTATCGAATCCTTACAAAAATTTCATCGTTATTATGGTGATGATTTTAAAGTAGAGTATCCTACCAACTCTGGTCAGTTTCTTACATTGCTTGAGATCAGCAGGGAACTTGTCATTCGCTTGAAAGGATTGTTTCTGAAGGATGCCCATGGCAAACGACCCGTCTATGGAGAATGCGATAAGATGCAAACGGACCCGCATTTTAATAACTATATTTTATTTCATGAATATTTCCACGGCGATAACGGCAAAGGACTCGGCGCCAGCCATCAAACGGGTTGGACAGGGCTTATTGCGGAGTTGCTGTAAAAAAAGCTGCAACGGTGATGCGCTGCAGCTTTATATTAAAGTGTTATACTTCTGAAATGTTTGTCGCGTTGCGTTGAAGAAAACCTGTTAGTTCTTCACTTGTCTCCCACCCCATACAAATGACCAGGACATGGTAATTCTCTCTCCATTCAACCGGCCGTGCTATTTTATTTTCTGCTATTCATTTTTGCGAGCAGCCGTAAAATTTCAAGATACAGCCATACAATGGTTACCAGCAGGCCAAAAGCACCGTACCATTCCATATATTTAGGCGCACCAGCCTGCGATCCCCGTTCTATCATGTCAAAATCGAGGATCAGGTTAAGAGCTGCAATACCTACCACAATCAGAGAAAAGATGATACCAAACGTGCTGCCCTGGTGAATAAAGGCAATATCAATATTGAAAAAGCGGAGCACAATAGAAATCAGATAAAAAATGGCAATGCCTGCCGTGGCGGTTATTATCACCGACTTAAAAGTTTCGGTGGCCTTAATAATACGCATATTGTACAACACAAACATAGCGATAGCCACTCCAAAAGTTAATCCCACTGCCTGGGTGATGATGTAGGGTGCCTTTTCTGCAAAAACATGATTAAACTGCGCGGAAATAGCGCCAACAAAAAGTCCCTCCAGCAATGCATACGCGGGAGCAAGGAAAGGAGCCCATGTTTTTTTAAAAACAATTACAAGCGCCACAATCAAGCCGCCAATAGCGCCACCCCACATATACGAGGTTACATCTACTCCTTTGCTGAAGTTGTACCAGCTAAAAAAAGCGGTTGCCATTACCATTAAAAAGAGAAAGCCAAACTTATTTAAGGTGCCTCTCACGGTCATTAAATCATCCCGGTTAGCAGTGAGCGTTGATTCGAACATTTTTTCACTCAGTGTGGGATTGCCGGATTTAAACAGTTCCATAATGAAATGCGTTTAGATTTAGGGATAAAGATAAATCATTTTTGTAGTTCCTATCTTTGCCGCATGTTAAAATCAACTTTATTGGAGGCTGCCGCCGAAGCAGGTACGATTATGCAAAAATCGTTTAATGGCAATTTCAAAATTTCAAACAAGGCCGGAGTGAATAACCTGGTAACGGAGATAGACCACGCATCTGAAAAAGCAATTATTAATATTATCAAAAAAAACTTTCCTGATCATTTTATCCTTAGTGAGGAAGCAGGGGAGATGGTTATGGATTCGGAATATAAGTGGATTGTGGATCCTATTGATGGCACGGTAAATTTTGCCAATGGCATACCGCTTTGCTGTGTAAGTATTGCCATAGAGTATCAACGGCAAATTGTAATGGGAGCTGTATTTAACCCTTTTATTAATGAACTGTTTGTAGCGGAGAAAGGCAAGGGAGCCACACTCAATAACAAACCCATTCAGGTGAGCAGTAAGCAGGAACTGGCGAGCGCATGCCTCGTAACCGGATTTCCGTACAGTCTTTTGGACAAAGAGAACGGGCCACTGGACGTTTTTAACAAACTTATCAGAAGAGGAATCCCACTGAGAAGATTGGGCTCAGCGGCAATTGACCTGTGCTGGGTGGCCGCAGGCAGGTTTGATGGGTTCTATGAGCATAAACTGGAAGCATGGGATAGTGCGGCAGGATTTTTAATGGTGGAAGAGGCAGGTGGAAAAATTACAGACTTCAGCGGAAGTTACTATTCGCCGTACCAGCCGCAGTTGGTTGCCACCAATGGAAAAATACACGATGAACTGTTGGCTTGCATAAGAGGTGAGGACTAATTGATTACTATTGAACGTCCAAAAAAATTGTCCATTATCATACACTACACAATAATATTTTCCTATGTCGGCACGAACAGAAATAAACGAACTCGGTGAATTTGGTTTGATTGAGCATCTTACCCGAAATAACGAAATACGACATGCATCTACGATTTTGAGTGTGGGTGATGATGCGGCAATTTTGGATCATTTTGGAAAACAAATTGTAGTAACTACTGATCTCCTTATCGAAGGCGTTCATTTTGATTTGGTTTATACACCACTCCGACACCTGGGTTACAAAAGTGTGGTAGTAAACCTGAGTGATATCTATTCGATGAATGCAACGCCAGCCCAGATCACAATGAGCGTTGGTGTTAGTAACCGGTTTAGTGTAGAGGCACTCGAAGAGTTTTACGAAGGGGTGTATGCGGCTTGTGACAAATACAATGTTGACCTTGTAGGCGGTGATACTTCTACCTCCGGGAAAGGATTAATTATTAGCGTTACCGCAATTGGTGAGGTTACGCCAGACCGGTATGTGAAGAGGGATGGCGCCGGCAAGGGTGATTTGATTTGTGTAAGCGGCGACCTCGGTGCAGCTTACCTGGGGTTATTATTAATGGAAAGAGAGAAAAAAATTTTCCTGGAAACACCATCTGTACAGCCCGACCTGGAAAGTGAGGCGTATATTTTGCGAAGACTTTTAAAGCCTGAGGCGCGAAAGGATATAATTGGCTTTTTTGAAGAGCGTGATATTTCCCCTACCGCCATGATGGATATAAGCGATGGGT
>JADZFY010000179.1 GCA_020854215.1 Chitinophagaceae bacterium | reverse complement strand
TAATGAAACACAGGCTTTGGCCGCTCCTCCTCCTACAGCCGGTTATGGTGCAGACAGTATCCAGATTCTTGAAGGGTTAGAGGCAGTACGCAAGCGCCCCGCGATG
Source organism: Chitinophagaceae bacterium (assembly GCA_020854215.1). GTDB lineage: Bacteria > Bacteroidota > Bacteroidia > Chitinophagales > Chitinophagaceae > Agriterribacter. Next base: position 4,990 of record JADZFY010000179.1, on the reverse strand, counting down.
TATATCGGCGATATCAGCACCAAGGGCTTACACCATTTAGTTTATGAAGTTGTAGATAATTCCATTGACGAGGCACTCGCAGGATTTTGCCGGAATATAACCGTTACCATTCATGAAGATAATTCGGTGAGTGTGGAAGATGACGGGCGAGGCATCCCTACCGGAATGCATTCCAAAGAAAAACGCAGTGCATTGGAAGTAGTGATGACGGTTTTGCATGCAGGGGGTAAGTTCGACAAAAACACCTATAAAGTTTCTGGTGGATTGCACGGTGTAGGCGTGAGTTGCGTGAATGCCTTAAGTAAGGTTATGCATGTAACCGTGTGCCGTGAGGGAAAGATATTCGAACAGGAATACCACACCGGGGTACCCCAATATGCCGTTCGCGAGATAGGAGAAACTGAAAAAACCGGTACAGTAGTTCGCTTTTGGCCCGATCCTACCATTTTTACCGTTACCGTTTTTAACAAGGACATTCTGGAAGGCCGTTTAAGAGAACTTGCTTTTCTTAATAAAGGTCTGTCAATTATTATCAATGATTTACGGGAGAAAGACGATGCCGGTAATACCTTTAGTAAGCGATTTTTCAGCGAAGGGGGTATAGCAGAATTTGTTGAAATTCTGGATAAAAACGGAAACCGTCAGGCACTGTTGCCAAAGGTTATATACGGGGAGGCACTTGATGCAGCGAGTAATGTTTCCGTTGAAGTGGCGATGGTGTATAATACCGGCTTTCAGGAGCATATTTTCAGCTATGTAAATAATATCAATACCATAGAAGGAGGCACCCATGTGGCTGGTTTTCGCAGGTCAATTACCCGTGTTTTTAAAGCATATGGCGAAAAGCAGGGTTTGTTTGAAAAAGCCAAAGTAGAGATTGAAGGGGATGATTTTCGTGAAGGGTTGAGTGCCGTTATTTCTGTTAAAGTACCGGAGCCCCAATTTGAAGGACAAACCAAAACCAAACTGGGCAATAACGAGGTGATGGGAGTGGTTGACAGCACATTAAGCAGGGTGCTCGAGAGCTACCTCGAAGAAAATCCCAGAGACGCAAAGACCATTATTTCTAAAGTAATTCTGGCTGCCCAGGCTCGCGCAGCGGCCAGAAAAGCAAGGGAGCTGGTACAACGTAAAAGTGGATTAACCGGAGGAGGACTGCCTGGCAAATTGGCCGATTGCTCTGATCGCGATCCCGAAAAATGTGAGCTTTTCCTGGTTGAGGGTGATTCGGCGGGTGGAACTGCTAAACAGGGGCGCGACAGACGTTTCCAGGCAATTCTGCCGCTGAGGGGTAAAATCCTGAACGTGGAAAAAGCCATGGAACACAAGATCTATGACAACGAGGAAATCCGGAATATTTTTACCGCCCTGGGGGTGAAGATTGGAACCCCCGAAGATCCCAAGGCATTAGACATCTCTAAGCTGCGTTATCATAAGCTCATCATTATGACGGATGCCGATGTTGATGGAAGCCATATCGCTACCCTTATTCTTACTTTCATTTTCAGGTATATGAAAGAACTGGTGGAACAGGGGTATGTTTACCTTGCGATGCCTCCGTTGTACTTAGTAAAGAAAGGCAAAGAATCGCAATACGCATGGACGGAAGAACAGCGCAAAGCCTGGGTGGAGAAAATTGGTGGAGGAAAGGATGACAGCGTAAACGTGCAACGTTATAAAGGTTTGGGTGAGATGAACGCCGAACAGTTATGGCAAACTACTATGAACGCAGAAACACGTACCTTAAAAAGGGTTACCATTGAAAGCGCTGCAGAGGCAGATCGTGTTTTCAGTATGTTAATGGGCGACGAAGTGGCTCCAAGACGAGAGTTCATTGAATCACATGCCAAATATGCTAATTTGGACGTATAATACGCTATTTGGCATTTAGGGGTACGTGTAAAATTTTCGCATTCCGTACTTTTCCGGGTGAAATGAATACAGATGCTGTTTCTGATCCCTGGCAGCGGTTCACCACCACGAACAGAAAATTTTGAAATACACGCGCTTTGTAGGCGGTAAAATAGTATTACCTTAGAATATCCGTTCTTTTTTCAATGCTGAAAAAGGGATTTCATTACTAACCATCAAATGAATTTTTATGTCAGACAGTACCACATTAACCGCCTATAATGTAAAAACCAAAGAGCGCAATGTTCCTATCCAGGACGCCGTAATTACAAAAACTTCCAAAGGCGCCTATATGGCACAGGGCCACGACGGAAAAGGAAATAAGCTCACCACGCTACTGGGTGAGGCCAAAGCGCTGGCGGCTATTAAAGCGGGAACAGCCAAACAGGGCTGGTAGTTACTACTGTACTTCGTATTTGCTTATAGCAGTCCGCCTCCTTCAAAATGAAGTGAAAACAGAATCATTCTGGAATTCAGCCGGTCTATCACATTGGAGTATTTCAGTGAAGGGTCTTTGGCGTGTACATTATTCAACCCGGTGCTGATTTTAATTTCCGGCGATACAATCACGTATTTGCTGAAAAATTGAAAACCGATACCTGCTTCAACGCCAAAATCAGACTTCTTAACTTTCAGCAGGTTTTCAGAATTATATGTACCGGAGTTGGAAGCCAGGTCGTAATCGAATTTAATGCCCGCAAGGGTATATACCCGAAAGTTGCCGATACGGTCACTCTTGAGCCTTACCTGTAAAGGCCAACTCATTACTATTGACTCAATTTTTTGGGTTTTTTCCAACGAGCTTTCACCAAAATCGGGATACTTAAGATCATACCTGAATTTCTTCTCACTAAAAATAAGATTCAAAGGATAAAACCTTACGTCCCATCTTTTTGAAAGCTGCAGGTTGGCCATAATTCCGAGGTGTATTCGTCCACTGTTTAATCCGTTTACGGCCTGAATACTGTCTTGCTGCAAAAAAGAAGAAGCGTGGGAAATTTGATAATGTGAAGTATTATAGCCTAGTACAATGCCAAAATAATAAGGCTTTTCGTCGTGATTGGGAAGATTGATACCACCCCCGCGAAACTGCGCGAAAGATGGTGAAGCAAAAACCGAAGCAAAAATAACCGATACGATTACTTTACTCCGCAATAAATACTGCAAATACCCAGGCTTAATCTTTTGCATGATGTGTTTCGGAATCCAACGTTGTTTAAAATATCCACAAATGCATTTCCTTCCGGGAATCCCTGCACCGAATGATTCAAGTATTGATAGGCGTTCCTGCTATTCGAAACAAGCGACGCCATCCGCGGAGCAACAATTCCTACGTACCAATTGTAAAGTTGTGTTATGCCTGTTATTTTAGGTTTTGAAAATTCCAATATTACCAACTTTCCACCGGGTTTTAACACCCGGTGTATTTCTGCCAATCCCTGTTCGAGGTGTTCAAAATTCCTCACACCAAATGCAACGGTTACCGCATCAAACGTAGCTTCCGGAAAGTTTATTGCTTCACTATCACCGCTTTGCAACTGAATTTGCTGCTCCAATCTTAATTTTAACAGTTTGGTCCGGCCGAGCTTCAGCATCTCCTCCGATATGTCTATACCCACAATGCGATCTGGTTTAAGCAATTCGTATGCCATGATGGCAACATCTCCGGTACCGGTGGCAACATCCAGCAAAACTTTAGGGTTTTCTTTTTTAAGCTCGCGTATTGCTTTCTTTCGCCAGCCCACATCTATACCCAACGACAATACCCGGTTCATGAAATCATAGCGAAAGGCAATCCGGTTAAACATATCCGCTACCTGCTGCTTTTTGGGTAAAGCAGAATCCTTATAAGGTACTACACTATCATGGTCAAATTTTGTCATTCAGGCGGCAAAAGTAAAACAATAAAACCGCAATCAGTGTTTTCTTGCACTCACATAACCGTTTCCCCGTACATAAAAACGATAGGGCAACAGGGCGTCATCACCGGCATAATTTACACCAACCCGTGTGGTAGCAACAATATTGTTGCCGGAAATGGAATAACCGTCTTCGGCAATATAAATCGTGCTGCCGGTAAGATCAATTCCGCTGAGCCTTGTTTCAATGCCGAGTGCCCTTGACAAATTACCCGGGCCAGAGGTTAAAGAAAAATCGTTCTGTTGCTTTCCTGTTCGCCTTTGCATAATATCAAGGCCTATCAGGGGTTCCACTGCCCGTATGAGGATAGCATGCGGAACGTCTTTTGCATTGGTTACCACGTTAAATAAATGATGCACGCCGTAGCACAGGTACACGTATCCCCTGCCCGCATCATTGAACATGATTTCCGTACGTGCCGTACGCCTGCCATTGTAAGCATGTGAAGCACGGTCCGTAACGCCACAGTATGCCTCGGTTTCAACAATTCGTCCGGAGGTGAATCCTTCCTGCATTCGCGTAACCAATATCTTACCCAAGAGCTCCCTGGCAATTTGTACGACATCTTCGCGATTGTAAAAATTATAATCCAGTTTCTTCAGCATCGGAAAATAAGAGAAAGATTTTTATTAAGTTTGATCATTGCGTCAAGCGAGATGCAAGTTTACCAAAATCGTATAAAATAATTTCTTTTGCTTAAAGAGATCATAATAGCCGTTCAGTCTTATTTCAAAGCTCACCAGTTTATCCGTCAGCACCGCCTGTGGAAATGGATTATCATTCCGGGTTTAATTTACGCTGTGCTTTTTGTAGTGAGCATGTACTTTTTTGGAAAGAGTGCTACTTACGTAATAGACCTGGTGAGTATCCAAACCGGGTTAAAGGCATGGGTAGATAAAATGCAAAGCAGCCTGCTGGGTTTTTTCTTTGCCCTTGGCGGGATTATGCTGTGGCTGATACTAATATTGCTTTATTTTTCGCTCTTTAAATATTTATGGCTCATTGTAGGCTCTCCTTTATTTGGCTACCTGAGTGAAAAAACAGAATCCATTATTGAAGGGAAAGACTACCCGTTTAGTTTACCACAACTGATGAAGGATATTATGCGGGGGATAAGGCTGGCGCTGCGCAATGTATTATGGCAAACGGTATATACTAT
>JADZFY010000178.1 GCA_020854215.1 Chitinophagaceae bacterium | reverse complement strand
GGGTTGGCCAGAGAGTGACCAATAGATACGATAATATGCTGTTTTCTGCACCGGGCGATAAATTCGCATGAACCTTCCCATTCAGGGGCAATAGTAACCAGTGCTATTCTGCCACCCGACGCTTGTTGAAATTTTTGAAATAGTTCCCAGTCCGGCGCTTTAACATAGTTCAGATTATGCGCGCCCCTGGCGCCATCTTCCGGAGAAATAAAAGGACCCTCAAGGTGTATGCCTCCAATACAGGCATCTAAAAGAATATCCTCTTTACAGGCACGGTGAATAGCCGCAAGCATTTTCAAAATATTCTCATCGGAATTAGTCACTATCGTTGGAAAAAAGCTGGTGACGGCTTTGCTCAAAAGGTATTGATTGGCGTTGACGAGATCCTGAGTAGATAAGTCAGGCGAATTAAAATCAATACCGTTGATACCGTTAACCTGTAAATCTATTAAGCCGGGGCCTACATACTGTGGATACCTGAATTCAGTATCCCTTCGTGCGGGAACGGAGATCGTTTCCGTCTTTCCACTGATACAATCAATTACCTGTTCTGTTCGGGTACTACCCTGAGTTTTCATTTCCATTTTTTTGAAGCACACTGGCTCCCGCTTTTATTTTTCTAAAAGTTACTGCATTGAGAAAAGGAATCCGCCAGACGCGTGTAGGGCTCACGCTTAATTGCTTTTTGTTCGTAAAGCAGCAAGCATGTTTTCAACCCGTTCAGGTGCCTTTTTGTTGTTCAATAATCCAATACCTACAAAAACAATAGCAGAAACCACGGTAGGTAATCCAACTTCAATGGCAAGACTGTTTGTATTGATTATTTTGGTAATTACGAATGTTACAACTCCTGCAACAATGGAGATGATAGCCGCTATTGGTCCACATTTTTTAAACACGGGCAATAATCCAAACAGTAGTGGCATGGAAGTGGGTCCAAGCAGGGCGCCAAACCATACTAATATCAATCCTAAAACACCTCCAAAGCGATCATAGTTAAGTGCAACCGCCATAGTAGCTAATGTAAATAAGAAGGTAACAATCCGGGCTGTACGAAGCGCATGTTTATCGTTTTGGAATTTATTGGATACCACCGGCAAAATATCTCTTGTAATCACTGCAGCAATGGTGTTAACATCCGACGATGTCATACCCATCGTAGCAGCAAACAGCGAGGCGATTACCAATCCTATCATTCCCTGCGGTAGAATTTCCAGCATCAGCCATCCATACGATTCTGATGGGGTTTGCAAATCCGGCAGTATGAGGGGGGCAGCCCACATCGGAAAGAATAGAATCAAAGGCCACACCAGGTACAATACACCGGAAAGCCATGCGGCACGCGACGCTTCTTTTTCCGATGGAGAAGAAATATAACGGGTTGCAAGACTCCAGCTTCCACCATTATAACTTAAAAAATAAACAAAGAAAATAAGCAGTACAAACGCAGGGGTGTAGGGTGCGTTAAACCATTGGCTGTGTTCCGGCGGTAGGCGCTTCCATATTTCGGTGATGGAATCCATGCCACCCATTCGGTTTACCACCAATACAAACATCACTATGCCGCCGAGTATCTGAACAATAAACTGAATGAAGTCTGTTACGATTACTCCCCACAGCCCTCCAAAAGTTACATAAACCAAAGTAACCACGCCCGAAAGGAGTATACCCGTTGTCATAGACATTCCGGCTACAACATGCAGCAGCACCCCAATTGCCGCCCATTTTGCACCCACGTCAAATACTTTGAGCAATACACCCGACCACGCGATAACCTGTTGGGTGGTTAAATTATAGCGTACTTTAAGATATTCCAGAGGAGATTGAACCATAAAATTTTTCCTTAAACGCACCCAATAGGCCGGGAATATTCCTGCGGTAAGGATAATGGCAAGTCCAACGGGTAAGGCCCACCATACAAACATGGTAAATCCATGTGTATAGGCTACAGCCGCATAGGCCACGAATACCGCACCACTATGCCCCGAAACATGATGAGAAACACCTGCAAGCCACCATGGAATATTTCCGCCGGCAACAAAATAATCATCTGCATTTTTACTTTTGTAATAGGAAATTACCCCCACCACTATCATTGCTATGAAAAAGACCGCAATCGAAATATAATCTAATAAATTTAATCCCATCGTTTTCGTTTTAGTTTAATGCGTAGTTTGTATTTATTAAGGAATTGTGTTTTTTGAACGGTTTATTTAGCCAACGCCCATTTAATTCCGCCAAGAATCAATTTTTGGAAATGGTCAGTCTGGAAGTCTGTTGGATACCCCAACGACGTGTAAAATACTTTTGCTTCACCGGTGTGTCTAATCCAGGCAACAGGTTCCGTGCTGTCATTTACTTTACCCATAAGCAACACCGTTATGTTGCTATCGAGCAAAGGTGCAACCTTGTACACATTCCCTTCGCTATGCCATTGTAATGGAAGTCCCTTCAATATGGGGTGGTTAGCGTTAGCTGAATTTACAAACACATCCGTTCCTGGTTCCACGGGTCCGTAGCCCCTGTTTTCGCAACCTAAAACCGAAGATACAAACCCTGGCCAATCTTCAAAGCCGTCAGCAATCTTTTCCCGGGCAGTAAATGCATGATTAGCTGTTCTGATACCAACCACCGGACGTCCGGATTCGATATAGCGCTTGAGTCTGTTCATTTGTACATGAGGCAGGGCAATGCGCCTGGCAAAAATAGCCAGCAGGTCGGCTTTGTCTATCACTTCAAAGTCAGGATATACGTAGGCACCCTGCGGACCTTTACCTAAAAGCACTGTTACTTTATATCCTTCCTGTTTTTCCAGCAATTGGGCAAATTGAGGGATTGTTTTATGCGCCTCGTAGTTGAGGGAATCTTCCGTAATGAGAAACACGATGTGAGGAGTAGCTTTTGCAGGCGATCTATCCGCGCCCGTATCAACCGCTAATATGTTTGTTGGCATAGCTGTGACAAATGAAGTTATTGTAAAATACAGGGCTGCAAGGGCTGCTTTTATTATGTGCTGTTTTTTAACCATCTTCTTTTGTTTTGTTAACCGGAAAATTTACTTCCGGAAATTACAGGTTAAAAAATGCCTGAGCATTCTTATACCTGAGTAAGGTTTTTGTTATTTCGCCGGCTTCTTCGGTACGTAAAGACTCAATACGCAAAAGTCCGGTAACGTGATCGAGAATGGGTGAGTGAGATCCATAGGCGAATTTTTCTTTGCCATAGGAACGAATCATGTTTCCCAAATCCGTTAAGGCTCTCCCCGACGTGTCCATTAAAAAATCAGAACCTTTTAACAGGTTCGTTTCTTCGTTTGTGAGTTGCATGCTGTTGACTGCATTCAGTATTACATATTTCGCATCCGGCACTTCCCTGATAACCGGCAGTACGTCTTTTAACGACCATTCTTCACTAATATCTAACCAGGAGCTGACTCTTCTGTCAACCATGCGTAAGGATAGCGCAATGGGCAAACCCAGGTCTCTGGTACGTTTTACCAACTCAATACAATAAGGGTGAGTTAGTGCATAACGATGATAGCGTGGATGAAGCCGAACTCCTTTCATGCCCATACCTGCTGTACATTTTTTCAAGTCGTCTTTCCATCCGGCGTAGATGGGATTGATAACAGCAAACGGAATGATGCGTCCTGCAAACCTTCTGTCAAGTTTCAGCGCTTCGTACAATTCTTCGTTGGCAGACTGCGTGTTTTTATAAAATATGCCATTGAGATTGCTCACCATACTGATGTCAATGCCTGATTTTTGCATGAATTGCAACCTGGCCCCGCATGTGGTGTGCTGAAGCTGCCGGAAAGGCCAATGTCCCGTATATGCATTGATATCAATCAACATGCCTTCCTGATTTTTTTAAAATAGCATTGTAGTTGTCGAAAAATATTTTCCTTCTCTGGATTTCAGTAAGGTTTGCTGCGAGCATGTGACCAACCCCCTGATAGAAGCTATTGTCGCATCCAAAAAGCAAGCGGTCTTCTCCAATATGCCGCAATGCGAAATCAATCATCCCCGCTTCATTATTACTCCCGGAAATATCCACATACACGTTTGGCGAATTCGCCAAAGCCTTGCAGGCATATTCCCAGTCTATGCCACCTGCCGTATGAGCAAATTGAAACATGGCTTCGGGATACCTTGCAGCAATCTCCACAAAATCTTCGGGTAACGATATATTCGGTGGCTCGCCGGCATCTAAAACTACCCGCGACCTTCCAATTGCTGAATGCATCAATAGGATCATTTTAAGATCAATGAATTTTTCAATGATGGGATAAAATGCCGGGTCGTTAATTTTAACCTGGTTGTACAGTTCACCGGCACCCACCATTCCGGCATCCACACAACGCTTAATTTCTTCCAGAGATGCTTCCCTGTATGTTGGGTTGAGCACCATCGTTCCCAAAAAGCGATTGGGATATGCTTTCATACATTGTATAACCAAATCATTACACCTTCTGAATTCCTCCGGGGTTCCTCCGCTGAAGGGTTCCAGATTTCGTGAAATCACCAACCTTTCAATTCCTAACCGGTCTGCAAAGTCTATTTGACTGGCTGGGCTGTCGGCTGAAAAATAGACATGAGCGTGCGAATCAATCTTCCTGTACTTCATGACTTCTTTCATCAGTGCCGGTTCATTTTCTTTATGCAATGAAGCGTTTGCAAAACTGCCTGAGTTTTCTTGTACCCCTTGTATCTTCAACAGCAATCCTGCCGATGAAAGGACGGTATGTGTTACAAAACTGCGGCGGTTGATTTTTTTTTGCATGGATAAATTGCTTAAAGCGTCTTGCGTTACTGATATACTGCGAGTGGAACTCCTGTAGCTTTTGCCAACCGCTGGACTTCGTTTAAAATAACCGTTTCGATATTGGATGCCCATGTTCCGGGCAAACCGAAAAGCAATTGTGTGGACAACCCGCCTTCATAGGCAATTGACCCCGGGTTGGTTGGATTGTAAAACGCGTATCCTTCCTCTTTGTCGTTTGATTGCCGTAATATTTCCGCAGAAGGGATATAGGCCATGATATCATTGGAATATCCTAATACAAATGTGTTTGGTCCAAATAGCTTTTTAATTTCGATTGCGTAATGTGTTACCAGTTCGCCACCTAATGCAACAAGAGGCTGCGCGCCAATCTTCCATACCTGCACCGGATAGGGATATGATTTTATGGATGCAGTTCCTTTTTTCATTTTGTTGAGCAGGTCCAATGCGGAGCGCTGTTTGTAAGGCGCCGATGAATCTTTGGTCATCGTTTCCAGCACTTCTTTTGCCGGTGGTGCATTTAACGGCAAGGGTACTTCGGAGTACGTGAATGAAAGTTGCGGCAATTGTTGCGCCATAGGCTTGCTTAACACGTTTTCTACTGCAAAGGCCAATTCCTTCCCATATTGTTTGGCGAGGGCAACTGTACGCCTGGGCATGGGGTTTTGATCTGCACCGGCTCCCTGAAAGAATAAAGCTGTAGCACCCGGATACATTTTTTCTAATTCCAATTGAGCAAATCCGGCATAGTCGCCCGACCACTGATACCCGTTTAAAACCGTATTATGACAGGCATAGCCAAATGCAATGGCGAGGATGTTGCCCGATTTATCTGCAACCTTAATAACCGGAACGGCATAATCGTTGGGACCTTTAAGTTCTGGTTGCAACAATAGAAATGGTTCATTATTATTTCTCCTGTTTACCTGAAATCGTGCAAAACCGTTCCCGGTAGAAATATCCACATCCTGCAACGACTTATATGCTTCACCCACTAACTGTACAATTTGCTTTGCCAGGTTTGCAGTATAACGATTCATTTTTTGGGTTTGCTCCGGATTGAGATTGTAGGCGTTAGGAACCGAGTTGGTGAGCACCGGGCCTGAATGAGTATGAGAGCAGTTGATTAAAATTTGTGCTTTGCTGAGATGATACTTCGTGTTCAATTGACTGCGGATAAAATCAGACAGGTCTTTGGGTATGGCGGCAAGATCGAGGGTGATCAATACGCTTTGTTTTCCCTTCGCATCCTGTAATACCAATGCCTTTGCCCAGAGATCGTTTAATGTACCTTCGGCTGGATGATCACGATTGGCATAACCGGCCATCCACATCGGTTCACGGGGAGTAATCACCATGCGTGAAACGCCCGCCTTCCATGCCCCGGCGTCCTGATTGGCGATGGCTATTGCCGGCTGTATCATCAGCAGAAAACACATAATCGCGAGAATACCATCAGTTCTTTTCATCATATTTTTGTTTGATTGTTCTCATAAACAATTCATCCATTGCTTAAAAATTGTTAAACCGGAATTGCCATTATCTGAATAGCAGTGTTTCACAGGAGCCGGATTTTTTCACCTTCCACTAATGATAAAAAGAAAGCAGGTGCTTTTGTGCCATAGTAAGAGATTTTTGCCATTGCTGATGTTAAGTTCCTTTCGTATTCATGTCCGGCACCTGCTGTGGAATCAGAGGAGGGCGTGTCATCTTTTTTATAGATTCAATAAATTTGTATTACGGTATGGAATAAGATTTCGGAGCCATTTCAACGCCCACTTTTTTTGCAAGTTTCATTGCTTCCTCCATGATAAGCGCTTCCGTATTGAGTGCCCATTTTACACCCTTAACCTGGTAGGAAGAAAACGGTGAAGAATACCCCTCGTATCCCCCTTCATTTAATATAAGTGGTGTGCTGATATAGGACATCACATCATTTGAGTAACCAAATACAAATGTTTCTTGTCCAAAAATTTGTTTCAACCCAATGGCATACTCTATCACCGGTTCTCCTCCAAGGGTAACAACCGGAAGTTCGCCCAACTTCCATACCTGTACCGGATAGGGATAAGTGGCAACAAGTGACTCCCCTTTACCGAGTTTTTCCAGGTCTGCCTGTGCCCGGTTTCGTGCGCTGTCTGTAGCCGTTGAACTGGAAGCGATTGCCTGCAAAGCATCTTTTGACGGCGGTATTTGATCTGATTCCAAATTAACTTCTGCATAGGACGTAAGAAGGGTGGGAGCCAGGGATTTCATGGGTTCTGATAGTACGCGTTCCACAGCTGCCGCAAGCGTCTTTCCCGCTTGCATTGCGTCTTCAACCGAATTCCTCGGGTGACCAATCTGGTTTCCACCTGCTCCCTGAAAGAAGAGTGAAGTTGCTCCCGGATAGAGTTTTTTCAATTCTATTCGGGCGAAAGCAGGATAATCACCGGAAATTTTATAGTCACGCAGCATAGAGGCATGACAGGCATAGCCAAAAAGTATTGCTAAAATATCACCCGATGCCTTTTCCACTTTTATAACAGGTACGGCATAATCGTTAGGTCCGTTAAATTTAGATTGCAGATGTAACTTATACTGAATGTTAGTCCTGCGGTTTACCTGAAAGCGCGTAACGCCATTGCCGGCATAAATTTTTACCGGTTGCAGGCTGCCCAATGCTTCGCCAGTAATTTCAATAATGCGGTTTTCCAGCATTGCCACATACTTTCTTATTTTCTCTTTTTGCAGGTCATCTCTTCCCCATCTCTCGCTTGCGGCAGGCCCGGAGTGGGTATGCGAACTGTTAATGACCACTTGTTCGTTCGAGATATTATACAATGCCTTTAGTTTTTTTCGAATGGCATCAGAGAGGTCTTTTCTTATTCCTGAATTGTCAACCGCTATAAAAACCGCTCTACGGCCGCTTTCATCCTCTATGGCAAGCGCGCTTGCCCAAACATCCGTTCTTATTCCTTCCGACGGTTTGTTACGAAATCCAAAACCAGACATCCATATGGATTCTGTTGGGGTGATGTTTGCACTGGCCACACCTGCCTTCCATCCGTTATCCGATTTTACCTGTTCTGGTTTTGATTGGGCAAAAGTTGGTAAAACCAGAAAAAGCAAACAAAGCCGTATCATTGAAATTTTCATTTGCTGTCTGCGTTTTTTAAGCGTTCTGCATTGCTGTGAATCTTTTCAATTGCATTGTAAATGGCATCCATTTCCGGTTTGCCGGTAAGGAAAAAACGTTGATTGAACCATACGGCTTCTTCGTTGCATAGGATGTCATTCTGCGGACATTGATTATGTTCCAGGTAGGTTGCGTAGTTCAGCCTCTTTTTGGAATAGGTTCTTACGAAGTTTTTGGTTTGAAAGGCATCCTTTATAAACGGCATCAGGTTCAATTGGGTGTAGCCGCCGTAACAGGAGACACCTTCAGCATCCATGGCTTTTATAAACGCATCTCTGGATAATCCTTTAAACTCCTCTTTTTTATAACGGAAACAATATAAATGATACACAGCGCGGGTAGTTTCCGGATAAGCCTGTATGGGTAAAATCCCCGGGATATGCCTTAGTTTCGAGCTTAGGTATTCTGCATTGGTTGTTCTGGTTGTTGTCTGGCTGTCGAGACGTTTTAATTGAGCGAGTCCGATGGCAGCCTGGTATTCTGTAAGTCGCAATTTATTTCCGAGTAAAGTTGCGCCGGAACTCACACTCCCGATGGTAGTACCATACGGAAAGCCGAGGTTATGATAGGAATGACAGCGATCAATAAATTGGTCATCGTTGCTAACAATGGCGCCGCCCTCTCCAATGGGTAAGTTCTTGGAATTTTGAAAGCTGAAGCAACCAGCATGACCAAAAGTGCCAACCTTTTGGTTGTTGTATTCGGCGAGATGGGCCTGACAGGCATCTTCTATTACGATCAGATTATGTTTTCGGGCAATCGCCATAATTTGTTTCATATCTGCCGGAAAACCGCCGAGATGAACCGGCATGATTGCTTTTGTACGGGATGTAATCTTTGCTTCAATTTTTGTTGGATCAATCTGAAAAGTTACCGGATCTGTATCCACAAATACGGGAATGGCACCGGTGACAAGAATGGATTGCGGCGATGCGATATAGGTATAGGGTGGAACAATTACTTCGTCTCCTGCTCCTATACCCAGTTGAATCAGCGAAACGATTAATGCATTGGTGCCATTAACCACGGTTAAACAACGTTTTGCGCCTGCTGCATTTGCCCATTCTTTTTCAAATTGACTTACAATTTTTTGACGCGACCATACGCCGCTTCTCACCGATTCCAGTAGCAGTTTTTCATCAGTCTCAGGGTTCCACATCGGCCAATGCGGCCAATTGAAATTTGCTGCGGGAGACCCACCTAATAATGCCGGAACTGATGCCTGCCGCTTGCCAGAGGCAAAAACGTTCGGGGCTAATCCCGACGCAAGAATGGCTCCGGCGCCAGCCAGGGAATTCTGCCTGATAAATTCACGTCTTGAATAATGTTTGTCTGCCATCTCCTTATGTTTAAAAATGAAGGAAAATACCGATACGAATTCCGAAAATACAAAAAAAAGGGTACGTACACGAAAAAACTGTGTGAATTTGGAAAAATTTTGGTCTGCCCCGCATTTAACGACAGTTTACCGGTGGCCGGCAATGCAACATTTGGGCAGGTGTGCGGCAGCTCATCCTTTCTTTCGAAACATTCCTCTATGCAATGACACTGCATTTCATGCGCTGTTTCGGAAGTTTCACCGTTTAAATCAAAGATCAGTAATGAAAGAATTTCATGCTCACGTAAATGCTGTTCTCAATGAAAATGGTCTAAACACTATACCTGATGCATGCCGGTCACCGGATGAAACCGGGCCGGATTTGCACCGCTATGGACAGAAAGCAATCATAAGCATTTGACTGAGTACGAAATCTTGGTTTACACTTCGGGTGCTTTTTGCTGTTCCCTATAAAATGCGGTTAATCGGTTCGTTCTATCTTATAATGATGTGCAAATGGTTTATTTGCCTGGTATATTTCATTAAATAGTTGCCCTGCTTTTTCCTGCAGTTCTTTCTCCATAGTTTTATTAATGAGGTATTCATTAAAATTTCTTTGATAAAAATCTACATAGGCTTTATCCTGATCTTTAAACTTTTCCATTCTTTTAGCAATCAGTTCTTTGCCATTTTCCTTTGTAAGCGGGGTTTGTCTCATCTCATTGTCCATCAACTGGTACTCCACATACTTTACCTGTCTCAATTTTCGTAAACATCGCCAATATTCATCAAATAAACGAAGTACCTCGCTTGCCTGAACATATTGAGGAGTATTTTTATAACGAGAAAGATTGATGCCTGTATTAAGCTGTACATTGGTAAACGTGCCTGTTGCAAAGGTATCTATCATTATCCTGTAAGTGCCACGCGGCAATCTTTTAACCTGGATTATTTCCGCATTCAATTCATCGGTAAATTGAAAAAACGAATCAACATTCACTCCTTCAGGTGAGGGAAATGGCAATGACTTTCCCTCACCGGTAAATGAAAGATTTGTTTTATCAAATTTAAGATTGCCGACGGCGCAATTGAGCTGCTGTGTTACTTTTTCCCGCTTTTTATCAATGGTTATTGCTGAAACGTTTTTTAAGACCGGAGACGATTTTAAAAATTGATACGCCATTACGAAATATCCCATGGGGCTTACATGCACCCTGTCATTTCCAATAATTGATTTTTTGGAATCTTTTTCCTGGATTGTTTTATTAATATTATTTAAGATCGTCCAGCAATCCACCAGCGGTAACGTATATTTTTTTGCTAACTGCTTAAGGTGATTGGCACATTGCTGCAACGCATCATTTACGCCAAAACCATTTTTTGATGGTAAGTCTCCCGTCTGGTCATAGATGGTGGGTGTTTGAAGAATGACTTTGATATTAGCGGCCAGCAACTTTTGAACAATCGTATCGGAATTGTTGAGCCATTTTTCCAGGGCCTTTTGTCTTTTTTCCATAATGCCCGGCTCGTTCTGCCTTTCTGCGTAATACAATGAAGGGTTGAGATCATTTTCTTCTATCATGAGCACTGCCCAGTTTGGCTGCCTGGAGAGGATATCCGTTTCCAACCTTCTTAAGATATTTGTGGTATGATCTCCGGAAATACCGGAGTTCAAAAACGTTATTTTTATGTTCGGGTACCTGGTGGCATAAAATAGATTGATATAAAAAAAGTTAGTGCCGTTCATCGCAATACTACTGCCAATAAAGCAAACCCGATCGCCATTTTTAAAAACCGGCACCTGGCTATAGCCATTTCTGACGAACACAGAAATCAGAAAGAGCGTAATAATGAATATCTTCTTATGTATCATACGTAGTTTTAAATAGTTTAATTTCCCCTGTAAAAGTCAGGATACCCCGGTGTTGTCCAATGAAATGCCTCCATCCTTTTGTTATGGCTTATTC
>JADZFY010000177.1 GCA_020854215.1 Chitinophagaceae bacterium | reverse complement strand
TAGGAGATTACGTTGGCAATTTTTCTGAAGGTGAGATTATCCTTTCCAGCCCTGAACTGCCCCATCTCTGGAAATGTGACGCTGCTTTCTATCAGGGAAACAGAGATATCTATACTCAGGCCGTGGGCCTCTATTTTCCGGCAGATTTAATCAACAGGATATCTGATGAAACATCTATCAACAACAATTATAATAAACTGATACAAAATGCCGAAAGAGGACTACGTTTTTATGGCGGGACGAGAAAAATCATAAATCAAAAGATGAAAACGTTGATAAAAGCAGGCGGCTTACAGCAGCTTGGTATATTTTTGGAAATAATAGATACGCTGTTATCGTCTGTTGAATTTAAATTTTTAGCCAGTCCGGGATACAAAAAATCTGCCGATCTTAACGATATGGAAAGATTCAACGACGTGTATCAATTTTTACTTAACAACTTTCAAAGAGATATTAAACTGGAAGAGATCGCCGGGATTTGTAATATGGCACCGAACTCATTTTGCAGGTTCTTCAAACAAAAGACCCAGAAAACATTTACGCTATTTTTAAATGAACTGCGGATTGGTCACGCTAAAAAATTATTACAAAATGAAAACATTCCTATAAAAGATATTTGCTACGAGTGTGGCTATAACAATCCGGTAAACTTCTTCAGTTTTTTCAAACAAATTGTAAAACAAACTCCAAAACAATTCAGAGAAAATATGAGAAAAATGACTGAAGAATAAATAGGTGTGTCAACGTCATGCAACCCGGTTTTTTTATTTTGCCTTCCGGGCCGTATTCTCAAAAAAGAAAATGCCTTTCTTATTGGCGATAACTACATCCGCATATCCATCGGCATTAATATCTTTTGCCACCAGATTAATGCCTACGCCGGAATCGTCATCAATAAGATGCTCCCGCCAATACGGTTTTTCTCCTGCCGAAAGTTCAAACCAAAGAAGTAGCGGCTTTTCATAGGTTCCGGGATCAATAGTGGCCTTATTATTAGGATTCAACCGTTCGAGATGCGCAAAATACCGTTTCCCCGTTACCAGATCCGGCACTCCGTCGCCATTGAAGTCGGCCAATGCTGTAGCATGTGTTTGAGACGTAGAAAAACTGATGGTATAATGACCAAACCAAAGATTGCTATTTTCATCCCGGTATTGCCGGTGCCACCAAATGCCATAGCGATGTGCGGAAGCGCTGATAACATCCGCCAATCCATCTGCATCCACATCAATCACCTGCATTTGCGAGCAGGCTTCCCCGATATCCGCAGGATGAAATTTCCAGTTTCCGTTAAATACATTTTCAGGGCCCTCCCACCATCCGTCTTTGGTAAACACATCTCTGCGTCCGTCTCCATTTAAATCTCCATAGCCGAGTCCGTGCCCCTGAATATCCGTACCCAATACATTTTTCTCACTGATCACGTGGCGTTTCCAAACAATGCCGTCTTTTTCAGCCGGTGCCTGTAACCATATCATTTGATTGGTTTTAGCATCTGCACAAATAATATCATCCCGACCGTCTCCGTCTACATCTTCAAAGGCCGGAGATTCATTTCCAACATAATCATACAACCGGTATTTTTTCCAGTAGCCGGATTGATTCCCGGGATTTTCATACCAGTCTGCACTCAGTCCCGGAAAATCCATTACAATCATATCTATCCATCCATCCTGATTAATATCCAGGGCATGATTGAGGAAAGAACGGCTGTACGCTGTTTTCACCGAAAACATCTTAAATGTATCTATGTCGTGTCGTTTCCATAATGGCGCTTCAAACCAGCAGGGTCCGGCAAGGATATCCATCTTCCCGTCATTATTAACATCTCCCACTGCTACCCCTTCAGAAATAAAATCGGTTGAGATGACATGCTTTTTAAACTCGCGGGATGAGGTTTGTCCGAAAATATTACCTGTTGGAAATATTATCATTGACATAAAAACCATATAGAAAAACATTCCCGTCTTTAACCATGTTAAATGGAATTTTAATCTGATCATTATTTTTCTTTTTTATGATTTTCTTTTTCTTAGCATTCCTAAGTTCAAGCCATAAGTGTTGCATAACAGCATTTCCACCGGGGCGTCATTACGTTTTACCGCGAAAAAAACCGGCTCACAAAAACTATCTTTATTACTTGGGGCATCACAAAGAAGTACAAGCAACTCACCCTGGAACAAAGGTACATAAGTCGGAGTTGATGCACGCTTTCTGAATATCCCCCTGGATTTTCCCTGCATGTTTTGTTAGCTTTTAACCCTTCAATACAAACGCAACAACAGCTTCGATGCTAACCAAAAAGTTCAAAGTGATGAAAGGTTAAAGGTGGTGGTTAAAATCACTGCATGTCGCTGTAAAAAACCCCATTGTGTTAACCACCGTTTCCTTCATTTTTTAAAAAAACGGAGTAATGAATAATGAGTAGTGAATTGCGGATATAAAATTCACCGCCCGATGGTGTGTTCAAGCGGACTATCCTACCTATAAAAATCTACGCAACCAAAGGCTCACTTCATGGCGTTCTCAACGCAGTTGCCACTTCAACAGGCAGATCCGATTCGAGAATATCAACGCCCGCTTTAAAAAGGTCACGATACCCGGCAGTCCGTTCCGCCGTTGTTGGCAATTTATCAAAACCGGGCGCTGCAGACACCATACACATTACCCCTTTTTCATGCAAGCGTGCCATAAGGCGTCTATTTTCTGCTGTAAGTCTCGGACCTATATAGGCGATCATATTCTTCCACGGGATCTTCGCATTTTCATATAGGGTAAATGCCGCATCGTTGAGCAGATGAACGGAAAACATGCTGCGGGAATCCCTTTCCAAATAAAACCGTGCCTGTTCGGGGGTATGAATGGTTAACATCACAACCGGATTATTACTTTGCCTGATAACCTCAGCAATCATATTAAGCGGTACACCCTTGTGATCAAGGTTCAACACTGTTTTCCCTTTACTCCATCGCAGCGCATCCAGCAGGGTTGGAATTTTATGAGATGTTATACGCCCCTTGTTATCTTTCAAAAAAAATTGTTGAAGTTCATCATAAGTATAATCGCTCAGTTTGCCTTTACCCGTAGTGGTGCGATCAAGTGTGGCATCATGCATCAACACAATAACACTGTCTTTTGTAAGACGCGGATCCACTTCAAAAAATGCATCGGTATGCTTTAGCACATAGGCAAATGCTGCCATTGAATTTTCAGGATAGCCGTTCTCTACCGTTCCGCGATGACCGCTAATTATAGGAGGATGGACTTTCCCCGAATAGTGAAAATACTCCAGTAGCGCTTTTTTATCAGACAGATAGGCAATCTTGCGTTTTTGAGCAATAGCCGGTTCAGCATTCAGGGAAAAAAATAGCATGCAGCACGAATACAATAATCCTTTCATGGTCTCCATATGTTTTTTCTTTCAGCTCCTCATTTTGAACAAACCTTCCAATGGAACACAAAACAAATATACATAACCGTTATTAACATCAATTAGCCGGGTACATTCAAAATTGTCGCTCTAATCGTGGGCAGTGGAGACCTGCATACCGGTCAGGCAGGTCTCCACTGCCCACGGCGGCCGCCCCGGTTTGTGTCTCCACAAACCGGCGACAATTTTGAATGTACCCAATTAGCCCGGTTATTACTCATTTATTCATGACTCTTTATTTGTCCTAATCCATTTGGCAGCGACTCTAAAAAAGCCATAAGATCCGATATTTCCTGAATGCTTAAATTCTTTAATAACCCCGGCGGCATCATGGAAACAGTTTCCGGTTCAACTGATACAATCTCACTCCGTGGCACCCGCACCTTTGAACCCGGGCCCGTAGCAACTACAAGGGCATCGGGCAATTTTTCTGTGATGATCCCGGTATAGGAACTGTTTTTCGTTACCAGTTTGGACGTTTCATGTTCCCTGGCAAAACTCGCATTGGGATACATGATAGCTTCCAGGATATCGTGCCGGGAACGAATCTCACCAATATTAGACAAGTCCGGCCCAAAATTTCCTCCTTCTCCTCCTACAGCATGGCAACTCATACAGGTGCCGTTACTGAAGAATATTTTTCTTCCATTGGCAACGTCTCCTCTCTTCAGTTGCGCCTGCAGCTTTTCCAACTCCTGTAGCCTGGCGCCCTGCTTTTCGTTCAACAACTTTATTAATGGTAAAGCAGACTGCTGAACCGATTGGGGATAGGTGGTAAACAACTTTTGCATATCGGCAACGGATAAATTTTCCAGGCGGTCGGTATTTTTTCCAAGCGCCTCAATCAACGCCATGCCGGCAGCTTCGCTGTTACCGCCTTTATATGCACTTATCAAATCGGGAAGTAAAAAAACATCCGCTGTTGCCAACTGTGTTTTCGCAAGTTCAGCCAACTGCGTGTCATTAAGTTTGGACTGGGTTAACAAGCGTGCAGCTTCCTGGCGCACAGGTGAAGGAAATTCTGCACTCAGAAAATGAGTAATTAAAGTGAATGCCGGCGCTGTTAATACAGGGTCCGACATCAATCTTGCTCCAAGTGCTTTGAGTTTGAAATCTGCGGAATATTTTTCATCCTGTATCATCTGATTCAATGCAGTATTCAGCGCGGCAACTCTTCTGGACTTGATAACATTCAATATAGCAGAACGTATTTCATAATCATCACTTCTGAGCAGCACGCCCGCTTGCTTCACCCAGGAATCGGGCAGCTCACCTATATTGGCCTGATTCATCACATCAATTAACAGCAGTTTTTTGGAAAGCGTAAGACTGTTATTATTCAACTTACCGGCTATGAATTGCTGTACCTGCGGGCTGTTAGCGAATTTTATCATCAGGTTCCGAAGTGATGCGTCCCGACTATCAACCTTATCTGTATTATTGATACTTTTCTCCAAAAAGCCGACAATCACATCCGCCCAATCCGGATGGTGCGTTGCCACCCATATCGCTGTGTTTTGCAATGCTTCGTGGTTACTATTCAATAAGGGCACAATTTGATCTTTTTGCAGTGGCGACCCGTCCATCTGGTCGAGGGCTATCAATGCTGATCTACGCATATTGACGGACGAATCGGTCAGTGCCTGTACCAGGAGTTCGGGTGACCGAAGGGTAATGAGTGAATAGATGATGGCGTGTTCCACAAACCGGTCGTTAGGATTAGCAGACGCTTTAATCAGCGCATTAATGGACTGTACATTTCCTATTTGTCCTAAGGCTGTAGCTGCCTGGCGACGCACCGCTGCATCATCAGATTGAACCATTTCCATCAGCCGGGGAACAGATGCCTGATCTTTGGACAACCCGGCTACTCTTGCTGCCGCGGTACGTACCATGGCACTTTTATCGTTTAGCGCTTCGCGGATGTACGACAGTGCGTCAGGATGATTTATGCGGTAAAGCATGAATACCGCCGCTGTACGTACTTCCTCATCGGCAGAGATAAGGAGTATTGCTTTGATATCATTAATTGCAGCCGCACCTGTGGCTATCAACTGTTCTATCGCCTGGCTTCTTACTGCAGGACGGGAATCGGTAACATACTTTACGATATCGGCAGGGGCCATTTTCGACATATCTATTTTCCGTCCCCAGGGATCCTGTACTTTTTCTGCACCAATTTTTCGAATGCGATATATCCCGCCTCTGATGTCTTTCTTCGCTACAACCGACAGTGGACATCCGGCAATAAACCATCCACCTGTATTTACTACCAGCATACTGCCATCACCATCTTCCAGCACATCTGTAGGATGAATATCGGGGTTGGATGAACTGATAAAGGCTTCGTCTTTTGTTTGATAGGTTGCCCCCGAAGGAGAAATAATGTGCCGCATGATACGACCGGTATTGAACTGCGCACTAAAAAGATTTCCCTGATATGCTTCACCAAACGATGTGCCTTCATACCGCATCAATCCGGAGTGTGCAATGCGAGGGAGCTTATCAAGCACAGGCATTAAGTCGCCCGTGAGTTTCAAATGGTCATCTTCAATCGCCTGCTCCGGTTTAGGATATACCCCGCCATATACCCAGTGCATGAGCGCATCCCTGAAACCGTTTGCGGGGTCGGTAAAATAGGTCATGGTGCCAATGGTTTCACCCGACGGCATAAAAACGATTTCAACGGAATTATCAAAACCACCCCCGCTTAACCATTCCAGTCCGGTGCCATCGGTCCGGCAGCGCCATATTCTCGCACCCTTTCCTTTCAATTGTTGGCCCTCTTTGGTAGTAATATCAAAACTGCGGCGGGCATCGGTAAGATACAACCATCCGTCTGGTCCTATAAATGGCCCGCCAAATGCTGCCGCGTTGGCATGCAACACCCAGCCTGTAAGTAACACCTCTCTTTTATCCGCCTGTCCGTCGCCGTTAGTGTCGGTCAGTTTCAAAAGATCCGGAGCAGCCGAAACATACAAGCTTCCCTGATAAAAGACCGCACCTTTAGGATAAGTGAGTGAATCGGCAAAAATGCTACTCTTCTCAAACTTTCCGTCACCGTCAATATCTTCCAGCATACGGATATGGTAGGGCTTTTTGAGGAGGTGATCTTCCGTAGAAAATGTTTCACCGGTAGATTCACATACAAATAGTCTGCCCTTATTGTCAAACGACGCAAACATCGGATAGGAAATTAATGTGGAATCCACTACGGGTTCAATGCTATATCCATCCGGCGCCTGCATGCCATTCCATTCACCGGTATATTTTTCGGCGTTGTTGCAGGATACCCCAAGTACTACGAAGATGAGCAGTGACAGCCGGAGGGAGAATACAATACTTTTCATGAGCAGAATCGTTGATTTCAATGAAAGTTTAGTTATAAAAAATTTTCGTATTCAGGAATGTTTCAAAAATAACAACGCACAACGCCTCTCTTATATCGCTTATTCTTACGTTGGTATCCTAACGCCACATCGTTTCAAAAAATTAGATGTGATGGTTTGCACTCTTTCATCGGGGCCATGCGGGCGCCCCAGATGAGTAAACGGAAAATTAAAACCAGGTGGCTGGGATAATCCTATTGACCAGAAAATAGTAGCCGCGTTAAACACCCAGTTTCCTTTGGGTCCCGGATAAATAGTGGCTGCATAGGAAGAAGTGGAATCGTCGCCTCTCCTTACCTCACCGGAAGCAAGTATTTCTATACCCGGAACCTGCAGCGGCGGATCACTGGCAAATTCCCAGCCTACCAACCCCGGTATAAAATCACCGTTTTTCATGCCGGTACCTTCAAATATCCAGTGTTTGTCATTGCTAACTACCCAGTCGCCGGTACCGTTACCCGGATAGGTGGTTCGCCCACCTACCATTAACGCCTGGCTGGGCCCATGTTTTTCCCAATTTTCGTGCAATACATCATAACCCCAGCCGGAACTCATCTTTTCAAATAATTTCCTGTCCTGTTCCAGGATACCACCAAACATCCCGGTACGGCGTACAATGCGGTGCGGGCGGGCTTCGCCGTTGAGCTGATACAGCGGAATTACTGCTGTTACCGAATCGCCGCATAAAAAGCCCACGTTCAATCCCGCCTCAATTGCCTCCCGGACATTGCTGTACATTTCGAGGCTCCAGTATTCATCATGCCCTACCGAAAAGAAGGACTTCACCCGATTCAATTTTGCATCGTTGGTGTGCGTGTCCGCGTTAGCGCAGTAAGTAACATCATATCCGTGTTGTTCGAGCCAGAAGCAAAAAGGGAATTCCCAAAGCAAAAATTCGCCGGAGCCCTGAGATAAAGCCTGGTCTACTACCTGTGGATACCAGCCGTAAGGACGATCGTAGCTCACCCATGTGGTGGCATTCCAGGAACGCTGGGGGGGATCACTGTCGTACAGTGAATCATTTTCCGGCCACTTGTTGTACGCCTGCCAGGTGGTATCGCTGGTTTGTACCAGCACATCCGCTTTGCGGCTGTCTTTCACCACAAAAATAATATAGCTTTCATAACGGTGTTCTGCGCAGGAAAGCTTACCGAGGTACACGCCACTCACCCAGTCGGCACCAATGGTAAGCGACACTGCTGTCTGCCACCGGCATTCTCTCAGCCTGTGTTCGCCCACGGCCGGTGTTGGCTGCCTTTCAACCAAAAAAGGACCCAGGGTTGTGATGTGGCGTCCGCCTTTTCCACTGTAATAGCCCATCCTGTAAATATGAACAGATACCGTTGCTGCCGGATTTGCACTCAAATAAATGTCTATCGTTTCACCTGCGCTTACGCTGGTATGTGAACAAAAACCTTCAATAATCGCCGAACGGTACTTCTCCGACCGCACGTAAGTCAGTTGCCAGTCTGTTGTACCCGGCTTTTCATTTTCTGCCGCAATGATCCCCCTTTTTGCCGGCTCCGGTTGCACATTGCCGGCAGACGCCATTCCGGTTAAGGGTGCTATTGCCCCTGCCATACCTGCTATCGCAGCATCTTTAAGCAACCTCCGCCGGGTTATTGGGTTGTTTTTTTTATCATTTACGTTAACGTACATGAATTGGTTTCAGCAAGTAGAGAAAAAGTTATTTTAAATATTTCGTTATTCGCCGAAAAAATCAGCTTTTTTTTTGAGATTACCCCCTTACGCACGCTTAGGCACAAACGAAAAGCGACCGGTTAGATGAAACCGGTCGCCTGAAACAAATGAAATAAATTCTTTTCTACCTGTTGATGATAATCTGTTTGGAATATACACTTCGGGTACCATCCAGCACCTGCAGAATATAGGTGCCGGCGCTCAAATGCCTATTCAGCTTCATTTCCAAGGTTCCGCTTCTTGTATTCATCTGTTGTTGATCCACCACTTTTCCCGTAAGCGTAAGCAGGCGTATGTTGACCCTGGTATCCCGGGTGTTGCCCAGCTCCAGGCGAAGCAAATTGCCGGAAACCGGGTTGGGGGAAATCCTAAAGCTTTGGTCTGCCGAAAAACGAACGGATAGCACATCCGAATACAGGGTCTTCTCGCCCGTTTCGGTATATTCCAGGCGATAATAATTCAAACCCGCCTGGGGTGATTCATCCGTAAAACTGTACTGATTGGCGATACCATTGGTGCCGGTGGGGAAATGCAGGGTACCAATGGTAGTAAAATCGGCGCCATTACTGCTCCGTTGGATATTAAACCGGCTTTCGGCATCCATAGAGGCGTTCCAGTCAAGCTTCACGGAGTTATTCTGTTTTTGTGCGGAAAAATCATTGAGCCGGATGGGCAGGATGGAATTGGGACCCCACACTTCAAATTCGTACAAGGAATACCCCCAGCCGGTTGTACGCGCAGTTCCGTGCATTCTCACATATCGAGCGGCCGCTGCTGGACTAATGGCAATATCATTATAAAAGGTTGTGGAGGAATTTCCGGTAATGGTAGCCACAGTTGTCCAGGTAGAACCATCATCAGATACGTCAATCGTAAAATCTTCTCCGTTTGCCACCTCCCAATAAAGTTTTACGCTGTTTACAGCATAACGATTACCCAAATCTACAGCAATCCACTGCGGGTCAGAATATTCACTGGCCCATCTTGAGTATTCAACCCCAAACGCATCGCGGGCCTTTCCATCGCCGGGGCTTCCATCTTCTGTGTCGTATCCGGCACCATCAAAAGCGTGTTCAGGGCCATATCCGGCATCTTCAACGGATGAAGAAGAAGCCGTTTTCCCAACGGCAAGGTTAATATCCTGCCCTATTGCAGCGGCAATCAATCCAAAAGTCATGAAAAAAGATACAAGGGTCGTGTAGATTTTTGATCTCATGTTTGTTCAATTTTGTGGTCAGAAAAAAATTCAAATTCAGTTTTCAGGAAAGGGAAGATTATTCGGCAGGATATTTTGAATTTTACAACTCAGGAATTTACCATTAGATAAAAATAAGGCTTCTCTCTTTTTAACTATATGCAATCTATTATTATTTTATTAACAAAAGATAATAATATCCGGTTTTCGGTTGCTTCGGTGGAAAAAAAGTAAAAATCAGGTGATGTTGCCGTAAAAATGCTGCCAGACGGTACGCCCTGCGTTGAAGTTTCCTTAAATGACGGCAGCCGGCAGGTTTAAGTTGAATATTAGCGCTAAATTTGCGGCTCTTACCGAACAAAATGAAAAAGCATATCCATATTGGCCTGGTGCAAATGAGCTGTACCGCAGACAAAGGGGAGAATTTGTCCAAAGCAATTAAAAAAATTGAAGAGGCTGCCCAAAAGGGGGCGCAGATCGTTTGTCTGCAGGAGTTGTTTACCTCCCTTTACTTCTGTGATGAGGAAGATTACGAAAATTTTAAATTAGCCGAACCCGTACCCGGGCCCTCTACAGAGGCATTAGGCAAGGCAGCGAAGGAAGCAGGCGTAGTAGTGATCGCATCCCTGTTTGAAAAGAGAACAGAAGGACTTTACCATAACACTACGGCTGTATTGGACGCGGACGGCACTTTCCTGGGCAAATACCGTAAAATGCATATTCCGGATGATCCCGCCTATTATGAAAAGTTTTACTTTACCCCCGGCGACCTGGGCTATAAAGTATTCAAAACAAAATTTGGAACCATTGGCGTATTGATTTGCTGGGATCAGTGGTATCCGGAAGCAGCACGCATTACGGCATTGATGGGAGCCGAAATTTTATTTTATCCTACCGCTATCGGCTGGGCTACTTCGCAGGACGAGGCTACCAATACCGAACAATACAATGCCTGGCAAACCATCCAAAGAAGCCATGCCGTTGCCAACGGGGTACATGTGGTAAGTGTGAACCGCGTTGGCTTTGAGCAAAACGGAGCCATGAAATTCTGGGGTGGTTCATTTGTGTCAAATCCGTTTGGATCTATTTTATATCAGGCTCCGCATGATACGGAAGAAGTACATGTAATTGCGCTCGATATATCAAAAACAGATCAGTACCGCACTCATTGGCCTTTTTTACGCGACCGCCGGATAGACAGCTATCAGCCGATAACGAAGCGATTTATTGATGAAGTTTAAACATCTATTTATTATCAAATGAATTCAAAGAAAAGATCAGGCATCTTTTTTGAAAATATGGTTTTGCTTTTGAAGCCTTTTGGGCTTCACCGATTTTTTAAAAAAACAATTATTGAGATTTTATGAGAACAGGCGTTTTATCAAGGGTATTTTTGATTTGTATTGGAATTTTTTTAGCAGCTTCTACTACACTGCATGCCCAACCCAAAGGGAATTCGTATAAAACAGCATTGGGAGTGAAATTTTACCCCGGTGCTGTAACCGTTAAGCACTTTATCAAAAAAGATGCCGCACTGGAAGGACTCCTTTATTTTTGGGAGGATGGTTTTCGTATCACCGGATTATACGAATTTCATGGGAATATCAACGGAGCACCCGGGTTAAAATGGTATGCGGGATTTGGTGTTCACGCGGGATTTGCGGATGACGGATATTGGGATCACGATGATGACGATTATTATGATCATCACAGGCGTGATCATGATTTTTATTTTGGACCCGATGGCGTATTGGGACTGGATTATAAATTCAAAGGCGCACCTATCAATTTAAGTCTCGACTGGCAACCTGCTGTAAACTTTGGAAATGACGGTCGCCACTTCCATACCTATTACTCAGGTTTGGGCGGATTTGCCATAAGATATACGTTTAAGTGAGATTGCCGGCAAAAAAATGCTTCCATTCCGAAACAATCACATTAAAACATTGCCTTGCGTTACAGGCAGGCAACCATAGCGATGTGAAAATAAAAAACGGCAGAAGATTTTAACTTCATACCTAACCGACAAAAAAATAAACATTGAAACGTTTACCTACCTATTTCCGCTCATTAGATGCCACAACATCCGGAGATTTGAAAAAAAGTGATTCGGATATTGCTGCACCTGGTCTGCCTGTCTTTAGGACGCCGAAAAAACTGGGTTATTATTTCCCCGCCGAATTTGCACCTCACAGTGCAACCTGGTTAAGCTGGCCCCATAAGGAAGCTTCATGGCCCGGAAAGATCAATAGTATCTACCCGTATTACGCCAGATTTATCAAAGCAGTAAGCGAAGGTGAGCAGGTAAATATTAATGTTAACGATGAAGTTATGCAGGCTTTCGCCATCAGGTGCCTGGAGGATGCATCAGTGGATTTGTCTAAAATCCAATTCTTTATTCATCCTACCAATGATGCATGGTGCAGAGATCATGGCCCGGCATTTCTTATCAACCCTAATGCGGAAAATAAAAAAGTAATTGTTGACTGGGGCTATAACGCCTGGGGTAACAAATACCCGCCATTTGATTTGGACGACGAAATTCCAACATTGATTGGCAATGCCTATAATATTCCCGTATTTCATCCGGGCATTGTGATGGAAGGCGGGTCGGTTGAATTTAATGGCGCAGGAACATTACTTACGTCCACAGCCTGTTTGCTTAATCAAAACCGAAACCCTCACCTCAATCAGCAGCAGATTGAAGACTATCTGCGCCATTTCTACGGTGTTGAGCAAATACTATGGGTAAGCGAAGGCATTGTGGGTGATGATACAGATGGCCATATTGATGATACCGTTCGTTTTGTAAATGCAGATACCGTGCTTACCGTGGTAGAAGAAAATAAAGCAGACGAAAACTATGCCCTGCTGCAAACCAATTTGAAAGAACTAAAACAAATGCGACTGCTCAATGGCAAACCCCTTAATATCATTGAGCTGCCCATGCCCGATGCTGTTGTGTATGACGACCAGCGTTTGCCCGCATCGTATGCCAATTTTTATATTGCCAACGCAGCGGTAGTGGTGCCTACTTACCGTTGTTCCCAAGATGACAAAGCGTTGCAGATTATTCAGAACTGTTTCCCTTCCCGTAAAGTAGTGGGTATTGATTCTACCGATTTGATTTGGGGATTGGGGAGCTTCCATTGCCTGAGTCAGCAGGAGCCGGCGGTATAGGAAGTTTATAATATGAAAGTTTGTGGTTGGGGAGGTTAAATGTCCGTTAATGCCCGAATAATGTAGTAATGCCGAGGATTATTCCTGACAAATGAATATGTTGTGCATTTGTTGTTCCATTGCACTCTCAGCGTGTGTTCCTTTGCGATCGTTGCGGTTTCGTTTTGTATTTTTAACCGCGGAGACCGCAGCGTTTTTTCACAGCGTACGCAGAGGCTCTTGATTTGCTTTCCCCGCTCCGCGAACTTTGCGGTTTTCTCTTTGTGCACTCTCTGCGGTTTAGTGTTTTAAGCGCGGAGACCGCAGCGTTTTTCGCAGAGCAACGCAGAGACTCTTTATTTGCGCTCCCTGCTCCGCGAACTTTGCGGTTTTCTCTTTGTGCACTTTGCGGTTTAGTGTTTTAACCGCAGCGCGCAGAGTTAGTTCTTCGCAGCGTACGCAGAGGCTCTTTATTTGCGCTCCCCGCTCCGCGAACTTTGCGGTTTTCTCTTTGTGCACTCTGCGGTTTAGTGTTTTAAGCGCAGGGCGCAGCGTTCTTCGCAGCGTACACAGAGACCCTTTATTTGCGCTCCCCGCTCCGCGAACTTTGCAGTTTTCTCTTTGTGCACTTTGCGGTTTAGTGTTTTAAGCGCAGGGCGCAGCGTTTTTCGCAGAGCAATGCAGAGGATTATTCGTGGCAATAAATACTGAAAACGCCAAAAAATCACCGGAGAGATGAAAGTTTATGATATTTAGTTTGATGTTTGTAGAAATTTGAAATCCAACTGCGTGAATCAAACAAATCTTATATTCGTTACAGCCAATCGTTTTACCAAAACTTTAAACACTATACCAGCGCTATTTCCGTTGATGAAGTGCATTGTTTGTAATTTCGTTCTCTTACCATCTCGCGTATGAAAGGCATTTTTATATTCCTGTTATTGTTCGGTGCCGGCGGTTGCGGCAGCATGGCTTTTGGTCAGACAACCAACAACAGTTTTCATGCGGAAATGCTGCTACGCGAAGACTCGATGAAAACATACGCGGTGGACATGATCAATGCACATGAAGCTACTGAACGATTTCAAGCAGACAGTATGTTTACCCGAATGCTGGTGAGAGCGTTAAAAGTAAACCATTCGTTTTCCTACCCGTTCGATTCGTTACAAACCGTTTCCCGGTTGTATGCGCCCGACAGCAGTTTTAGAATCTTTACCTGGCAACTCGTGCAGGATGAAGCTTCATTTAGAAGGCACGGTGCAATTCAAATGAAAACCGCAGACGGGTCATTGTTACTATTTCCACTCATAGACAAAACACAACAGGTAGATAATATTCAGGGCGCCGTTACGGGTAATACCAACTGGATAGGTGCCATTTACTATAAAATCATTCAAACCTCCTATCAACAAAAGAAATTTTATACCCTTTTAGGCTATGATGAGCATAGTTTCCGTAGTACAAAAAAACGCATTGAGGTACTCACGTTTGATAATGGCAAACCTGTTTTTGGCGGACCCTACTTCAGCTTCGAACAGGATACCGTACCCAAACCGGTTCAATACCGATTTGAAATTGAATACAAAAAAGACGGCAACGCCAGTATCAAATACGATGAGGAACTGGGGATGATTATTTACGATCACCTCATATCAGAAAACAATCAACCGGGGAAAGCATACACCTATGTCCCGGATGGAGATTACGAAGGTTTTAAATGGGTAAACGGAAAGTGGCTGCACATTGAAAAAGTATTCACCTTTAAGCTGGAAGACGGACAAGCTCCTGTAGAACGACCTGTACGCGGGGGTAAGTTAGATCTCCCCGCAGGCAGGGAAAGAAAGCGAAACTAACCGTTCCATTTTTATTTGTGATTGTCATCAGGTATCCGCTATGTTCGCAATGGACTTTGCCGCAATCCATCCGCTTGTCCATGCATGCTGAAAATTAAATCCACCCGTAATTCCATCAACATCCATCATTTCACCGGCAAAGAATAATCCGGGTTGGTTTTTACTTTGCATGGTATTTACATCTATTTCGGAGAGATCAATTCCACCGCAGGTAACAAATTCTTCTTTAAAAGTAGTTTTTCCTTTCACCTCAAAAGACGAGGCGGTAAGCCATTGTATTAAAGCATTCTGCTGCTTTTGCAATAAGTCGCCCCAACGCTGGGAATCGTCAATACCGCTTTTTTGCAGCAAATAATGCCATAGTCTTGCCGGCAAGGCAAACGGCTGATGCTGAAAAATTTTCCTGGTGGCAAATGTATTGCGCCATTCGGGCCACGACTGCTGTAACTGCTGCTCCGAAAGTGCTCCCGTCCAATTAACCAGCACTGTAAATTGATATTGCCTTTGTGCCAGTTCAATAGCGCCCCATGCACTCAAACGCAATACCGCAGGCCCACTCAATCCCCAGTGGGTGATGAGCAAAGGACCTTCAGACCTGAGCTTTGTTCCGGCCACTTTAATTGAAGCAGCATTTACGCTAATGCCCATAAGTTCGGTAATACCACTTCCCGGAATATTGAACGTAAACAGCGAGGGAACGGGAGGTTTAATTTGTAGCGACAATTCCTGCAGCCAGTTATACTGTGCTAATTTAGGATAGCCCCCGCAGGCCAAACACAGATAGTCTGCCTCCAAAAATGCCGTATCCGAAAGATATACTGTGAACCGTTTTTGTGCTTCATTGGATATTCCAGTCTCGTTTCTGTAAACACTTATCCTGCTCACCGGTG
The DNA here is from genome assembly GCA_020854215.1 of Chitinophagaceae bacterium. Lineage (GTDB taxonomy): Bacteria > Bacteroidota > Bacteroidia > Chitinophagales > Chitinophagaceae > Agriterribacter. The sequence goes on along the minus strand of JADZFY010000177.1, from coordinate 12,475 downwards.
AATGAAGGCGTATATCCACCCCCAAACGATTCGCCGCTTTCAACAGGCAATCTATAATCGTTTCCGAACGGTTGGAAACCGGAAACATCCTGCCATCCTTTTCCACCTTTAACGGCACTCCCCGTTGGTGAAACCATTGAATGGTATCGGGAGTAAAAAAATGATGAAACGCCTTTTTCAGGAATCGGGCTCCGCGCGGATAATTCCTGATCATGTCTTCTATTTCAAAACAATGATGGGTTACATTGCATCTTCCACCACCGCTTACCGCTACTTTCGCCAAAAGCTTTCCACTCTTTTCCAGCAGGGTTACCTGCAATGCCGAATTCATTTCTGCTGCATTAACCGCAGCAAAAAAACCTGCGGCGCCTCCACCTACTACAATCAAATGTTTGCGCTTCATTTATTTTTCATTAATTTAAAAACCAAATCAAAAATCTAAAACTACGACCGGTTTGATTTACAATTGTATAAAATTCCTTGCCCGCTGCGGATTACTGTTTTTTTTCAGAAGAAGAATTATCTGTGGTTTTCCATTGCACATGCTAAAAGGTCCTGCAATCATCGCCGCCAACCATCCCAATTCTATGCTGGATGCTGTTATTTTAGGCTGTTTGTGCAAGCAACAGGTTCATTTTACCATCAGAAGCGACATGTTTCATAAGCCGTTGTTTCGCTCTATATTAAAATTTCTTAACGCCATACCCGTGTACCGGGTTACAGAAGAAAAGAGCAGGATGCGGGAAAACTTTAATGTTATTGACCAGTGTAGGGAAATCCTAAAAAAAGACGGGATCATTATCATTTTTTCGGAAGGTATTACGGTTCACGAATGGAAATTAAAATCATTGAAGAGCGGCACGTCCAGGATTGTGCAACATGCGCTTTTAGATGATAAGGTAAGAAATGTGCTACAGGTAGTGCCGGTTGGTTTAACTTACAGCGATTACCGGCATCCTGGTAAAACGCTCATTATTCAAACAGGAGAGATATTTTATCCCGGCAGGCAGGAACAGCCTGTTGACTCGGGCGCGTGGAAACTGCAGTTCAATTCACAACTGTACCAGAAGCTTCATCCACTCGTTCCGGAGTTGACCACCAACAAAAAGGAAGCCGTCAACATCTGGCAAATATTGATCACCAATATCACGCCAATGGGCAACCGCAATGGATTCATACCCTCCATTTCCCGCCAGTCTCTTCTGTTATCCGCCCAGGATTTTGCGTCGCCACTGCAACAACGCCTGAAGCGTTTTTTTCTCCCGGTGCAACACGATGAAATCTACAAAAGTTATATCGCTTTACTTCTATTAACCCTGCCTGCATTGGCGGGTTTGATCCTTAACGGCCTGTTTTACTTCCCTGTAGATTCATTTGTTAGAGCGAAAACCAAAAACACCATTTATTTCGACTCGCTATTCTTCGGAATGATGGTAATACTATACCCGGCATACCTGCTGCTGTTATCTGTTTTTTTAGGCTATCTCACACCCGTTTTGCCCGCATTGTGGTTGGTGTTAATTCCCGTTTCGGGGTGGTGCAGTTTACAGTGCTGGATATTTGTGATAAAGATCAAAAATCATCTCAACCTTACCGGTTCCGAAAGAAGTTATCTGATAAAAATGATTACGGGATTAGAAGTTAATAGTAAGTAGCATCAAGATGTGGATTCGCCTTTTCATTAGCTTCTATTCCGGCAAAGGAAGATAGAATATCCGGTTTGTTTTTTTGTACGCAAATCGTGTGTTCATAATGCGCAGCAGGCTTTCCGTCTTTGGTTTTAACGGTCCATCCGTCTTCATCGTAATACACGTCTTTCTTTCCCATATTAATCATGGGTTCAATTGCAATCACCAGTCCTTCGCGTAGTTTTAGTCCGGAACCCCGTTTGCCATAGTTGGGAACCTGGGGATCCTCATGCAATTGTCTTCCCAATCCGTGCCCTACCAGTTCCCTCACCACTCCGTATCCAAACTTACGCTCAGTATATTCCTGAACAGCAAAGGAGATATCTCCCACCCTATTGCCCACTATTGCTTTTTCCACACCCTTATACAACGATGTTTTGGTAACACGTAACAATTGTCTCACGTCGTCGGTGAGTGTTCCAACGGCAAAGGTATAGGCACTATCACCATGAAACCCATTCATAAAAACACCCACATCCACTGATACGATATCTCCTTCTTTAATTACCTCGTTGTTAGGAAATCCGTGCACCACGGCATCATTTACAGAAATACAGCAGGTAAAAGGAAATCCTTTATAATTTTTGAAAGAGGGAACTCCGCCGTTATCGCGAATATACTTTTCCGCCAACGCATCGGTTTGAAGTGTAGTAACTCCGGGCTTTAAAAAGTTAGCCACCTCGGCTAAGGTGGCGCTAACTAATAAACAACTTTTCCGGATTAACTCTATTTCATCATTCGTCTTATAGTAAACCATTTTTAAATCGAAACGGGTGATGTGGTTTGCCTTCCCTGCAATCTTCCACTTTTCATTAACCCGTCATACTGGCGCATGAGTAAATGTGTTTCAATTTGCTGCAAGGTATCCAGAATTACGGCAACCATAATCAAAAGTGATGTTCCTCCGTAAAATGAAGCAAACAATGGGGTAACTCCGGTTCTCTGAACAAGACCCGGCAGGATACCTGCAATAGCAAGAAATATCGCTCCGGGAAGCGTTATCCTATCCATAATCTGTCCAATATAATCCGCAGTAGGCTGCCCGGGTTTTACACCTGGGATAAAGCCGTTACTTTGTTTTAAACTATCAGAAACCTGTTTAGGATTAAAGATCAACGCTGTATAAAGAAACGTAAACGCAATAACCATTATACCATAAACCAGCATATACCACGGATTGCTGGGATCGGAAAATATTCTGGCGATACCCTGTCCGCTTTCCAATGAAGAAAAGGACACGAGCGTAGGTAAAAACATTATCGCCTGTGCAAAGATGATGGGCATTACACCGGCGGCATTCACCTTTAGAGGAAGAAACTGCCGGGCACCGGTAAACTGCTTATTGCCCACAATTTGTTTGGCGTAATTAATTGGAATTTTCCTAACACCCTGCACAAGAATTACCAATCCTAAAATCACCGCAATAAGTGCAGCAATCTCCACCAGGAAGAAAATCAATCCTCCACCGCCTCTTACCTGCTTTGCAGCAAACTCCTGGAATAAGGCCTCCGGGAGCCTGGCGAGGATACCCACCATGATGATGATAGACGTACCATTTCCAAGTCCTTTATCCTGAATCTTTTCACCCAGCCACATTACGAACAATGTACCTGCCGTTAAAAGTACCACGGTAGAAATCCAGAAATAGGGTTGATAGGATACGATAAGTGCGTCGCGATTTTGATTGGTAAGGTAGGCAACGAAGGTACCCGCCTGCAACAGCGTAACTGCTGCTGTTAAATACCGCGTCCACTGATTAATTTTTTTTCTGCCGGTATCTCCCTCTTTTTGAATCTTCTGCATTTTCGGTACCAGGATGGTCATCAACTGCATGAAGATAGAAGCAGAAATATACGGCATGATACCTAATGCAAGGATAGACGCATTGGAGAATGCGCCACCTGCGAAAGTATCAAACAGCCCCAACAAACCCTGGCTGGCTTTATGCGAAAACTCGGATAATTTATTAGGATCAATACCTGGTAAAACGATGTGGGTACCTAAACGATATATAAATAACAACAGTAAGGTTACTACAATCTTCTCCCTCAGTTCTTCAATAGTCCAGATATTCTTCAGTGTCTGAATGAATTTCTTCACGAATTGTGCGTTTTAGTTTGAGCGCCAAATGGTAAATAACCCATTTAAAATGCGAAATGCAAGGTAAGGAATTTACTTAAGTATTTCTACTGTTCCTCCAACGGCTTCAATAGCGGCTTTTGCTTTTTCGCTCACCGCATCCACTTTAAAATTAATACCGGTTGTTAAACCGCCGTTACCTAATATCTTAACTTTATCTGTTTTCTTAATCAGCCCGTTTACATAAAGGTTTTCCACAGAAACTTCCTGTAAATTATATTTAGCCTGCAGTTGCTCTATTTGTCCAAGGTTGAACACTGCATACTCCACGCGATGCGGGTTTTTAAAACCGCGTTTTGGCAGCCGGCGCTGAATAGGCATCTGCCCCCCTTCGTGTGCCATTTTGCTTTTATAGCCTGCTCTGGATTGCTGACCTTTATTACCTTTTGTGGAAGTACCCCCATGTCCGGAAGCTTCTCCGCGACCTAAACGTTTATCTTTGTGCGTAGCGCCTTGTGCAGGCTTTAACTGATGCAGCTTCATGTTTATCTTTTTTACTCAACGCCCGGAAAACTTCGGGCTCGCTTTTAATTACTAAAAATCTGAAATCAAAAATTTCCAATTACCCCAACTCTTCCACAGCAACCAAATGATTTACTGCATTCACCATACCTAATATCTGGGGAGTAGCTTCTACTTCTACCGAAGCATGTAATTTTTTCAATCCAAGTGCAGCCATCGTCTTTTTCTGACGCTCCGGCCGGTCAATGATACTTTTAACCTGGGTGATTTTAATCTTTGCCATGATATATTATCCGTTGAAAACTTTTTTAAGAGCAATTCTTCTGTCTTTAGCCACCACAACCGGCTCACGCAATTGTGATAACGCTTTGAATGTAGCTTTCACCACGTTATGCGGGTTGGCCGATCCCAATGATTTTGCCAGTACGTCGGTAAGTCCGGCGCTTTCCAAAACAGCACGCATGCTGCCACCGGCAATTACACCGGTACCGTGTGCTGCGGGTTTAATAAGTACTTTTGCAGCACCTTCTTTTGACCATTGTTCGTGTGGTATTGTACCCTTCATCACGGGTACTTTGATCAGATTTTTCTTAGCATCATCAATGCCTTTGGAAATAGCCTGCTGTACTTCTTTTGCCTTTCCCAAACCATGTCCTACCACTCCATTTTCGTTACCCACAACCACCAGGGCGGAAAAGCTGAAAGCTCTGCCTCCTTTGGTTGTTTTTACTACACGGTTAATAGCAACCACCTTCTCCTTAAACTCAATTTCACCGGCTTTTACCTTGTTTAAAATTGTTTTTGCCATTATAAACTTGTTATTGGTATTATTATTTCAGTTATCAAAAAATCAGAATTGTAAACCGGCTTCACGTGCTCCTTCAGCAACTGCTTTAATCCTGCCGTGATATAAATAGCCGCCACGGTCGAAAACCACGGTACTAATACCCAGGGCAGTTGCTTTTGCTGCAATCGCCTTCCCTACCAGTGTGCCCAATGCTGCTTTAGGCATCTTTTGAGCTTGTATGTCCTTATCCCTGGTTGAAGCAGAAGCAAGGGTTGCACCATTCTCATCGTCTATCAATTGTACGTAGGTATCCGCATTGCTTCTAAAAACAGATAGCCTGGGACGTTGAGCGGTGCCCGATATCTTTTTACGAATATTGTATCTGATCTTTTGTCTTCTGATAACTTTAGCGTCCATTTTGCATTAATTTTTTGTCCGATACTGCCGGACTAAATGTTCAAATTATTTACCAGCGGCTTTACCTGCTTTACGACGCAGTTGTTCGCCGGCATATTTCACACCTTTTCCTTTGTATGGCTCGGGCTTACGCAGGCTTCTGATTTTAGCAGCTACCTGCCCCAGCAATTGTTTATCTATTCCTTCCAGTGACACAACAGGATTCTGACCTTTTTCCTGCGCGGTTGTAACCTTTAGTTCTTTCGGTACTTCAAATACAATATTATGTGAAAAACCCAGCGACAGATCCAACAAATTACCCTGGTTAGACGCTCTAAAACCAACACCAACCAACTCAAGGTTCTTTTTGTATCCTTCGGTTACACCTTTAACCATACCGGCGGCAATGGCACGGTACAGACCATGTAAAGCACGATGGCGAATTTGATCGGTTGGACGCGTAAAATGAACTGCGCCATCTTTAACTTCCACCTTTATATCCCGATCAATTGTCTGCTTCAATTCTCCTTTCGGGCCTTTAACTGTAACCACATTGTCGCTACCTACAACAACGGTAACCCCTGCAGGAACGATAACGGGTTGTTTACCTATACGTGACATAATAATTTGTATTTGAAATTTAAAATTTAAAGGGTTCGCCTTCATCGTTCAACCGTGTTCAGTTCCGTATAGAGAACTTAAATTATCAGTTAAACTGTTGTATCCGGTTACCCTGTTTATTTATCCCGGGCTAATCAAAAATTAGCAAATATAACACAGTACCTCTCCGCCCACATTCTGAGCTTTCGCCTGCTTATCCGTCAAAATTCCTTTAGACGTGCTTACAATAGCGATACCCAGTCCGTTCATCACCCGCTTAAACTCCGTTGGCTTGGCATACTGGCGCAGACCTGGGCGGCTTACTCTTTCCAGAGACCTGATTGCCGGTTCTTTAGTTTGTGCGTCGTACTTTAATGCGATCTTAATCACCCCCTGCTTATTGTCATCTTCAAATTTGTATTTGAGAATATAACCCTGATCGTATAAAATCTCGGTAATACGTTTCTTGAGGTTAGATGCAGGGATCTCCACTATTCGGTGACCCGCCATCTGCGCATTACGTACCCTGGTCAGGAAGTCTGCAATTGGATCTGTTACCATTTTTATGAATTAATCAGTTCAAAATTTTTAGTTCTGTTCAGGCAAATCCACTTCTTTAATGAAATATACTGCCTGCACCCGGTTATTACCAGCTTGCCTTTTTTACACCCGGGATAATACCGTTCAATGCCATATCACGAAAAGCGACTCTCGACAATCCAAAATGGCGGATATAGCCTCTTGGACGGCCGGATACCTGGCAACGATTCTTCAACCGAACCCTGGAGGAGTTTCTGGGTAAAGCATCGAGCGCTTTCCAATCACCTGCAGCCTTTAATGCATCACGCTTTTCGGCATACTGGGCAACCAATCGTTCCCTTTTTCTTTGTCTGGCTATTATTGACTCTTTTGCCATAATCTATATTAAATTCTAATTTTTGAAAATGTAAACCCCGAACACCTTTCGGACCTTCGAAATCAACTACAGTTCTTTCTTTGCGTTTCTAAACGGCATTCCCAATTCTTTCAACAGTTCGTAAGCCTCTTCATTGGTATTGGCAGAAGTAACGAACGTAATATCCATACCGGTAATCTTGTTCACCTTATCAATATCAATCTCCGGGAAAATGATCTGTTCGGTAACGCCGAGTGTATAATTGCCACGTCCGTCAAATGCCTTCTCATTGATTCCTTTAAAGTCACGCACACGGGGCAAAGACGCAGCAATAAGCCTATCCAGAAACTCATACATCTTTACACCACGTAAGGTTACTCTTGCCCCAATGGGAACTCCTTTACGGAGTTTGAAATTGGAGATGTCCTTTTTAGATGAAGTGGCTACGGCCTTTTGTCCTGTAATGGTAGATAATTCTTCTACGGCAATATCCACCAGTTTCTTATCGTTCACCGCACCGTTTACACCACGGTTGAGGCAAATTTTCTCCAAATAGGGCACCTGCATAACACTTTTATAAGCAAAGCGTTTCATTAAAGCAGGAACAACCTCTTTCTTGTACTTGTCGGCTAATCTCGGAGTATATTTTGTTGTGCTCATGTTATCAAAAATTTAAGCCGCCATCCTGCGGCAGTAAGGTTAAATGGCAGCGCCGGATTTTTTGGATACACGAATAAGTTTACCGTTTTCCCTGGTACGTTTAACCTTGGTTCCTTCGCTCTTTTTAGCGTCCCACAGCTTAACATTACTGATATGAATGGGTGCTTCCTTTTTAACCAATCCGCCTTTTGTATTTTGAGCAGACGGTTTGGTATGTCGGGTAATGATGTTTGCACCTTCAACCAGCAGTCGGGCTTCGTCCGGAAAAACTTCCAGCACTTTGCGCGGCTTTTTCACGTCTTTATCATCGCCGGCAATAATCACTACCGAATCGCCCTTTTTTACGTTAAACTTAGGTTTAAATCTTTTGCTCATTTTCTTATGCTTTATCTCTTTTTAGGAGAATGTAAACTTAATTAATTGATGTTTCAACATCGTAGTCTGTCACCAAACTATCCCGCACTTAAAGTACTTCCGGTGCAAGAGAAATAATCTTCATATACCCCTTGTCGCGCAACTCCCTTGCCACAGGTCCAAAAATACGCGTGCCTCTTGGGTCATCTGCCTGGTTCAGCAATACCACTGCGTTGTCATCAAACCGGATGTACGATCCGTCTTTACGTCTCAACTTATTTTTGGTACGAACGATTACCGCTTTGGTAACGGTTCCTTTTTTTATACCGCCCGCCGGGATAGCGTCTTTAACTGTCACTACAATCTTATCGCCGATCTTCGCGTAATCCTGCCCGCTATTGCCTAATACGCGGATACAAAGCACTTCCTTCGCGCCGCTGTTATCTGCTACATTTAGCCTGCTTTCTTGCTGAATCATCTTATTATGTTATTTGAAATTTGATCCCGAATGTTCGGGATTGAAATTTGATATTTGATACAACGTTGAGATGTTGACAGCATCAAGGCATCCCGGATATCAAATCACAAATTTCAAATCAGAAATTTTTTATTTCGCTTTTTCCACTACTTCCACCAAACGCCACTGTTTTGTTTTGCTCAGCGGACGTGATTCCATGATCTTCACCGTATCACCAATTCCACATTCATTCTTCTCGTCATGAGCATGGAATTTAGTGGTCTTTTTTACAAACTTACCATAGATGGGGTGCTTCACCTTTCTTTCGATTGCCACGGTAACCGTTTTGTCCATTCGGTTACTGGTTACTACCCCGATCCTTGTTTTGCGCAAATTTCTTTCAGCCATTGTATTTAGCTTTTAGCTTTTTTCTTTAATTCAGTTTTTAACCTTGCAATATCCCTTCTAACTGCCTGAATGGACATGGGATTCTCCAGCGGAGAAGTAGCATGAGCAAATTTCAGCTTCTTCAGGCGCAGTTCGTCTTCACTAATCCTTGCCTTCAGATCTGTTTCACTCATCGTTTCAAGGCTATTTAAAAAATCAACTCTTTTTGACATTACTATTCCGTTTGAATATTTAAAACTATTGCTTGGGCCTTATTGTCCGGCGTAATCCCTGCGAACAATAAACTGTGTTTTGATTGGCAGTTTTGCTGCGGCCAGTTCCATTGCTTCTTTTGCTACCTGAACCGGCACACCATCCGCTTCGAAAAGAATGCGTCCTGGTTCCACCACGGCAGCCCAAAACTCCGGGTTACCCTTACCTTTACCCATTCTCACCTCTGCAGGCTTGCGGGTTATGGGCTTATCGGGGAAAATACGTATCCACACATTACCCTCACGTTTCATGGCACGCGTCATAGCCTGACGGGCAGACTCTATCTGGCGGTTATTCAACCAGATAGGCTCCAGTGCCTTTAGCGCAAAAGATCCAAATGAAATTGTTGCTCCACGTTTCGCTACCTGCCTGATTCTTCCCTTTTGTGCTTTTCTGTGTTTTGTTCTCTTCGGCTGTAACATTATATTACAATTTGAAAATTTTAAATATAAATCTTTGTACTACTCCCCTGCTCACTCCGTACCGCTCCATTACTGCTTATCTCCTGTCTCCTCTTCCGCCACCGCGTCTGTCGCCGCCACCTCTTCTGTCATCTCTGCGATCACCCCCTCTCCTGTCATCCCTTCTGTCGCCACCTCTTCTGTCATCACGCCTTCCTTCTCCGCCAGCAACTTCCACTTTTCCGTCAATGATATTGGGGTTAAGGTCACGTTTCGTTAAAACTTCTCCCTTACAAATCCATACCTTAATGCCTATCTTTCCGTACACGGTTAATGCAAACACGTTGGCGTAATCAATTTCCATACGGAAAGTATGCAATGGCACACGCCCCTGTTTGATTTCTTCGGTACGTGCAATTTCTGCACCACCCAAACGACCGCTTACTTTAATCTTAATTCCCTCGGCACCCATGCGGAGCGCTGAAGCAATTGACAACTTAATAGCACGCTTATAGTTAATACGATTTTCAATTTGACGCGCAATGGTATCGCCAACTATATTGGCATCCAGCTCCGGACGGCGTACCTGCAGGATGTTGATTTGCACATCTTCCTTGCCGGTGAGTTTCTTCAACTCTTCCTTGATGTGATCCACTTCACCGCCACCCTTTCCAATGATGATACCGGGTTTGGACGTATGTATGGTAACGATAAGCTTGTTAAGCGTTCGTTCAATAACGATTTTAGAAATACCGCCTTTATTAATACGGGCATTAAGATAGGTTCTGATGCGATTATCCTCAATCAGTTTTTTGGAATAATCCCTCTTGTTTCCGTACCAGTTACTTTCCCAGCCGCGGATAATTCCTAACCTATTTCCAATTGGATTTGCTTTTTGACCCATGTTTATAATTTGAAAATTTTCTTTTTTATTTCTGGTCTACAATCACGGTTACATGATTACTGCGTTTGCGTACGCGGTAAGCCCTTCCCTGTGGCGCAGGCAGCATTCTCTTTAATACTCTCCCACCATCAACGAATATTGTTTTCACCAACAGGTTGCTGTCGGCAGCATTACTTCCTTCGTTCTTCTGCTCCCAGTTACTTACCGCACTCCTCAATAATTTATACAAAGGAGTAGATGAATGCTGTGGATGATGCTCCAACACAGCCAATGCTTTTTCCACCTCCATGCCGCGGATCAGGTCTGCCAGCAAGCGCATTTTGCGTGGTGAGGTAGGATAATTTCTAAGTCTAGCTACTGCTTCCATTTTATATTTTTTCTGGTTGCAGATTCGGTATGGATACACACCGGAAATCCGCCACTATTATTAAGCTATTTTTTTGCTTGAGTGTCCTTTAAAGTTGCGGGTAGGTGCAAACTCACCTAACTTATGTCCCACCATATACTCGGTAACATATACCGGAATAAACTTATTACCATTATGCACCGCAAATGTATTACCCACAAAATCGGGAGTAATGGTAGAGCGGCGGCTCCAGGTTTTGATCACTCCTTTCTTAGCTGTTCCCTCATTCATTGCCAGGACCTTTTTTTCCAGATGTCCGGCTACGTAAGGACCTTTTTTAATTGAACGACCCATAATCTATATTTCAGATTTTAGATTTGTTGATTTCGGATTTATCGTACCACTTACCACTTATTTCGCCAGTTTCTTTCCATTCTTACGCTGGATAATCAGATTATCTGATCCCTTTTGTTTGCGTGTTTTCAGCCCCTTTGCATACTTACCGGTTCTTGATCTTGGATGTCCACCGGAAGCCCTTCCTTCGCCACCACCCATCGGGTGATCCACAGGGTTCATGGCTACACCACGTACACGTGGGCGAACACCTTTCCAACGGTTAACCCCGGCTTTACCGGCTCTTTCCAGCCCATGATCGCTGTTGCTTACTACACCAACGGTAGCATAGCAATTAATCAAAATTTTACGGAGTTCGCCACTGGGCATTTTCAATACCCCGTATTTTTCTTCTTTGTTGCTCAACTGGGCAGAAGCACCTGCGCTCCGCACCAGCTTTCCACCCTGACCGGGCTGCAGCTCAATATTATGTACGTTGGTACCCAACGGCATATACCTTAACTGTAATGCATTTCCAACTTCAGGCGCAACGCTGTCGCCGCTGATAATCTGAGCACCCACCTGCAATCCCTGGGGTGCAATAATGTATCTCTTTTCGCCATCAGCGTAGTTAAGCAGTGCAATAAACGCCGTACGGTTAGGATCATACTCTATTGACGCTACCGTTGCGCTTATTCCTTTCTTATCTCTCTTAAAATCAACAATACGATACTTCTGCTTGTGTCCACCGCCGATATAGCGCATGGAGCGACGACCCTGGAAATTGCGACCGCCGGTTTTTGACTTGGCTTCCAGCAAACTTTTCTCAGGCACGTCCGTGGTAATTTCAGAAAAACTGTTTCCAATTCTCCAACGGGTTCCTGCGGTTACCGGTTTGTATTTTTTTACTGCCATTTCTTCAATTTTATTGCGAACTTTTCAGCTTCGCCAGCTTTAATAAATTATTTTATTCGATGCCTATAATGTGCCGTAGAGATCAATGTTTTCTCCTTCGGCCACGGTAACATAGGCTTTTTTGTATGCGGGTTTACTTCCGGAAATAACACCGGCCTTTGTAAACCTCGATTTACTTTTTGCCGGTACCACCACGGTATTCACCTCTACCACATTAATACCATAAAACTCCTCAACGGCCTTTTTGATTTCAAGCTTGTTGGCTTTACGTCCCACCTTGAAAGTATAGGTATTGCGTTTTTCAGAAAGCTTATTGCTTTTCTCGCTTATAACCGGCTTAACAAGTACGTCTGCAAGTTTCATTTCTGTTAATTTGAACATTTGTCCCGCAAAAGACGGGATGAAAATTTAAATAGTTTTCTTAGGCCTCTGCTGCAACTTCTTCGTCAGAAAATATTTTTGCTGCATTTTCCGTCAG
>JADZFY010000176.1 GCA_020854215.1 Chitinophagaceae bacterium | reverse complement strand
TGTTAACCCCATAGGTTTGGCCACCTCCTCTACCTGATTTCGGTCCGTTTCCAGGATACCGCTAATAATTAATACGCCCCCGGAGTTTAAACCATGATAGAACGCGTTCATATTATCGAGAATGACCTGGAGATTGATGTTGGCAAGTATTATGTCCCACCGGTCACTAACCGGAAAGTGGTCTTCCTTTAAAAGGCGGATAGCATGTGCGTCATTTCTTTCCAGATTCTCCAGTGCGTTTTCCATACTCCATTCATCATGGTCAATTGCCAACACTTTCTGCGCTTTCATTTTATGGGCTAAAATCGCAAGTATCCCCGTACCGGTTCCAAAATCCACCACTGTTTTTCCTGCACAGGAAAAATGGCGCAGACTTTCCAACATCAAAGTAGTGGTAGCATGGTGCCCGGTACCGAAACTCATTTTGGGTGTAATTATAATTTCATATTCAACATTACTTGCAGGTATGTGAAAATCAGCTCGTATTGAAATAAACTTATCTATAATAACCGGCTCAAATTCGCTTTCCCATATGGCGTTCCAGTTTCTATTTTCAATAACAGTTTGCTTATATTTTAGCGGAACAGAAAGACTGAACTGATCCAACACACCAGGGTTAAACTTTGATGCCGGGATGTATGCTTTCACGAATCCGTCACCTTCTTCAAAGCCTTCTGGTTCCATGAGATGGTTTAATGTGGCAACGATTATTTCACCCTGTTCGCGACTGACCCCTTCAAAGAAAATTTCGATGTATTTTTCTTCCATGGTGTATAATTAAAAGGCTACCTGTTTTGAGCAGGTAGCCTGAATGATTAGATGTTATCGTTCAATGCAATATCAATTGTGCGGAACGTTGGACTCTGCCGAACCGCGTTCCTGATCCGGTGCCGGGCGATGCTTTGGAGCAAAATCAGGCTTTGGCATTAACGCCTTTCTACTTAATTTAAATTTCCCGGTCTTCTGATCAACGCCTACCAGCTTCACCTTTACCACATCGCCCTCTTTCAATACACCTTCCATACTTTCGAGGCGCTTCCAGCTTATTTCACTAATATGCAACAACCCTTGTTTGCCCGGCATAAACTCTACAAAGGCTCCAAACTCTTTTATTCCCTTAACGGTTGCTTCGTACACTTCACCTACCGATGGAACGGCAACTATTCCTTTTATCCATGCTACTGCTTTATCCAATCCTTCTTTTGCAGGTGAAAAAATACTCACCTCTCCTACTGTACCTACTTCTTCAATATTGATAGTAGTACCGGTGGTCCTTTGAATTTCCTGGATAACCTTACCCTGCGGTCCAATTACTGCTCCAATAAATTCTTTATCTATGAACAGTTTCTCCATTCTGGGTGCATGTGGCTTCACTTCTTCGCGTGCAGCACTTACGCAAGCATACATTGCATCTATTATATGTAATCTTCCTTTGCGCGCCTGTTCCAGGGCTTCCCGCATGGTATCCATACTTAAGCCATCTATTTTGATATCCATTTGCACCCCGCAGATACCATCACGCGTACCGGTCACTTTAAAGTCCATGTCTCCGAGGTGATCTTCATCGCCCAGAATATCCGTTAAAATAGCATATTTCTGATCGGAACTCCTGGTAATTAAACCCATCGCCACACCGCTTACGTGTTTAGGGAAGGGAACACCCGCATCCATTAATGCCAGAGAGCCGGCACAAACCGTTGCCATGGAAGAAGAACCATTGGATTCCAGAATATCACTTACCACCCTAACAGTGTAAGGGTAATCATTTCCGGGCATCATTTGTTTAAGCGAACGCATTGCCAGGTTACCATGCCCGATTTCCCTTCTTCCCGGTGCACGCAGGAACTTTATTTCTCCGGTAGAAAACGGTGGAAAATTATAGTGCAAAATAAATTTTGAATAGTCTGATTTTGCTGCGCTTTCAATAAGCAACTCATCCAGGGGAGTGCCCAAAGTTACGGTAGTAAGAGACTGTGTTTCTCCCCTGGTGAATAATGCGGAACCATGGGGCGTTGGAAGAAAATCTGTTTCCATAGTGAGTTGGCGTACCTCATCCAACTTCCTGCCATCCAGTCGGATCCTGTCATCCAGAATCATGTTTCTCACCACCTCCCACTGAAGGTCCTCAAAATATTTTTTGGCTAATTTTACCAGTTCTTCTTCCGGGGCTTCACCCAGGCTTGCAATTAGATCATCCTTTAGTTTGGAAAAGGCTTCGCTTCTCTCGTGTTTAGACGATCCCTGTTTGGATATCTCGTATATTTTATCCTTAGCAAAAGCATTTACCTTTTCAAGAATCTCGTTGTTTTGAACGGGTTTGGGGTAATCTCTTTTTTGAGTAATACCTTTTTTATTCCTCAGTTCCTGTTGTGCATTAATTTGAAGTTGAATAGACTTATGGGCAACTTCTAAAGCTTTTACCAAATCCTCTTCCGAGCATTCCCTGGATTCGCCTTCCACCATCATCAGGTTTTTCTCAGTAGCTCCAATCATGAAGTCCATGTCGGCCTTTTCCAATTGCGATCTTGAAGGATTTACGATGAGTTCGCCTTCTACCCTGGCTACCCGCACTTCCGAAATAATCTCCTTGATGGGAATATCAGACACTGCTAATGCGGCTGACGCAGCCAAACAGGCTAACGCATCCGGCATTACTTCCATATCACTTGAAATAAGTGTTATAATTACCTGAACTTCACAGTAGTAGTCATCAGGAAATAAAGGGCGTAAAGCGCGGTCAACCAGACGGCTTGTTAGAACTTCATAGTCATTTAGCTTTGCCTCGCGTTTAAAAAACGAGCCGGGGATTCGTCCGGCTGATGCAAATTTTTCCATATAGTCTACGCTCAATGGAAAAAAATCTTGTCCGGGTTTTGGTTCCTTGCTGGCTACTGCTGTTGCCAGAATCATACAATTTCCCTGGCGTACAACAACAGCGCCATCGGCCTGCCTTGCCAGTTTACCTGTTTCAATAGTTACAGTTCGTCCACCACCAAGGTCAAACGATACTTCAATTGGTTGAGAGAGCATAATAATGATTTGTGTTTGAAGCATGTAAACTTCGGTATCAGGGGGGAAATATACCCGCAATTACATGCCGCGTAGTTAAAAAAGAAACGAGCGATATAAAAGCAGTATTCCCAACCGTTAAGTTGGGAATAGCTTCACATATAAAACATCTTATTTTCTGAGTCCTAATTTTTCGATCAGCTCGCGATAACCCTGCAGGTTATTTTTGCTAAGATAGGTGAGTAAGCTTTTTCTTTCTCCCACTAATTGCAGGAGCCCCCGGTTACTGGAGAAATCTTTTTTGTTGTCTTGTAAGTGTTTGGAAATGTGGGCAATACGTTCCGTTAGTAATGCTATCTGTGCTTCTACGGATCCCGTATTGGTTTCTTTACCTCCAAATTCCTTAAAGACCTTTGCTTTTTTTTCAGCGACTAATGTTGGCATCTCAAATTTTTTAAACATCCAATGATAACTTCTTAATAATTGCGCGCAAAGGTACTAAAAGATCAGAAAAATCTGAATTATTTGTCAATAATATTTTTTATCGTAAGTGCTTTACATTCAATCCATACAAGATTACAAACAGCACTCCCACAAAGGCAATTGCGGATGATGATAAAATTGTCAGAAAATTAGCCCCGCCAAAGGCGATGAAAGGTCCTGCGATTCCCAAAATTGTTCCCAGTACATAACTGTAGAACCCCGTTTTTTTCAGCCCGAACATCAAAATGCCGCCGAGCAAAGTAAACACTGAGGCAATAGTTCCGAACAAAGCGCTTTTCTTCAGATTTTCGGGTTGCAGCATTTCACTGGTGCCTGATAAAATTTTGTCAGCAATTTTTGATCCCGAGTCTGCCTCGTTTTCTATTTTATCTCTTGCCTCCTGCATTGCCGTTTGAGCAATATCCGAAGTGACATTAGCAGAGAAATAGCTGGTTATTCCATTAAGGATTCCCCAACCGCTGCCTATGAATGTGAGTATACATAAAACGGTGAGTAACGTAGGTCTTTGAGGTTTTGCAGAAGCTGCCGACTGATCCTGAAGATAATTTTCCATAGCTGAATATGTTTTAGTTTTACAAAATGATGAAAAGGAAAACTTATTATTAAATGTAAGGCTGAAATTGTGTTTGGCAATAAGGAATTTTCTTTTTTTACGAAAACACACGAACGAACCTGAAGGATTGGCGATGTTATTTTTGAGATGTTTAAACTGATTTTTTGAAAAGAATCTACCTGGCTGTTTACAACGACCTCACTTTCGACCAGCGAATGAAACGCATTTGCACCACGTTGTCGCTTCATTTAGATGTTGTGCTGGTTGGAAAAGAAACCAAACATATGCCACCATTAATTCCGGAACTTAATTACACGCAGTACCGTATACGCTGCCGGTTCAGCAATGGGAAACGTTCCTACATTGAATTTAATATCCGACTCTTCTTCTTCTTACTATTTAAGCGCATGGATGCGCTGTGTGCAATTGACCTGGATACCATTCTTCCGTGTTATTTCATTTCGAAATGGCGAAATATCCCCCGCGTTTACGATGCCCACGAATTATTTACCGAAATGAAAGAAGTGGTAACCCGTCCTTTAGTTCGAAAAATATGGCGGGCCGTGGAAAGGTATTGCGTGCCCCGATTTCCTAATGGATACACGGTTTCAGACAGCATTGTGTCAGAATTCCTTCGGAGATACGGGGTAAACTATACTGTGATCAGAAATCTTCCGCTTGAACAAAATAACGGCGGGCCCGCTGCATCCCGCAACAAGTTGATCATTTATCAGGGCGCCATTAATGAGGCAAGGGGGTTAGAAGCACTGATACCTGCCATGAAACAGGTAGATGCTGAACTTCACATTTATGGGCGCGGAAATTTTGAACAGATGCTTATTCTTTTGATAAATCGTTACAAGGTGAAGGACAAAGTGCATGTTCACGCCCCCGTAAATCCAACTGTACTTAAAACCATAACAGACCACGCTTATATCGGTATTAATCTGGTGGAAAATACCGGACTCAACCAGTTTTATTCTTTAGCCAATAAGTTTTTTGATTATATGCATTCGGGAGTACCCCAGGTAACAATGCGGTATCCCGAATACCAGGCCGTTAATGCCAATTTCGAAATTGCAGTGCTTATTGATGATTTAGACCCCAACCGGGTGGCGGAAGCAATCAATTCTTTGTTGAACAACCCTGCGTTATATACCCGGCTGCACAAAAACTGCCTCGACGCAAAAAAGTTTTATAACTGGCAACAGGAAGAACGAAAACTGATTGATTTTTATAATAAGTTACTGCTATAATTTTGGAGAAGCAATTACATATTGTTTGTTTGGATGTACCCTATCCTCCCGATTACGGCGGGGTGTTTGACCTTTACTATAAACTGAAATACCTGTGCGAAGCGGGCGTCATCATTCACCTTCATTCTTTTGCGTACGGGAGAGGACGCCAGGATGCCTTGAAGCAGTATTGCCACTCCGTTCATTATTACAAAAGAAGTAATGGCTGGTGGAATCTTTTGAGCCGTATCCCCTACATCGTGGGATCAAGGTCAGCACCCGAATTACTGAATAACTTAACCAGGGACGATTTTCCCGTGTTGCTGGAAGGAGTACACTGCACCTTTTGGTTATACAAAGGGAGGCTCAATGGTAGAAAAGTAATCCTGCGTTTACATAATGTGGAATTTGAATACTACCATCATTTGGCGAATCACAGTTTCTCCGTATTTCAAAAAATATACTATCGGGTTGAAAGCTGGTTGTTGCGTCGCTATGAAAAAAAAATAGCTTCATCGGTTGATTCAGTCGTTACCGTGTCTGTAAGAGACGCAGATACTTACCGGCAACTTTCAGGCAAACCCGGTGCTTTTTATCTGCCTGTATTTACGCCGTGGAATAGCGTTGTGTGTCGTGAGGGAAAAGGCACGTATTGTTTATACCATGGAAATCTATCAGTGAGTGAAAATGAACAGGTGGCATTATGGCTGGTTAAGCATGTTTTTTCAACGTTAACGATGATACCTTTAATTCTGGCAGGAAAAAATCCTTCCCCGGTTTTAAAAAAGACAGTGCAGTTATACTCCCATATCACGCTGATCGAAAATCCGTCGCAGGAAGCCATGCAGCAACTCATTGAAGAGGCGCAGATTCATCTTTTGCCCTCTTTCTCGTCAACCGGTATTAAATTGAAATTATTGCACGCTTTGTTTTGTGGGAGGCATTGTATCGTTAACAAAGCCATGGTGGCAGATACAGGTTTAGAAGAGGCATGTATAATGGCGGCGGATGCTACTGAGATGAAGTATGCCATTCAAACATTTTTTTCACAGCCTTTTAGTATTGAAGCCATTCAATTTCGCCAGGCATTGCTTAATAACCATTATAATAATGCGACCAATGCCGAACAACTCATCAAAAAGATATGGAATTAAATTCGCCCAACAGTGACCTGTTGTTATTGCCGGATCAGCGTTGCCGTACGATTTAATTTTTGGGTGAGTTCCACTTCGTCGTTACCCTGACCGTAAATTGTAGTTTTATTGATTTCCGTTTTAATGGTTAACGTGTCTCCATTTATGGAGAATCGGGCCCCCGTGGAATCCAAACCTAATGGGTGAGGTTCTCCGTTGGTATCCGGAATATCAAAGGGAAATCCATGCGGAAAAAAAAGCGAGTCGTTTCCAACCTGGCGATAATCAACACTAACGCTGTCCGGCGGCAGAACAAAGTCAAGCAACTCATCAGGCGGTGGAGGATCAACGGGGATTCCGCCAAGATAATAGAATATCTTAACCTTTCCGGAAAGCTTATAACTCAGATCGGGTGCTTTCATCTCACCAGAAGTGATAACAAAGCGCCCTGTGTTGTTCTGAGAAATGGCTGTATACGATGCGTCTATCCTGCCTGGAACTCCGCCGACATCACCTTTAAAACCTGTTACAACCATCACGTCTAAACCGGCAAATTTCCAGTTGCCCGGCAAAACCGGACGATTATTATCCGGCACACCTGTTTCAAAGGATAGCTCCTTCTGGCAGGATTGCAGCAGCACAAAAAAAAGAGTAGATAGTATGGCTGTACGAATACGCATGTTTATTCGGCAAATGCTATTATAAATTCTGTGTTTCCCGCGGATGATGGAATTTGAATGATAAAAACAAAAAAACGAAAAGGTGGCTTCAGATTGCGCACCTTTCCGTCACAAAAAAACTAATCTTTTAAATTCAGGTACTGCTTTACTTCGGCATAGTTATTCCAGTTTATGGACGATGCTTTGCGGGCTGCAGGCGTGCCACCGGGAATAAGAATGTAACGAAACTGTGACTGCCCGCTCACACTTGATACATTATAATTCGCAGATAACAAAATCGTGTCTTTTGCGAGATATGGGTTTATAACAATGTTTGGAGCGTCATCTTCAAGGTCATCAAATAACAAACCCGGGAAAACAGAACAGGGCAAAGAAACCACAAATGGTTCGTCTTTTGTAAACAGATTCCAATACACTTTTACGGACCCGGTATTCAAAATGTCATTCGACAGTTCCGGTGCCGGTAATACCCCGAGACCACTCTCATCAAAAGTAACATTTTTCCAGTCGGAGTAAATGACGTTCGCTGTGCCGGGGTCTCCTTTGGTTCCCGCAGGTCCTTGCGCTCCGGTTGGACCAGGCGCACCCTGAGCACCCGTTTGACCAGCCGGACCAGCCGGACCTTCTTTCGTGCAGGAAGCCAGGAATACTCCCGCCACGAACAGAGCAATTAAGGTTAACGGAAAGTTAAGTCGTTTCATAAAGAAGTAATTTTAATGATCGAATATTTAAAAATAATGAATTAATATTTAGCCCTATACTTCAATTAACGATTAAAATTCCGGTACCCATGAAAATCAAATTACGAGTCAAAGGTTTGTTCTTTTAGATTTAAAAATTCCAGGTTATCCAGGTTTTTGCGTCAAGGGCGCTTACCATATCATAGCTGGACGCGCTGGTTTGAATAAAATAATATCCCTGGGGGATCAGGAGTTGAATCAAACTCTGAAACGCAGGGCCGGAATTTGGATAATCGCCGTAGGCACCAAGAATCGTAAACACAGCCCGACCGTCCGGCGTGAACTGTGGAGTATTGATGGCAGCCCCATACTGTAACTCGAGCCCTGTACCCGCATTATTAATAAACACCGGAGCATACAAGTCAACACCAGATTCATATTCCGGCCAATAAATAAGCGAATAAAACCTGCCCAGTGTATTGATTTTAAATGCATCATCCACGCCATTTACATGAAATCCGGCAAACGATTCCCAATAGGTTTCGTTATTTACGGCTGTTTGCCACCACCGTTTTGGGGCGTTAAGGTCAATTTTTAATGGTTGAATGGCTCCGCCAATACTACCCGTTTGATTTCCTGACTTGACGGTGAGCTTTTGCGTAGCGTCATTCCAGGTTATAGCTGAAAAACCGGCAATGGTTTGACTTCCATTAATAAGCGGTGATTCGAAAATAATACCACCCGGCTTGTAGATATACGTGGTAACAAAGCTTTTGGTAACGCCTGCTGAAATCCATTGAAATACTATTGTTCTGGATGTAGGCTCAATAAATATTTCGTATTCTACACCACCCAGGTTCAGTCGCTTAAAATAGTTCTGAATATTTGTTACATTAACAAAAGACAGGGCTTCCGCCCATTGGCCATTTTGCCATTCATCCAATTCCTGTTGGGACGCTTTTTCCAATTTGAGGCGGGTATTATTCATTTTACCCCGCAGAATGATACTATCGGCGTACAACGTATCCATTGAAAACTCGAAGTCAGCCGACAGTCCGCTACCATAATTCCCTCCGTTCACTGCGGCGTCCGGATCGGATAACAGGTGTAGGTAGGAATAAGTATCAAAAATAAGAGTGGGTTGTTGCAGCGCTTTCAAACGGTAACTGCTTTCCTTTTGATATTTTGCGGTAGCAGTGTCAAAATCGGAATACATGAATACCCTGTTTTCGTTATTGAACCTGAAATAAAAATGGTACAGTCCTCCCGCGCCAGGCATAATGGTAGCTTTCCAGCCTGTTGCTGAATTTAAAAGTGCTGCCTGGTACTCGCTCAATGTGGCATTGATGCGAGCATCCGGTGACTGGTCAAACACCGGTTCATCTTTTCGGCAGGCCGAAAAAAGCAGCAACAGGGATAGCATATATAAAGTAAATCTGTTCATCGCTTCATTTTTTTTGTCCAATTCTAAAGGTTGCCTATTTCAATAAGGTACTGATAGATGCCCGGGTACGGGTTTGTAAACTGTAAAAATTAATGTTCCAAACGTCCTTAAAATAATTCACCACAAGGGCTTCCTTTTGCCGAAGCTTTGCTTGCGATGCTTCGTCTGTAAGATTGCTCACCATGGAATCAAACCAACCTCTGCCCTCTACCAGCATCATCGCAGCCATTTCTACAAAATCTTCATCCGGAAACGACATCGCATATGCAGATACAAAACCCATTTCATTTGCCGCTTCGTCACTTACATTATTCCAGTTAGAGGTATAGCCGCCAGCGGATATCTGTTTAAACTCAGGCGGATACATAACCGTTTGGTGCAGGATATGTGCAAATTCATGTTCAATGGTATGAAACATTTGTTTCACCATAAATGAATCCTGCGGAACGTAACCCGGCATGCCCTTGATTCTAAAATCGTTGAGCTGGTACAATAGTATTTTACGCCCCCCCTCTGCCTGACCAAGGGTGATGGTTCCATCCATATTCCAACTGGCACTACCTGCCAGCACAAAAAACTTCGGACAATACTTCTTCATAAACAGCGCGTTGGTTTCTGCTACGTAGTTGTCAATCCATACCTGTTTTACCGCGCTCAGTACCGGTATCACTTTAGCTTCATCCGGAGGAACAATAATTTTGTTGAACTCCATCTCCGACTGATCCCATTTGT
>JADZFY010000175.1 GCA_020854215.1 Chitinophagaceae bacterium | reverse complement strand
AGCGATTGCGTTGCCGGAAAGAAAATGGGCAGATCATACTCCCTGTTGGTTTTTGCCTTTTTGTGTGATGAGGGAGGGATACGCTCGTGCAGACTTTTGTTCGGGCATTTACTCCGGTGGCTTTTAAGATTACTTATAAAGGTCTTCGATTTCCGGGTTTACTTTAAGGTGTTGAATTTGTTTAGAAATTGGGAGGAATATTGCCATTTTCAGTCTGTCTTTTTGATACGATGGTTCACAAACCGTTTTTGAAAACAAACGACTCCCGGGTAGTTGTGTGGCTGTGTAGTGAGGGTTAAGCTCTTTAGGAGCGATATCATTCAATCCATTCAAAAAGATATTTTTCATCATAAGCGATATTATGATGTTGCTCCTACGGAGCTTGATGGTTATTGTGGTTTCGTTTTTCTGTCGAGATACTGCCCCTACGGGGCTTTTATTCGTTTTATGCTGCCGCGTTGGAGCAAAAATAATCACGGAATGAATTGCATGAGGGGTTTGTTAAACTCCGTTGGAGTATAGTGTATGGTCGTCTGATCTTTTGGTTCGAAGCTGAATCATTAATTACCGGTAACAAAATCCTCAGCTCTTATCAAGTGCCTGAACGATATCTGCAATAATATCTTCCACGTGTTCGAGTCCAACAGAAACACGTATCAAACCCGGAGTGATGCCAACCGATTCCTGTTCTTCGGCGCTGAGCTTGGAGTGGGTTGTGGATGCGGGATGGGATGCAATACTTCTGGTGTCGCCCAAATTAGAGGTGAGGGAAAGCATTTGCAGCGCATCCATAAATTTTACACCACTGCTTACACCGCCCTTCAGGTCGAAGGTAACGAGCCCGCCACCACGGGTCATTTGTTTTTTGGCAACAGCATACATCGGATGGGAGGGGTGAAAGGGATATTTTATCCAGTTTAGTTTGGCATGGCCGTCAAGGGCTTTCACTAAGGCCTCTGCATTGTCGCAATGCCTCTGCATGCGCACATCGAGGGTTTCCAGGCTCTTACTCAGCAGCCATGCATTGAACGGAGATAATGACGGGCCGGTATTTCTGCAAAACAGGTACAGTTCCTGGATAAGCTCTTTTTTACCCACAACCACACCTCCCAGCACACGGCCTTGTCCATCGAGCCATTTGGTAGCAGAATGAAGTACCAGGTCGGCGCCAAAGGCGGCAGGTTTTTGAAGGATGGGTGTGGCAAAACAATTGTCAACAATCAACAAAATTTTGTGCTGTTTCGCCAGTTGGCACAGCCATTCCAGGTCCACGATGTCGAGGCCCGGATTGGTGGGCGTTTCTATATAAATCATTTTGGTGTTAGGCCGGATCAGGGATTCCCACGACTCCGGTTTGGTGATATCTGCATAGCTGTATTCGATATTCCAGCGATGCAGGTATTTGGTAACGATAGTATGGGTGGAACCAAATATAGACTTACAGCTCAGTAAATGATCTCCGCTGTTCAAAAAGGTCATAAAACAACCGAAGATGGCGCTCATACCCGATGAAGTAGCAAACCCCGCTTCGGCACCTTCCAGCACACACATCTTATCAATAAATTCCTGAACAGTTGGATTGCTGAACCTGCTGTAAATATTGTTGTTGTTTTCTCCGGCAAACGCTGCACGCATTTCTTCGGCGTCGTCAAAACAAAAACTGGAAGTGAGGAACAAAGGCGTACTGTGTTCCATTTCATTGGTACGAGGGGTTTGAATACGCACGGCCTGCGTAATGGGATGTTGCTTCATCTGCATTTTTTTATTTACCTGTTGGCGAAGGATGAGAGAAAAATAACGGACAGCATACGACTGAAAGCGTATTGGCTGATTGGCGATCTCGGATATATGGGACTACTTTGTAAAATCAAAGCTTTACCTCAACTCCGTTCACCACAACTTTCCATTTTATTGTTGCTCCGGCTAAACGCAGGGTTTCCGCAACGGAACAGTATTTGTTCATGGACAGCTCAACTGCACGGTGTGCTTTTGCGGGTTCTACCTCTCCCGATAGTTGAAAAGTAATTTGGATTTCTTCCCAAAGCGAGGGTTCTTTTCCTTTTTCTCTTTCTCCATCTATATCAATCGAAAAATCCGCTATTTGTTGCTTCTGCTTTTTTAATATGCTTACCACATCTACGGCGCTGCATCCGCCTAATCCGGCTACCAATAGCTGCATTGGGCGAAAGCCTTTGCTGTTGCCTCCCTGCTCCGCAGGAATATCAATATTCAACTTGTTGCCTCCCGAATCGGCAGCGGTAAACCCATAATCACCCTGTGTGCGGTGTAATTGCATTAACGGCATTGATCTTTGAATTTGAGTGCGAAGATACAAAGCAATCCGTTTTTTTGACCTGAATGTTCTGAATAACTAATGGTTTAAACGGGCGGGCATTATTCAGGAGGATGAATTCCGTCTTCACTACGCGGTCGCTAACCGGGAAAATCTGACTAATTGAGTTTAAAACACCCCTGCGGATTTCAGCAGGATTTTGATACTCCATAATACCACCATGGTACCCACGGCTATCAGCATGGTTTTAGTCGGCAGTTTTCCCACAAGCCGTGCCGCCAGCGGGGCTGCAATTAAACCGCCGATAATCAGTCCTACAATAATCTGCCAGTGGCTTACGCCTATCATGGAAAAGAAGGTGAGGGCGCTGGCAAAGGTTACAAAAAACTCAGTGATGCTAACGGAGCCAATCACGAAACGCGGACTTCTGCCTTTGGAAATCAGGGTGCTGGTAACCAATGGCCCCCAGCCGCCGCCGCCAAAGGAATCTAAAAATCCGCCGATACCGGCCAGCCAGCCAACCCGTTTAACTTTTTTAGGCTTTTTAGATTTCTTTCTAAAGGAAATAATCAAAATACGAACTCCTAAGAGCATCGTGTAGCAGGCAATGAGCGGCCGGATATATCCTGCATAGGTTTCTCCAAACTTCGAAAGCAAATAGGCACCCAACACGGCTCCCACAATTCCTGGAATGAGCAGGGTTTTAAACAGTTTTTTATTTACGTTTCCAAATTTATAATGGGTATAACCCGATGCGCCGCTGGAAAACATTTCAGCCGTGTGAATACTGCCGCTGATGGCTGCGATATTAATTCCGAGCGACATCAGTATCGTTGTAGATACTACGCCGTAGCCCATGCCCAGCATGCCGTCTATCAATTGTGCCAGAAATCCCGCTGCAATCATCCAGTAGAACTTGCTGTCTAATTGTGTTATGCCTTCTCTAACCGACTCCGCCACGCTTGCCATAGGCAGATAAGAAAGTGCGAGGTGCCCTGTGAACATAAAAAAGAAGGCAAACAAACACCAGGTAACAATGCTGCGCCAACGTTTTTCGCTGTTGGTCTTGGTAACCGGTACGTCTTTAACGGAAAGTACTTTAGTAATTTGATTCAGCTCCTGTACTTTCCTTGCAAAATTGCCATTCATTTTTTTGCGGATAACCTCCATGTTTTGCAACACTTCATCTAACTCATCCGGAAGTACATCCTGGAAGGCTTCCTTCAGGCGTTTGGCGATGGTGGGTGATTTGCCGTTGGTGGAAATGGCTACCTTGAGATTCCCCTTTTTAACGATGGAGCCCAGATAGAAATCACATAAATCCGGCGTGTCTGCAACATTCACCAATAGTCCCTTTTTGTGTGCATCCGATCGGATTTGTTCGCCAAGTACAGGGTTATTTACCGCCACAATAATCAAATCAGCATCTTCTAAAAAAGATTTGTCATACCAGCTCTCAATGATTGTTATACCCGGGTGTTTTTCCGCCAGCTTATTTATTTCTTCTTTTATACTGGGTGCAACAACGGTAATTTGGGTAGCCGGTGAGTTTTGTAACACTGCATGTAATTTTTCCAATGCTACGTTTCCTGCTCCCACCAACAGCAGCTTTAATTGTTCCAGTTTTAAAAAAACCGGAAAGAGCTGATTGGTTTCCTGTATGGTTGTCGTTCCTGTCATTGTGTTACCTCAATCGAAGCGGGCGAAGTTAATAATTTGTCATTTACAGTTTACGGTTCAGTTTGCAGGTACAAGGTCCACAGCGGTCTGACCCGCCTTCGTCGGGTGCCGACCGCCATATTTCCACATTCCCCACATTTCCACATTCCCCACATTTCCAAATTTCCACACTAATATTCCACCCATTTCACTCTGCTCGCAAAATCTCCAAAGGTTTCGCCGGCGTTGCGGTTTTCGCTGTATGTTTTGAACAAGCCGTCTAACTCTTCAATAATGTTTTCTTCGTTTAAACTTTCTTTGTACAATTTATTGAGCCGGGTACCTGTCCTGTCGCCACCAATTTGCAAGTTATAGTATCCATAAGCGGTACCAATAAATGCAATTTCTGCGGCGTAAGGTCTGGCACAGCCGTTGGGGCATCCCGTCATACGAATGCTTATATTGTCATCCTGCAGTCCGTGTTTTTCCAGCAGGGGTTCTATTTTGGAAATTAAATCCGGCAAATAGCGTTGTGCTTCCGCAAGCGCCAGCGAACAGGTATTGAATGCCACGCAGGCGATAGATTCCCTGCGCAGTGGGGTAGAACCCTCCGTAGATGCAATGACGCCGTATTTGTCTAAAATGGCATGGATTTCGTCCTTGTCTTCTGTCTTTACATCAGCTATTATAATATTTTGATTGCAGGTAAACCTGAAATTGGTTTTTCGCAGTTGTGCGATTTCAAGAAACGCTGTTTTCAACGCATGCTGCTCGTCATCCAGCACCCGTCCGTTTTCAACAAAAGCCGTATAATACCAATACCCCTCATGATTTTGGTGCCAGCCGTAAAAATCGGTGCGACTGGTAAACTGATATGGTCTTTCCGGCTCAAGCACGAATCCGCACCGTTTCTCCAGTTCAGCCTTAAAGGCTTCCACACCCATATTGTCGAGCGTATATTTCAGCCGTGATAATTTTCTGTCGCTCCGGTTGCCGAAATCCCGTTGCACTGTAATCATCTCATATACCGCCTTCATCACTTTTTCTTCACCCGCAACGAAGCCCAGTACCGTTCCCAATCGTGGATAAGTGGACGGATTTCCGTGTGTAGCACCCATACCCCCGCCGGCGGCAATATTAAATCCGACCAGCTTGTCGTTTTCCAGAATGGCAACGAGCCCACAATCATTGGCAAAAACATCCACATCATTGGTAGGAGGAATAGCGATGCCGATTTTAAATTTCCGTGGGAGATACCTGTTTTGATAAAGCGGATCATCTTCCACTTCTGTCTTATCCGCCAGCGGCTTTTCGTCGAGCCACACTTCATAATATGCTTTGGTTTTAGGTAAACCGAGCTGGCTGAGTTTTTGGGCGTATTCAAAAATTTCTGCGTGTGCCGGTGAGAATTTGGGATGGGCTGCACAAATTACATTTCTATTTACATCGCCACAGGCCGATATAGAATCTAAATGTGCGGTATTAAAAGCCTTGATGGTGGGCTTGGCATTTGATTTTAATATGCCGTGCAACTGAATGGTTTGACGGGTAGTGATTTTAATTACACCGGTAGAATATTTCCCTGCCACGTGGTGAAGTGCCTCCCACTGTTCGGCAGTGATAAACCCACCCGGAATACGCAGCCTGATCATAAACGAATACAACCATTCTAATTTTTTTTCACTTCTCTCTGCCCGACGGTCCCTGTCGTCCTGCTGATACATACCATGAAACTTTACCAGTGCCCTGTCATCTTCCCGGATGGCGCCCGTAATTTGGTCCTTTAAACTTTCTTTAAGAGTACCGCGCAGTCCATCGCTCTTCATTTTTATATGTTCGGTGGACGACAAGTTGTTCTTTTCTGACATACTATATTCAAGATTTGAAATTTGTAATGGATTTGAAATTTCGTGTTTGAAATTTCAAATTGTAAATTCTAATACACATCCAGCAGGTATCGGCCTTCGTCTTTCAGGTTTTCAATGAAGGATAACGCCTCAGAAGCAGATTTGCCACCATGATGTTCGGCGATCTGCACCAGCACCTTTTCTACATCCGTACTCATGGGTGCTTTTGCTCCGCATAAATAGATATATGCACCTTCATTTAGCCATTGCCACAGTTCGGCACCGTGTTCCAGAATGCGATGTTGTACATAAATTTTGGATTCCTGGTCACGCGAAAAGGCAAGATGAACATTGGTTAATACGCCGGTATCCGCCCAGTTCTGGATTTCTGTTTGATACAGGAAGTCGGTAACGAAGCATTGTTCACCAAAGAACAGCCAGTTACGTCCCCCGGCGCCCGTAGCATCTCTCTCGGCGATAAAAGATCGGAAGGGTGCAATTCCTGTGCCGGGTCCAATCATGATAATATCCTTATCGCCGCCTGGTAATTTAAAGCTGCTGTTTTTATGAATATAAAAATCAATGGTGGTTTCCGTTTCCAACCCTGAAAGAAAGTCGGAGCACAATCCATATTTCGTTTCCTGATTAACGCTAAAGCGATCTCTTGCCACCGTGATATGCAGTTCTCCGGCGTGTGCTTCCGGTGAGGAGGAGATGGAATAGAGGCGTGGTACAATAGGCTCGAGTACGGTTGCAATTACCTGTTCAAACTGTGCGGGTCCTTTTACAGGGTAAATGCGCAACAGATCCAGCAGGTCTATACGGGTGTCGGGTATTTCCTGCTGCACCACGGTGGCGTATTCTTTTACAATTCTTTCGGGAAGATGAACAATATTGATCTTTCGCGTCAAGGCTTCGGCTATGCTGTACTGTTCGTTTCTAAATTCCACTGTTGCATCCGGGTCAGCCCCTGTAACGGTGATAATACTATCTACCAGTTCTTTTCTGTTGTGTGGTATGATACCAATCGCATCCCCTGGCTCGTATTGGATTTCTTCCTCCACGGCAATTTCAATATGATGTGTTTGTTTATTGGAGCCGCGGTCGTTGAGGTTGAGATTGGTGCGTATTATACCCGTATAATTTTTCTTGCCTTTCGGCTTTTTTGCAGCAACCGGTGTTGCTGTGTTACTGTTGTTTTCGCTCAATGCTTTCATTACCGCCTCAAACCACTCCGCGGCGTCTTCGGCAAATTCGGCATCACATTTTTGTATGGGCACAATGCGTTTGGCTCCTAATTTATGGAGTTGATTATCCACGTCTTCGCCCGCTTTACAAAACATAGGATAAGAGCTGTCGCCTAATGCCAGCACGCTGAACCGCGTTTTATCCAGCGTGAGTGATTCCTGGTGGATATGATCGTAAAACTTTTTAGCCGTGGCAGGAGGTTCTCCATCACCCTGGGTACTTATTACCAAAAGCAAATATTCTTCTTTGGGAAGATCAGACAATCTGTACTGATCGAGAGAACTGAGTTTTACTTTAATTCCGCTTTTTTTGGCCTTTCCGGCAAATTCGGTAGCTACTTTTTTGGAGTTCCCGGTTTCGGTTCCAAAAACGATAGAAATTTTGTCAACACGGGTTGCTGTGGCTTCGGCTTTTCCGGTAATGCCTGCACTGACAGGGTCAGCACTCACTAATCCGGCAATGAATCCATTCATCCATATCAGTTCTTCGTGAGATGACCGCGTAACAAAATCCTGAAAGGCTTTTAATTTATGCTCTGCTAACATGTGCTTGATGATTAGGCGTGTTATTGGGTAATGATGCTATTGATTTAAAATAAGGTGCTCGTTCCGGAGCGTTGGCGAACCATGCAAATTGTTCGTGCAGGGCCGCAACTTTTCCGATGATCACCAGTGAAGGTGACATTAGGGATAAGGTGCCGTACTGTTCCAGGTAATCGTATATACCGGCTACGTGTACCTGTTGCAATGGTGTGGATGCCTGTTCTATAACGGCTACATGGGTGTCCGGAGCCACGCCGTAGCGGATCAATTTGGAAATAATATCTTCAACCGTTGCTGCCGACATGTAGAAAACCAGGGTGTCGGTTGTTGAGGCAATCTCCTGCCAGTATTGGTCCGACACGATATCTGATTTGTAATAGGTAAGCAGCCGCACCGCAGTGGAATATCCTCTTGCCGTTAATGGAATGCCCGCATAAGCCGCAGCGCCCAGGGCTGCCGTTATGCCAGGGATGATTTCGTACGGAATATGATGGTTTACCAGATCCTGCAGTTCGTCCAGGATATTGGAAAAAACAGATACATCGCCGCCTTTTAACCGAACCACCAGGTTTCCGGATGAAGCATATTGCACCATCAACTGGTTGATGGTTTGCTGCGGAGTAGAATTTCCAATTCGGCATTGTTTGCCTACGTATATTACCTGTGCATTTGGATTTACATATTGTGTGAGGATATCATTGCTCACCAGCCGGTCGGTTAAAACCACATCAGCCATTTGCAGATAGCGAACGGCTTTTACGGTGATGAGTTCCGGGTCTCCCGGACCTGCAGCAGCGAGTATCACTTTGCCCTTTTTTGCAGATTGTGTAGTTGCCATTAGTTAACTGAATTTGTAGACTAATAAGTCGTAATTTTTTTAAATGGGTTGAAACATCTTTTCGTTGTTAAAACTTAATTACTGGTAAACAATGAGGATGCCGGTTGATGGCGATTACTGAATCATACAGGCGCCAACGGTTACATTGCTGGTTTCGTCAATTAAAATGGCACCTCCATTAGCACGCAAATCGGCATAGCGGTCATACACTACCGGTTGGGCTGTTTTTATGGTAACTTTCACGATGTCGTTTAAGTCGGCTTTTTCGGGATTATCTTTCTGCTGTAAAGTATTTACTTCCACGCGGTAGGCAATTTCTTTTACTACACTCCTCACCCGTGTGCTGTTAATCTGCAGCAAATATTTATTACCGGGTACCAATGGCTTGCTATCCATCCAGCATACCAATGCCTCCAGTTCCTGGGCGGTTTGTGGCAAGTGGTTGTTGAGTACAATAACATCTCCGCGGCTGATATCAATATCGTCTTCGGTGTGCAATACTACTGCCTGGGGGGCAAATGCTTCATCTACGAGTTTTCCTCCGTTGGTT
>JADZFY010000174.1 GCA_020854215.1 Chitinophagaceae bacterium | reverse complement strand
TCGGAGGATAAAGGTTTAAATCCAGATAAAAACATTGTGGTTTTCTTTTATAGGTTTGTTCTGCTGATCAATTCAGCCCGGTGAAAAATCGTGCAAAGAAACCTATTTATTGGTTATAAAATCAAGCCAAACTTTGTTTTGTCATTATATTTCACAAAAAATTTTCATTTAATGTGTTTTATAAACGGCTACAATAGCTTAGCCCACGGCATCTTTGACAAAAGGCGTTTGCATAACGTTGCGCGACAAAAAAAATTTTTCAAATCCAAAAAAAATTTTAACACCTGCATATCAAGTAGGTAAATACTCTTAGTAAATTGGGTGATACTACCTAAACCATTTATCAATGACGAGAAATTAGAAAGTCTCTTCCGCAGATGGAATGAAATACTATAGTGAATCTGATCTATTTTTGTCACGGATTAAAACACGCACGATGAGGATAGGTATTTTAGGCACCCGGGGTATACCCAACGCATATGGCGGATTTGAACAGTTCGCCGAATACCTGGCACTGGGTTTAACCGGAAAAGGACACAGTGTTTATGTCTACAATTCCAGCTTACACCCTTACCAGGAAAACAAATGGAATAATATTCACATCATTCATTGCAAAGATTTAGAGAACAGAATTGGAACGGCGGGCCAGTTTTTTTACGATTTAAATTGTATCAAAGATGCCCGACGCAGGAAGTTTGATATTTTGCTACAGTTGGGATATACCAGCAATTCAATCTGGCACCGACTGTGGCCGAAAGATTGTATCAACATCGTTAATATGGATGGGCTCGAGTGGAAAAGAAGTAAATACAGTTCCAGGGCACAACAATTTTTAAAGCTTGCTGAAAGATGGGCTGCCACAAACGGGAAAATTTTAATCGCCGATTCTGTTGGCATTCAGCAATACCTTTTGAAAACCTATCAACGGCAATCCTTTTATATCCCTTACGGAGCCAATGTGTACAACACGTCTCCCGACACCGACATGCTGTTAGAGTGGAATATCAAATCCGGTGAATATTATCTGCTCATGGCAAGGATGGAGCCGGAAAATAACATTGAAATGGTGATCAGGGGCTATTTGGCTTCGCATGCACCCTTCCCTTTACTTCTAATTGGAAACTACAGCAACAAGTTTGGCGCCATGTTGCATAAAAAATACAGCAATCCACAGGTGCGATTTTTGGGAGGAATTTATGATCAGGAAAAAGTCAACAGGTTGCGTTATTTTTCTGCGCTTTACTTTCACGGGCATTCGGTTGGCGGTACCAACCCTTCTTTAATTGAAGCGATGGGATGCGGCTGCCATATTGCAGCACATAACAATATTTTCAACAAGGCGATACTTGGTGATGATGCCTTTTATTTTTCAGGGGAAGACCAGGTAACGGAGATACTCAAACGACAAACAGACAACGGCTTAATTGAGTATTGGAAAAATAAAAATGTAGAAAAGGTGAAACGTAAATATAATTGGGAAAATATTATACAACAATATGAAGATGTTTTTGTGAATGCGCTCAATGAACAACAACATGCCGCAACATAACGTGAAAAGCAGAGCAATGAAAAAAACCAACACATGCGTATAGGGATAGACGCTAAATCGTATTTTCAGGGTCCCGTTAGTACACGTATTGTATTACAACAGTTGCTGCCGGAATTGTTGGATGGCTATCCGGAACACGAATGGATTATCTTTCTCGATAATGCAGACCGGCACCGTCCATTTCCCTTTATGCAACATAACATTACCCTGCAATACGTATGGGCAAACAACAACCTGCTTTCCAATGTTTTTGTTTTACCGTACTATATAAAAAAGCATAAGCCCGACGTGGTGCTTTTTCAAATGTTTCCCGCTTTTTTCAGCAGTGCCCCTTCAGTTGCATTTGTGCACGATGTGTTGTTCAAAGAATTTCCGATGTTCTTCACCTGGAAGGAGCGACTGTATTTTACACCGATGAAAATGCTTACACGAAAGGCGGACCGCGCCATAGTTACTACAGCGTATGTAGCGAATGACCTGGTTAAATACGGTTACGTAAAAAAATCATCCCAAATTGATATTGTACCACTTGGCGTAAGCCGGCGGTTTAAGCCGATAGAACAACATGATGCCCGCCTGTTGGCCCGCACAAAAGAAAAGTTCGCCCTACCCGATGAGTACCTGTTATTTGTAGGACGGCTAAATGTTCGAAAGAATATTGAACATTTGCTGTTGTCCCTTGCGCTCCTGAACAACAAAACTATTCCGCTGGTAATTGTGGGAAAAGAAGACTGGAAGTCGCCTAATCTCAAAGCAATAATTTCTGAGGAGATACACCGGCGAATAATTTTCACAGGTGGTGTTTCCGATGAAGAACTCACCGCTATCTATGCACAGGCAAAAGTCTTCTGTTTTCCCTCATACGCAGAAGGATTTGGGCTGCCCCCGTTAGAAGCTATGGCGTCGGGCGTTCCGGTAGTCGTGTCTAACCGAACAGCGCTTCCCGAAGTATGTGGCGATGCTGCTGTGTATATTAATCCGCAGGAGCCGCAAAGTATCGCCGACGCCATTAACCTTTTGCTCGCAGATCAAGTGGCATATACATCAAAGCGAAATGAGGGATTGCAACGAGCAGCAGCATTTTCCTGGAAAAATTGTGCAACCAGGCTAATGGACAGCATTATGAAACCAGCAGCACATCATCAAAGCATTTAACACTTAATTTTTAAACTAATTTCGGATTGCATGAAATATATTGGACGTATAATTAAGTGGAAAAACATTAATATACCACTACTTATTTTTCTTGTCCTTTTCCTGAATGTTAAATTGGTTATTAAGCTGGTTGCGATAGTGTTTATTGTTGCTTATTCAAAAAATTTAAAGTTTGGTGACCTGTTAAAAACCAGCCGCTTTCCTCTGTTCTATGCACTTATTATTCTTATTGAACCGCTTAAGTATTTATTAATTACAAGGAACTTTAGTTTTAATTATGCCACTGTATTTTGTCTCGGAATGCTTCAGTGGGGTTTTAGCCTGATCGCTTTGTATTATATCAAGATTATCATAGAAAAAGAAAGCGTTCAAAAAGTACACAACACTATTAAAGTCTTTTTTACTATCAACTTTCTCGTTTCACTTTTTTTCCTGTCGTTACTCCTGTTTCAGCCTTCTTTACTTACCTTCTGGAATCATGGTTCAGATATCTCATTTTCCCATCCTTCTGCGGGAGACGCAATCCTCGGAGTATCTTTTGATGCTTCCACAGTCAATGCAGCCATTAATTGTATGGGGCTCCTTTATTTTATTTACAGGAATGAATACAAATATTGTTTGATTTGTTTATTGACTATTGCCCTTTGCACAAGTAATGTAAGCTTCCTGCTAGTGTCTGCCATACTATCGCTTATGTTTGTTACGGTGCGTACCAAAAAATTACGTCTGGTTGTATTCACTACAGGAATAGTCCTTGTACTATCCTATCTTGTCATGTCTCCCAACAACCGTCAATATATAAGAAATTATTTTGTTCAATTATACATTGTAAATAAGAACCCTGAAATCCTCACCGCAACTGAAAAGGAATTAAACTTCCCGCCAATAAAAGACAGCAGCAAAATCAATATAGATTCTTTGGAAACTTTCAGAAACATTGTGCTACGGCAGGCAGAAGAAGAGCGCAGAAAAAAAATGGATTCAGTTTATTCTTTTAATGAAAAGAAACTGGGGAAAGCTGTTACCAACCTCTTTTCTGTAAAAAAGAAGGTACCAGATGACGGAATACCCCAGTTAGTGCTTACCAATGAAGACTTCATGAGTAAGCCAGGCAAACTCATTTCTTTTTTTCAAACTTACAATTACCTTACTTCAGGAATCAAAAACTTTATTTTTGGATCAGGAACCGGCAATTTTTCCAGCAAACTGGCTTTCAGAGCATCAGGGGTAAATATACAGGGAACATATCCGGCAAAGTATCAGTATATATCCCCGGAATTTAGGGAAAACCATCTTAAAACATTTTCATTCTATTTTAACGGCCCGGCTTCGCTACATTCAGTAATTAATTATCCATTTTCTGTATACAACCAGTTACCAGGCGAATACGGCTTTCTCGGTGTTACTTTGTTTGCTGTATTTTATCTTGGCTTTTTCCTTAAAAGATTTCGGTTCCTTACTTATGGCAGGTATATGATTCCGTTGTTGCTGGCCTTTCTTATTACAGAATACTGGCTTGAATTATACTCGCTGGTAGTGATGTTTGAATTGTTTATGTTTTTAAACATCAAAGAAAACGAGGACAGGGAAAAGAATGCGCCATCAAACAGCTATTCACCGGACAATAATAGTTCCCATTGATTCAAAATACGTTTTTTATCAAAATCTTTAACTCTTTCCGGACCGGCAGCAATATATTTGTTGCGTAAGTTGTTTTCAGTAAGCAGGAGGCCAACCGCTTCTGTCCATTCTTCAACAATCGCAGGAGCAATCACGGTATTCATTTCCGCATTTACCAGGGGTGGCACCAATATCCCAAATTTTGCCAATTCAAACTTCTCAGTATGGTTTGTTAAAGTACTATCGGGTGCAAGTATAAATCTTGGGCCGCTATTACAATCTGCCGCAACAACAGGCAAGCCACATTCCATTGCCTCCAGAATAGTATTGGGAAACCCCTCAAAAACCGAAGGAAAGATCAACAATCTGCTACTCTTCATGAACTGAAAAGGATTGGACTGGAAGCCCAGGAAAAAAATATCCGAATCAGTTTGTTCCTGATCATTTGACTCCCTGTCAAATACTTTTAAACCAAGGGTTCTTGCGTAATCCAGTATGCGCATTTTAAACGGAGCTTCGCTTTCACCCTCGCCGATACTTACCAGTTTTATCCGGGGATATAAAGGTTTCAACGTTCTATATATGTGAAAAGCAAGCCAAAGCCCTTTAGCTGCTGTAATGCGTCCAACATGAAGCAATACGTCCTGTTGGAACAAAGATGTCAAAAAAAGATCCGGTAAGGGGATGTGAGATAATCGTGATATTTTCTCCCTGTCAATATAGTTAGGGATCACCTGAATTTTTCCAGGTTGAATATTAAAGTTAGCAATAAGGTCTTCGTATATTCCAAGGGAAGGCGTAATAATACAATGAGCTCTGTTATATAATAACCGAACAAACCCACGCAATACCTTCATCCTCGGCATACTTTTAATTTCTTCAGAAAGCGTTGTACGCACGCTGATGATGGTTCTATTTCGCTTTGTGAGCAGGTTAATGATATTAGCTTGTTCCGAAAAGCTGATGCACACATCAATAGCGTACCTTTTTTTCAATTGTCTTAATTTGAATATCAATACCAGAAGCCTAAGTGCCCGGGGCAGCATGCCATTTTTAGCAACATCTTTAGAGAAAGGAAGTTTTATACGGATCAGCTCACCGGCATAGGGATAGGTACGTTCTTCCTGATCGTAAGTTGCAATTTTTATATTGTACCGATCTGCGAAGGCCTGGCTCAGGTTCGACACCGTTCGCTCCGCACCTCCACCGTACATGCGAAAAATAAAAAACAATAC
Source organism: Chitinophagaceae bacterium (assembly GCA_020854215.1). Taxonomy (GTDB): domain Bacteria; phylum Bacteroidota; class Bacteroidia; order Chitinophagales; family Chitinophagaceae; genus Agriterribacter. The sequence goes on along the minus strand of JADZFY010000174.1, from coordinate 8,331 downwards.
ATTTTGCATACGCTCAACAACTTAATGCGCTATCAGGGTTTGATATAACCGGTAATACTTTTGTGCAACCACCCGAATATCATACTCATTGATGATTTTTTCTCTTGCCTTCTGCCCCATCGCCCGGGCTTCCTGCGGATGACGCAATATATAAATGATGCCATCGGCAAGCGCCTGCACATTCGCGGGCGGCACAATGATACCGTTGACGTTGTTTTGAATCAGATCGTTGCTTCCCGAAATATCAGTAGCTACGCAGGGCAACTCAAAAAGCATTGCCTCCATTAATGCATTCGACATTCCTTCCCGGCGAGACGGCAGTACAAAAACTGTGGCAGCAGCCAAATAATCGCGGGTATTAGACACTCTTCCCAAAAACGATACAGAGCTGCCCATACCTTTCTGGTGTACATAGGTTGTATACATGTCGCGATCACCATCGCCAATCACCTGCAAACGCACTTTCGGAAATTCACGAATAACAGTCGCCCATGCTTTCAATAAGATGTCCACGCCTTTAGCCGGCTGCTGATACAAATTGCCAACAAATAATACCGTCTGATTTTCATGTGTCTTTTTCTCCGGAACGGCTACCACAGGCAGCCCGTTTGGTATATAGGTAATGCTTCGGGGGGGAACTGCTTCCGCCTGAAGATTCTTACCAATGATGGAAGTCATGGCCACAAAATGCGCATAATCCATTATCCGTTGCTGCAATAGTTTACCGTTGGGAAATCTAGCCAGGCTCTTAAATCCATTCATCGTAGAATCCTTTATCACTACCGGTTTTCCAAGTGCCTTTCCTAATCGGGTGGCAACGATTGCAGACCACTCCATCGTGTGTGCATGTATGATATCAATTTGCTTTCTTTTTCTCCATAGCAACCAAAGGCATTGCCAATAAAAAATAGTATAATAAACACGTGTTGGCCACCCTACCTTAGTTGCGATGATATCGGTTAGCTCCGTTGCATCATCATATTCGATTTTTACATCTTTAGGAATACGTTTCTTTTTAATGGATGCCAACCAGTCAAACCAGGTATTAACAATAGCGTGTAGCCGGTATATCGTCATACCGTCCTGCAACGTTTGTCCTTTGAGGTGAGCTTTGCCCGGTGTAACAAACGAAACCTGTACCCCTTCCTCTTGAAGGGTTTTGCCTAAGAGCAGCGCCTGCATTTCCGCCCCACCGCAGGGTAAAGGTGGCAGGGAAGCCGCCAGCATCACAATACGTATTGGTTTAACTGTTTCTGCAGATTTCATACAACTCGCTTAGTCCAATTCCGGTAATGTTATTAGCATTACAATACGACAAAAAAATATCCAGTTCACGGAGGTAGGCCTTACAATCCTCATTTGTTTGAGTATAAGGACTAAGACCCGGTAATACTTCCACGTTATGAAACATCATATTTAATACCACGGCATCCTGGCGATTATACTTTTCCTGAAAAGCTTCAGCAATGTAGATCATTTCCTGTGCAGTAGAATAAAAAGGACGCAACCAAAGCGGCCGGGTATTTCGATAGGGATGGCGTAACCCCGCTGCGGAAGAAATCCATTCTTTTACGGGATTGCGTTTCTTCAGTGCGATAGATACAGGCACCTGCAGTAATTGTCCCGAAGGATCATTCTCCAACACCGTTCCCTGTTTCATAAAATAAGGCTGCTCCGACGCGTTCGTGTAATCCACAGGTTTCTCCCTGCTTTTGTCGTTCCAGCAGATGTGTGGCGTAACACTGGTATCTACTTTATATCCGAGCGCAGTGAGACTGTTCATCGTATTTGCACCCGCACTGAACCTTCCGGCGCGAAATGCCGTGGGCAAATATCCAAACCGGGTGTTGAATAATGTAGTTATTGCTTTAATCTTTTCCGTTTCTATTTGGGGGGGATAAAAGCAACAGTTCGCCGATCCTTTCTTTCCGGCATAATCATCATACATTTTTTCGGGGGCAATAAACTCGGGATGCAAATGCGTGCCCAACTCAAAGCTACCGTTTAGCGAGCTGAAGCAATCCACACTTTGTGCATCTTCCAGCACCACATTATTAATTAAATAGGTGGGCCGCATGCGATGTTTTTCAAACAAAGGTTGCAAAATCCGCCGGACACCTTCCGTTACTCCATTAAATGTTAATGGATTACTGTAATGCCACGAAGCCGTGCAATCCGGTTCAACATCAATGGTTATGGCGAGATAGCATTTCATGCCTGTTGCAGCGGTTTTATCTGATTCAATTTTCGATTCCACATCATTAGGTTCAACACATACCACACAGGCAAACAATTTCTTTTTGTACCACTGTAATACTGTTGCAGCATTGGCAAATACTTCCTGTCGTTTAACTGCATCCGATGCAAACTGTCTTTACGTATCATATCCATTGCCCTCTCCTTCCAGGTTGTGCTCAGCCATTGGTTTAACGGAAAACTAAATCCCTTTTTCGGGCGGTGCAATGCGTAGTGAGGTGCCAACTGCTGCAAGAGATGTTTTAAGGGTGCTTTGTGATTGTAGTTGGCATTTGACTTTTCCTGCAACGGCAAACCAAGCGCATAGTCAACCACCGCATTATCCAGGTACGGAACACGCACTTCGAGGCTCGCCGCCATACTGGCCCGGTCAACCTTAAACAGCATTGCATCGGCCAGGTAGGTTTTCACATCAAGCACAGCCGTCAGATCATCACGTCGGCGTACGCGATCAACGTCCCGCATTGCCCATATCGGCGTTTCAAAAATTGGATTCAGTATCTCATTTTTAAAAAACGGGTGGAGAAAATAATTAAAATGTCTTTTTACCGGGTCGGATTCAGCAGCAAGTGCGGCAAGTTGCCGATGATGTGCCATGGGTAAAAGATGGGATGCCCATTGGGTTTGCCAGTTTTTCAACTCCACGCGTCCTCCCAGTTGAACCATTCGATTTTGCCAGTAACGGTAACGTGTATATCCCCAAAATAATTCATCGGCACCGTCACCTGAGAGGGCCACCGTAACCTGTTCTCTGGCTTTCTTCGAAATCACCATATTGAGCAACACCGCAGGATCAGCGAAGGGCTCATCCACAAAATCGTACAAACGATCCAACTGTTCCCCTATAAAGCTGGCATCAATCATTAGCGTATGACTCTGTAATGCCGGGTTATTGAATGCCTCGATGAAATGTACAGCATCCCTGCTCTCATCAGCGTCTGTAGCTTCGGAAAATGCCACCGTATAAAAATTGAACGACCTGTCTTTGGTGAAATATTTGTTCACCAGCGCTGCCAGCAAGGATGAATCTACACCGGAACTCAAAAATAAACCTAACGGCACGTCCGCTACTAACTGACGGTGAAGCGTACCCGTTAAAATTTGTTCGAGGTTTTGATTTGAGGATGCTGATTCCTTTTGCTGCACCGCCTGGTAAGCGTCCCAAAAAGTATCAGGATTGCTCAAATTCACAGGACCTTCCCCAAGCCACGATCCGGTAATATAAGTTCCGGGAGGCAGTTTCCAGGCATCCTTAACACCGGTATACGGTGTGGGAACACACTGCATCCACAAATACATTCGTACAGCATCCGTATCCACAATTGCAGATTGTTGCGACAAGCGCAATAAGGAATACAGTTCGGAGGCAAATACAAAACCACTACCGCTGCGCATATAATAGAGCGGTTTGATACCCAGCCTGTCTCTCGCCACGATAAAGCGCTTTTCCGCACGGTCAATAAAACAAAAGGCAAACATGCCGTTCAGTCGTTCGAGTATCTTTGTGCCCCAGTGCTGCAATCCATAAAACAACACTTCGGTGTCCGACGTAGTATGAAAGTGGAAACCATTTTGAACCAGTTCATCACGCAGGTTCTTGTAATTATAAATCTCTCCGTTAAACAACAACGTATATCGCTCGTCTTCAAAGGGCTGGTCGGATCGGTGATCAATATCCATTATGGCAAGCCGGTTGAAAAACAAGGCATGAATACCGGCAGATGATGGCTGCATACCGGTATCGTATATGCGTATACCGCTACTGTCCGGACCACGAAATCGCACACATGCAGCAATATCAGCCAACTGTTTTTGATGAACAGAAAAATCATTATTGATGATACCGGCAAAACCGCACATAGTGTTATTTACTTTTTACTTTAATTATACTCCACACTTCACGGTTCCGTTCATAATCTCCGATCTTTACCAATTCACAATTCACATTTTCGGTGAGAAAGGATATGTTGTGGTTAAATTCATATTCAGGATCCTGGACAGTATCTATTATGATAACTCCACCATCCTGCAAGAACCATTCAAAATATTCTTCTATCTTTTTCTTTAATGTAAGAGGTTCTACGTGATGAATCCAATTAACCATTACAATCACATTATAACTTCCCTCAAAATCCGATTCAGGGAAATAAAAAACACCAAGCCGTATATTCTTTTTAAAGTATAGCTTATTTAAAAATGCTGCCGCCGCCAGTACGTTTTTGTCATTGTCCAAACCCAGGCGTTGTGTAAATTTAACATTGCGAAGAATGTCACCGAGACCGCAACCAATTTCTGCAAAACTGTTGCGTATACTTCGGCTATTGCAATACGCAATAATATCCCTCGCATAATTTCTTTCTGTTAAAGTAAATAGATGCCACTGATCAAACCCGTAAATCCAATAGAGTAGCATTCTAAATGCTTTGCCGCTCCACACTTTGAGTTTCCAAACAATTTTTTTCATATACTACTCTTGTCAGAACATACATATCACGAATGGAGAAAAGGCTATCGAACACAAATTAAAATTGGGCTATCGAAAATCTCCTAAAAACTCTATCCATTGAATCCATGGCTATTTTATGAAGACGTTAATCCTCCCCATGTGCTTCAGCTAATTCGGAATACGTCATTTTAATACATAGGTTTATTTTGTACAGTTTTAGAATTTGATTCACCAACGTCTAAATATTTTTCGCCAGTAGTGACCAACAAAGGAACTGAAAGTTTCATCTATGCAGAACTTATATCCTAAAACCAACACTACTGATCCATAGATAACCGTTCCAAATCCTAACATGAGGAAATCTGACACCCAATAATTCCCCAACCACATCTTAACCAAAAGCATACCTATAATAACACATATGTTCAAAATAATAACTTTCGAGAAAGACGTAAGGATTTTTTTATAATCAATAATATTAAAGTAACGTTTTTCCAAAAAATAACTGACAATAACATTTAACGTATACAAACTAACTACCGTCATGGGATATCCTACTACTCCAAATCCTTTTACAGCAAAATAAAGTGTGAGTATAAGTCCTAAATTGAAAAATATCTGGTACCAAAAGGATTCTATTATTTTATGCGCCGCCATAAACAATCTGGAAAAGAGCGTATTGATTGCCAGCAAAGGCGCCAAAAACCCAAGATACTTTAAGAACAAAGCCGTTTCGCTAACCCCTTTCTCTCCAAAGGCACCTCTTTCCAGCAATATGGAGACAATTTCTTTTGAAAATAAAAACATGATGCCACTAATCGGAAAAAGAATAAACAAAAGGAAACCCGATGTAGAAACAAATGTCCTGTTCAATTCATGATAATCGCCCCGTGCATACTGTTCATTGAATTTAATACCGGTTACAGACGAAAACTGGTTAGTAATAAGGTGGGTGGGCAGCGAGGAAATCTGTTGCGCAAAATTGAGTGATGTAATAATACCCGCATTAAAACCGCTCAGCAAATACAATGGTGCATATTGCGCCAGTGAACTCGTAATATTTCCTGCCTGCGCAAACCCAATATTTTTCCATATCCTTCTTTCCACATGCTTATTCACCGACCGAAAATTCCAGGAGAGATTTTTCAGCATCAGCAACAACAGCATCAGCAGATTGATGGAATAGGACGACAGCAAACCAATCAATAAACTATAAATATCCAGTACACCATGAAACAGCACCACAAATACGATAGAGAATACACCATTGATGATACCGGCAATCATCGGCATTGTAAAATACTTGTAAGATGCCATGATATCGGTAAGCAGGTTGATCAGTGGCATCATCACCATCAGTGGCGCGCCCAGCAATAAAATTGTTTTCTGATCCTGAATATCAGACAAAGTGAAACCAGAAACTCCGTGAAATATCCCGACCGGATCTATCAGAAAACAAAGGGTGATAATTAAAGTCAGGGCTATATAGCCATAGATAAAAAGATTCAAAAAACCCTTCGCCTTCTCCTCTCCTTCCTTTACCCGAATACGCATAGACTCCGGTATGAGTACCGATGCATTGAGGCTGGTGATAAAAGCGGCAGCAATCACGATGGTATTATAGGTATAGAAGTAGATATCCGTCTTAAGCTGAGTACCAAAATAAAAAGCAATTACCAGGCTGTTCCCAAATACCAATCCCTTGCTCACTACATTGAGCAGGGTGGAATACACGATTCCCTTTTTATAGGATTCAGTTTTTAATACAGCCATTAAGCACGAAAATAATCGGTAATTGGTGTCGTTGGCAAAGAAAACCTCAACGACCAAAGCGGCAAAATAAAAGAAAAATCATCATATCTTCTGCAAATCTCTATTGCAGGTTTATTCCTGCACCTGAAAAAAAGGAATAGGTAGACCTTCTTTTTTCGTGTAGGTTTGAGTTTCCGGAAACGGATTCGATTAAACGTTTAAACATATGCCTACCGCAATGCTATCTGGCAACAAAAGCATTTATAACCGCCGTATATTTATTGTTTGCGCGGCGCTATTAATCAGTATGGCGTTTTCGCACAGAGTTACCAGCAGCATTGCTGTTATCCTGATGCCGGTATTGGTGCTGCTTTCGCCAGACAGAATGTCACTTATCAAACGGGCTTTTTTCAACCCTCTTTTTCTTTCCTGCCTCGGCTTCCTGGTGATCAATGCCGTCGGCATCGGGTACACGAGCAACTATGATCAAAATATAAAAGAAACTACCGCAAAAGCCGGAATAGCGGCAATTCCGTTTTTCTTTTGTGCCTATGCGTTCAACATAAAAATTAAACTCCGCCTGCTGATCAGCATTTTTACCGTTTGTCTTTTTGCAGCTACCTTGTACTGCCTGTCCTATGCCTATGTGATATACAGACTACAGGGGGATAGCTCGGTTTTTTTTTATCATACACTCCTCAGCCCGCTGAATGAACATGCGGTATATTACTCCTTTTACCTGTTGTTTTGTGTGCTATACTGGTTGGAAGAAGGAATTGCCACCTGGAAACAAACCACAATGAAAGCGGTTACCGTTTTCGTATTGCTATATTTCTTTCTGCTGATTATTCTGCTTTCTTCCAAAATAGTGTTGGGGTTGCTGTTTGTATATATGATCTATTATGTTTTTTCACAGCTCATTCGAAAGCCTAACAAGAAACTAATCGCTGTGGTAGTGGTGGTGGTGGGTATAGCAACGCTGCTGCTTATTACTACCAACAACCCGGTTAAAAAACGGTTCATTGATTTAACCCAGGGGAGTATCACCTTATTTCAGCAGGAGCAGTTTAATGCAGACACTTATTTTAACGGACTCCAGTTTCGCCTGCTCACCTGGCGTTTTACCGGTGAAATTTTGAGGGAACAGAATGCATGGCTGACGGGAGTAAGTGCCGGCGATGGAAAAAGTTTTTTACAGAAAAAATATATCGCAACAGGCATGTACCAGGGTGATGGCGTAAGCAGCATTGGTTACCTGCAATACGATTGTCATAATATTTATTTGCAAACCACGCTCGAATCTGGCTTGCCTGGTTTAGCGGCCCTGCTTGCGGTTATCATCTTTTTTTTACGGAAACTCGTAAGAAGCAATCGTAAAACAGCGCTGCTCTTCTTTCTCTGTTTACTCATCTTTGGGTTCACCGAGTCGTACCTGTCGCGCCAATATGGTATCGTATTGTTTTGCTTTATGCCGTTGCTGCTGTCGTCAGCAGAAAGACCGGATAAAAACTGATATCGCTAATGTCTTATTGGGAAGTAACAGGTATCGGCCCGTTGTGAAAGATTTTATAGAGAAAATGAAGTAAATTAGAAACTCAACCCGAAATTCATTCCGTTTGCATCGTATTTGTTAATAAGATAATACCCGGTTTGAACGATGGGAGTAAAAAAGGCGGTCCCGCGGGACCACCTTAAATATTTTCACAGTAGTTTCTGAATATATGAATGGAAAGATCAGATTATTAATTTATAAGTAAGCAACCGACCAACCCCATTGAGAAAGATAAACAAGAAAGTATTATAGTTTCGGCTTTTTCCAAAATTGTGGCAACAGTTCCCGGATGTTTGCAGTGGTGTAGAGATGCATGCGCTCCAAC
>JADZFY010000173.1 GCA_020854215.1 Chitinophagaceae bacterium | reverse complement strand
CACCCTATAATCAGGGGCAATATGCAGGTGTAGATGAAGCCGGTGCACTTCATGGTTTTGCGCTTAACGCCAACTGGCAACCAACGGATGGGGCAGGAACCCGGCGGGGTTTTGTAAATGTTCCCGTCCTTGAGACAGATAAGGCCGGTGCTACTTTAAGTTTTACATTTACAGGAAATGCGGTGGGTATTGCTGTTGTTGCGGGGCCGGATGCCGGAACGATAAAATTTACGGTGGACGGAAAGCCGGGTGGCACAATAGATTTGTTTACCGAGTGGAGCGGGGGATTGCATTTGCCCTGGTACCTGGTGCTTGCAGATAATTTAGCGGCAGGGACGCATCACCTGACGGTGGAAGTGGTAACGGATAAGAATAAGAATTCAAAAGGAAATGCATGTCGCATTGTACACTTTCTGGTAAACCAATAGAAATTAATGAAAGTGTGCGTTTTGAATTTGAAAAATGGCAGTTTTTTAAATTAATATAGAATAAATTATGAGTAACAACACAAGAAACATACGCGTATTAGTAGTGGGCTGCGGCAATATGGGAAGCTCACACGCCACTGCCTATCATCATCTGGATGGTTTTGAAATTTGCGGACTGGTGTCCGGCGGTAGCACCAAAGAAGTATTAAATCAAAAATTGGGAGGTGCCTATAAACTTTTTAATGATTTTGACGAGGCGCTTGCAGCAACAAAACCGGACGCAGTATGTATTTCCACCTACCCCGATACCCATGAGCAATTTGCGATAAAAGCAATGGAAAGCGGCTGTCATGTGTTTGTGGAAAAGCCTATAGCCGATTCGGTTGCTGCTGCGGAACGTGTTGCTGAAGCTGCCCGCAAAACCGGAAAAAAAATTGTAGTGGGCTATATCTTAAGACATCATCCTTCCTGGGAACGTTTTATAAAGGAAGCGCACAAACTGGGTAAACCTTTAGCGATACGCATGAATCTTAATCAGCAAAGCAGTGGTAAAATGTGGACACTGCATCGCAACCTCATGAAGTCGTTAAGCCCGATAGTGGATTGCGGGGTACATTATATTGACGTAATGTGCCAGATGACACGTTCCAGGCCAGTGCAGGTGTATGCAAATGGAGCGCGACTAACCGAAGAAATTCCTGCAGGGAATTACAACTATGGTCAGTTGCAGATTCGGTTTGAAGATGGCTCTGTGGGTTGGTACGAGGCAGGATGGGGTCCAATGATCAGTGAAACGGCATTTTTTGTAAAAGATGTAATTGGTCCCAAAGGTTCTGTATCCATAGTTGCCAAAACGGCCGGGGGGACGGGTAAGTCAGATTCGATAGATTCGCATACAAAAACAGAATCGCTGCTGGTGCACCATGCTGAACTCGACAAGGATGAAAAATTTGCAAAGGAAGACGAATGGATCAATCTTGAAGATGAACCCGGGCATCAGGAATTATGTGACCGCGAGCAGCTTTTTTTTCAGAAAGCTATTCGGGAGGATGTAGATCTGAGTGACCACATTCAGGATGCCGTGAATAGTTTGCGTATTGCATTTGCCTGCGATGAATCGGTGCATTCGGGAAAAGTGGTGATATTGTAATGGTGTGAGGCGTAAAATTGATTTGGAAAATGAAACCAGGTGTAGTGTTCATAATGGGCTTATTGTTCACGACGTTATCGTTGCGTGCAAAAACAGGAGATACCCTTCGGGTAGTATCACACAACCAGACGGTAGTGGTTACCGATCCGGCAACAGGGGTGAAAGCTTACCGGCAGTGGACAGTCTTTCCATCAGCAAAACTACCCGTACGAAGAGTTAACCTGATTGTTACTTTCGGTTGCCCGGATTCGTTACGTTGCGCCGACTGGGATTATATGGATCATATTTATATCCGCAGAAAGGGAGGGATGAACAATCGTTCAATGGACTATCCCATTGGCCGCATGCTTACGCCTTACGGAGGTGCATTTGGAAAGAACTGGAATTTTGAATGGAAATCGGATATTACGGATTTTGGTTCATTGTTACGTGACAGTGTGGAAATTGAATACGAGCACACGGGCTATGAACCCAATAATGACAGAGGCTGGAAAATTACCGTTGCGTTCGAAATTATTATGGGAAAACCTGTGCTGGAACCTGTTTCCATTCAGAAGTTGTATGACGGCAGTTTTGCTTATGGCGACAGCAAACAGCCTATAGAAGAACAATTGAAACCTGTTTCCTTTGTTGCGGAAAATGAAGCACAACATGCCCGTATTGTGATATTCCAAACCGGGCATGGTATGGATCGCAACGGATGCGGGGAATTTTGCAGCCGCTACCGGGAGTTATGGTTTGATGGGAAAATGATTGACAGGAGAGATATCTGGAAAAAATGTGGCGATAATCCCTTATATCCGCAGGCGGGTACCTGGCCGATAGACAGGGCCTCCTGGTGTCCCGGTTATTTGCAGCAGCCCGACGTGTTTGATCTCCCGGTAACTAACGGCACAGAACACACGGTGGATATCAATATGGAGCCTTATCAAACCGACAATCCCAGCGCCAACGAACGAATTACTGCTTATTTGATTCAGTATAAAAAACCTGTAGCGAAATATGATATTGCTGTGGAAGATATAGTTGTTCCCAGTAATACGGATATACATCTTCGTAAAAATCCTTCCTGTGCCCACCCTAAAATTGTAATTCGAAACCTGGGCAGTGAGCCACTTACCCAATGTGTTATTACTTACGGAACCATCGGTTTTGAACGAAAGAAACAGGTATGGACCGGAAATTTGCAGTTCAATCAGCAGGTGGAAGTGGAACTGCCTGGTGAAATAGCGGGTAATAATGGCGAAAATCGCTTTGTCGCATCCGTTTCGTCACCCAATGGAAGAAAAGATGCATATGCTTTTGACAATGAAATGCAAAGCATATTTACGAAAGCACCGGTGCATAGCGGCGAACTGGTGTTTTATTTGCGAACCAATAAACAACCACAGCACAATGCGTACCAGGTTTACAATAGCGATGGAAGCGTGATATTTGAAAGGGGGACAGGTACAATGAAAGCCGAAACGGATTACAGAGACAGTCTTCATTTAACACCGGGCTGTTATGTGTTGCAATTAAAGGATACTGCCGGCGACGGACTGGAGTTTTGGTTCAACAATCGCGGTGGGAGGGGGCTGGCACGGCTAATGGATAGTAAAGGGCAGTTACTCAAACATTTTGACTCGGATTTTGGCAATGAAATATATTACAGCTTTGAGGTGTCGGCAGACAGCGGCCGGTTTTCCCCGCCCGACCCATTACCGGCAGTTGGATTGTTTCCAACCCGTACCAATGGCAAAACCAGTTTGGACTATTTTGCCAATAGGCCGCAGCACGTAACGGTGCAGTTGGTGACGGATCCCGGAAGCGAAGTGGTAGAAACGCATGAGTATGAAATGCTAAAGGAGGGGATTTTCACCTACGATTTGTCATATCGCCCGCCGCAGCGGTATTACGTGAAAGTATATGTTGGCGGGAAGCTGGTATTTAACAAACGGCTGAGGGTTGGCGGGTAAGGTAGCAGGGAAGAATGGTGGGAAGGGTGTGAAAAGTAAAGCGAAGAGACCGGATCCGGTAAAAAATTTCATGAAGATTTGATGTCCGTTTGGGAATTGACAATCAATTCCATTACCTTTGCCACCCTTTCAGCAATTCCAATGACGATAGCGGGAAGGGCAAGTTCGGGAGGTAGTTCAGCCCGGTAGAATACGTGGTTTGGGACCACGGGGTCGCAGGTTCGAATCCTGTCCTCCCGACATTAATAAAATCCGCAAATTCACAACGCGTTGAGTTTGCGGATTTTTGTTTATAGCCGGCAATAAAAATGGCGACAATAAATGCTTCCTATCCTCCATCCTGTACTAATCAATCCGCCGTCGTTGCCAGGCTTAGGGTCGGTCTGCTGCTTCACCGGGTTGCAGCAAAGCAATT
>JADZFY010000172.1 GCA_020854215.1 Chitinophagaceae bacterium | reverse complement strand
TCACAGAAGCCGGCGGCAGGTACGCAGTAAAATCCCTTCAGGCAGCAGTTCAGGCTTTAAAAGCTAAACATATTGAAGCACTGGTTACCGCGCCCATACATAAAAAAAATGTACAATCGCCGGAATTCAATTTCAGCGGACATACCCCTTTTCTTCAACAGTTTTTTGGTGCGGACGATGTGGTTATGCTGATGTGCGCCGAAAATATGCGCGTGGGATTAGTAACAGAACATGTACCGGTAAAAGATATCGCCCAATATATCACCAGGCAGGCTATTCTTAAAAAGATATTTATTCTAAAAGAATGCCTGCAAAAAGATTTTGGAATAGACAAACCGAAAATTGCCGTACTTGGACTTAATCCGCATGCCGGCGATGAGGGACTGGTGGGTAAGGAAGAGGAAGAACAAATCAAACCTGCCATTAAAGAGGCAAAACATAATAATATATTGGCCTTTGGACCCTACAGTGCTGACGCTTTTTTTGCAAGAGGCAGCTACGACAAATTTGACGCGGTACTGGCGATGTATCACGACCAGGGTCTTATTCCGTTCAAATCACTGGCCATTGGCGAAGGCGTAAATTATACAGCAGGACTGCCCGCCATCCGAACCTCTCCCGATCACGGTACCGCTTTTGACATTGCCGGAAAAGACAGGGCAGACGAAACATCATTCCGTAAGGCCATCTTTACCGCTGTTGACATTTTGCAACAACAGGGTGAGTACGCGCAAAATCGTGCAAATCCCATGAAGCGCATGGCCGGAGTTGTACTCACCAATGTGGAAGATGAAAAGATAGAGGAAGGGAGTTGATTTTTCCGAAAATCAGGCAAGTCCCTTCCCCGTGAATCTTTAAAATCTCACTTTAGCCAAAACGTTCTTGCTCACTTTATACCCCATTGTTCTGCCCTTGTCGCAGGATGCCTGGTAATGAATTCCTCCATACACACGACTATCTGCCATCTCTTTTGACATCTTATCAAATGAACTGTATTGTCGCGCAGGTAATCCAAGGTAATCGTATGAGCTAAGCGTAAACTGAAAATGATCTCCAAATACATCGGTTAGCACACCTGCAATAGCAGCACTAATAACTGCATGAGCCGCAGGGAATTCAGGATGACCGGGTGTGTTAAATAGTGTGCTCCATTCAGGATATCCCATTTCATTGCGTATATAAGTAATTGGTCTTACTAAATTGAACTTGTACTTATAAGTGAAGCATATTATTGTAGCATCACTTTGCGCTATCCCGCATTTGGCATAGGCAACTGCTGCAACATCAAGTTGAGGATGTGCCTTACTAAGTACCTGTGACAGCACAGCAACAAATTGCCCGCCGCCCGGATAGCCGGGAACGTCCCTATGATAAATGGCCATAGCAATCTGCTCAGGGGTTAAGGTCAATGATTTGTCGTACACATCTTTAGCCATATTATAAAAATCAGAGCCGGGTTTGTTAGAATATGCCGGTGGTGGTTCGGGGACAGTTCCGGCATCAACTCCGGGAACCAACAGCCTTCGCTGACTTGCATAAGGATTTGCCGGCTGAGGAAAATTAGGCGGTGTGCTTACCCAGGTACCTGGCGCTCCTGACGGCGTATATGGCGGATTAACATTTGCTGATCCATCTGTTGCCGCCCACTCGTACACTTTGGCAGCCACCTTTTTCCCATAGTCTGCAGAGCGCATCAATATTTCTGCATCGGCAGTTGTACTAAACTCCATATACAGCGCCTTTTCAAGACTATCAATACCGGCTTTATTTTGATTGGATGTAGTGGGAAATAATTTCCGGTTCATCTCCGCTAAAACTGCATTGCCCACAGCAGCCCAATGATATTTTTTGTATTTTTCAATATCGGGCATTACCGGGAAATTTGTTAGCTGTCCCTGCAATGATTTGTGCCCCGGCATGCCGGGTACTATCGCTTCATACAGTGCTATCCCGCAATAGGCTTGTGCTCTTTCGGATGCCTGCGTACCCGTACCCGGAGCCAGTGGTACTCTTAACATATTCAATTGCATGCTGAGCCATTTAACTACTACTTCTGCCGAATATTCAGAAGCTTTGTTATGAGGGTTAGGAACATGATTTTTATCACAACTGATGAATGATACAAACAGTGAGACAAACGCTATTTTGTAAAAAAAATCAGATAACATACATTAGGTATTTAATGAAGATTAATAGAAGGGGTATTCATTCCACATCAAATGTAATAGCAGAAATAGCGGGATGGTTATCCCAGAAGTCGAAAAAATTATCCGAAAAGACTTTTATGTATACCCGGACGGATCAGCCTGCCCTATACTGCAATGGGGTTGCATTAAGCTTTGCTTTAAATGCCCGGTTGAAATGCGTGATACTTTCAAAACCGCACCGGTAGGCTATTTCAACAACCGGATTTCCGGTAGTTTTTAAATGAAAACAGGCAGCCTCTATTCTTTTTTCTAAAAGCCATTTGCCGGGAGTTACTTTAAAAATATTTCCAAATTCCTTTTTAAAAGAAGTTAAACTGTGCTGTGTAAGTTTTGCAAATTCTGCAAGAGAGAGGTTGTACATATAATTGGCTTCCATCACTTCTATAAAGGCAGATATCCTGTCGTTTAAAATATGCTTTATATACGTTAGCAAAGTAGCATTTGATTCGTCAGAAAGAATATTAAGCATAAGCTCCCGCATTTTTAGTTCCAGCAATTTTTCAGCGGGAGGAGGTTGTTGTTTGAAATAAGGAAGAATGCTGAAAAAGAAAGCGTTCAGCATATCATTGGAGTTAACCTCAAAAAGCATATCTGCTTTAGATACCCGGCCTAACGGTGAAATTGTAGTTTGCGGCTGAAATTCATTCACGATCTTTTTTAAATAATCATCATGCACTGCAAATACAATTACCTGCCATGCTTCTTCGTGAAATTTCCCCTGCTGGAAAGCGCTCTTTCTCAAAAAAGTTATTGACCCTTTCTTAGCTTCAATAGTTTTTCAGGACGTACGATTTGCCTTGTACCGTCAATTGTATAAATAATATGATTAAAATTGGTATATAGGTCTGCCCAGGTTTCTATTTGCGGGCAGTTATAATTAACCAATAAAGAATCTTTTACAGAGAGCTTTTTAAAATAAGCAGGATCAGCCTGAAAAGCATCAGCTATGTTTAGCATGCATAACAGTTTAGAAAGTCATTGCATAACACCCTGTAATTTAATAAAATTACTGACCATTTCAAAGCCGGGGCAGTCTTAAAATACAGCGTAGCAGTGTCGGCTGTTGCGCGTTTTCAAAAGCAAAAGGCGAAGCAGAGGCAGGGTTGCCCGTTCTTCGCCTTTATCTGCACGCCTATAACTTTCTTATAAAAAATTATCGCTTTCTCTATAAGCTTTGATTAACGCTAACTCTCCTTCTTTTCCTGGCTTGGAATTGCCATGTTCCATACCCATAATGCCACGGTATCCTCTGTCGTAAATGTATTTGAAAATGTTTTTATAATTGATCTCCCCTGTAGTAGGCTCCTTTCTGCCGGGGTTATCTCCTATCTGAAAATAAGCGATCTCCTCCCAGGTCCACTCAATATTCTTAATGAGGTTTCCTTCATTTTTTTGCATGTGGTAGATATCATACAATAATTTACAGGAAGGGCTGCCCACACCGCGGCATATTTCATAGGTTTGATCGGAAGTGCGTAAAAACAAATCAGGCGTATCGCTCAGCGGTTCCAGCACCATGATAATTCCATGAGGTTCAAAAATTTCAGCGCCTCTTTTCAAAGCATCAATAACGTTGCCGGTTTGAACACCTATGGGCAGATGTCTTGCAAAATCGCCAGGCACCACCGTCACCCATTTTGCATTAACGCGCTTAGCCACTTCAACCGACTCGCGGCAGCCTTTTAAAAATATATCAACATATTCTTTTTTTCCTGCAGCAAGCGTATTGGCGCCATTGCCGCCTTTGGGTACCACAAAAACCCCCATGGTCATCCCCAGCTTTGCCAGCGTCTGTCCTATTTTTGTTTGTTGCTCAACCGTTCTGCCCGTCATCCCATTGTCTTCAATTCCTCTAAATCCCTGGTCGTACATGTATTTGATCTGATCAATAAAATCGCTCCCTCCGTTATTTCTAAACATCCCGTCATGTGGCGCATAATTCAGATTAAATGTTTTCTCTGCCTTTCCGGTATCTTCCATTT
>JADZFY010000171.1 GCA_020854215.1 Chitinophagaceae bacterium | reverse complement strand
TTAAAAATGGCATAGGAAAAGGCAGCGGCCTGGTTGTTCAGTGTTATTATCTTTCCGGTACTGTCGTCGTATTCGTACATCGTGTACTGCTGGGCCTTTCCCAGGTAAAGCCAGAAAGTATCCTGCTCACCACTATTGTGGACCGACATTTTCATGTAATAGTGTTCCGTGGGGCGGGCGAGATCGAAAGGAAAACTGTTATCCGGGAAGCTGAACGTCTTTCCCGGTAACTCCTCCGGTAAAGTGTTTTGACCAAAATCTGAATAATAAGACAATCTACCGGTTATGGTGTCGTATTCGCTTATTGTTCCAAGATCAATTTGGTGCGTCGTTTGTGCATGAACGGTAAACAGGCACATAATGCCTGCAATAGCTATTGTTAGTGTTTTTAGCAACCGTTTTGTAATTTAAAAGCGAGTGGTTGACATATTGTGATGGAACTTATTATTAGTTATCTAAATCTATGCCATTTTTATTAAAAAGATGTGGTAAGAAGCCGTGGCGCCACCAATTAAAATTATGAGCGGCAGGTCAGATCTGCACCTCAATAAATCTCACTAAGTGTTAGTGTAAGGCAGGCAGCTTTAATAGTATGGATGTTCCGTTATGATTTATGATGTCACAGGTTCCTCCATGCAAACCGATGCGGTGATGCAGGTTATGCAGGCCGTTTTTGAAGGTTTCAATCACCGACGGGTCGAATCCCACACCATTGTCATATATGGAGATTGAAAAACAGGGATTCGTTTCAAATTGAATCTGTACCTCCGTTGCCTGCGAGTGCTTCATGATATTATGCAATACCTCCTTTACACAAAGAACAATATTTCTTCGTGTTTTTCCATCTACTTCCGATTCAGGTATCTGATCGGGAATGGCGATAGAAAGTTGAATTGGCATTGGATCAAAGTATTCTACAATCAGGTGTCTTAAATAGGCAATCAGGTCAGGCAAAGAGTCGTTTCGTGAGTTCAACGACCATATTATTTCATTCATTTTGTCTATCAGAATGTTCGACGTTTCTGATATTTTTTCTAGTTCTTTAGATGTGACTCCGGGATTTTTGGTTTTTGCAATTTCGCTGAGCAGCCTGATAGAAGTAAGACCCGAACCAATATCGTCGTGGATCTCCTGTGAAATGCGGTTTCGCTCATGTTCTTTTGCACCAATCACCGCTTTGAATTTTTCAAGTTCCTTTCGGTCGTTTTCGAGTTGAAGCTTTTCTACTGTTTGCAAGCCCAATACTTTTCGTGTTCTCGACCGGTAGGCTACCGCCTGCATATAAATCATCATCTGCAGAACTATTCCGGCCATGAAAATGAGTAATGCCAGTTCCCTGTGGCCGATGACGTTACTGTCGAACTGAGACCACTGGTCAATATACAGTGCCGGAAAAAACATTAGAATGGAGATGATGGAACCGATAACAATCCGGAGGTTTTCTTTTGATTTTATTTTTTTCAGCAGGGAATAAATAAGAAAGAAGCAATAAAGAAAGAGGAAAGCCCGCATTAGGTTAAAGCCGATAATCCCGTCATAGTGATACCGGTTGGTATAGGTAAGCGGTATATTAATCAGCAAAAAAATAATCTGGATATAAATGATCACCCGAAAATATTTAAGTAATACGGGTGATACTGTTTTCAGCTGTAAAAAAGAGGCGATAAACAGTAAAACAAAAATGCTTCCGCTCAGTTGAAGTATCTGAAATTTTGAATCGTAGAAAAAAAAGTAGTTCCTGCTGAACATAAACGAGTCGAGCAGGCGAAGGGAAAAATAAGTGAAAAAACTGAACATGGCAAGGGTGTAGTACAAATATTCCCGGATGAATGTTCTTAGGTAGATGGCGAAATAGTAGGAAAACATACTGAGCATGACTCCGAGCAGTACCAGGGTAACAGAGATATATAACCTGTTGGGTTTTAGAAAGTGGTTGAACACAAATGCGTCTTGCTCATCCGGAATCAGAACAACCGGATCAAAAAGATGCCAGGTGTAAAAATCAATGTCGGGTTGGATGAAGAAAGTTTTAGATGCGCCCGGGGGCACAGTGAACAGAGTGTACGGAACATCGTTGAAAATGGCGTCTGAATAGTAGTGAAAGGAGCTATTTAGCTTTGTTAAAGACGATTGACTCTCGTTAAGCTCATACATGCTGTATTGTTGTGCCCTTCCGAGGTACAATAAAAAACTATCTTGTGTGCCACTATTGGTTACAGATAGTTTGACGAAGTGACGCCCTTCAAGCTGTTGCGGGTTGAACGGAAATATTACACCGGGGTATTGAAAGGTCTTTTTTGTCACGTCGTTGACCGTGATGGTAGTGCCGGAATCGGTATAATAGGTGAGCCGTTTTAACACGGTATCGTATCCCTTGATTTTTCCCAGGTCTATGTATGTGGTGGATTGGGCAATAAGCAAGCCCCCGCACAACAGGAAAGCAGCAGCTATGATCAACCTTTTGAGCAACAAGCGGACCGATTTTATTTGTCTATCCACTAATTTAGAAGATTTATTTCAAAATGGGAGCGCAATCACGAAGGATTACGCCGAAGGGGAATTTTTAAAGCAATTGACGTTCCGTTGTTATTTGAAATAACACAGGTGCCTCCGATAATGGAAAGACGTTCTCTGATATTGTGGAGTCCGTTTTTAAAACTGATGGTATGTGCCGGATCAAAGCCTACTCCGTTATCGGATATGGATATGGAGAAGGTATCATCTGCATTAAAAATGATATGCACTTCTGTAGCCTGCGAATGTTTTACGATATTATGTAATGCTTCTTTTACCGCCAGCAAAATATTACGGCGAATTTTTCCGTCCACCGGCGTTTCCTTAATATCCTCGGGTACTACAATGTCCAGATGGATACGGAAGGGTTCAAAATACTCCACAATCAGATGCCTCAGATAGGCAATAAGATTGGGCAGGGTGTCATTTCTTGAGTTGAGCGTCCAGATAATTTCGTTCATTTTGTCAATCAAAATATTGGACGTGTTGGAGATTTTCTCCAGTTCGTTACGCGATGCTTCATGCACGTCCTTAGCCTTGCCGATCTCACTAAGCAAACGAATAGAAGTAAGGCCCGACCCGATATCATCATGCATTTCCTGCGCTATTCGGTTCCTTTCTTTATCTCTTGCTTCAATAATTGCTCTGAATTTCTCAAGCTCCTTTCGGTCGTTTTCAAGTTTCAGGTTTTCCATTGCCCTTACACGCTGCATTTGCAAAGTCCTTTCCCTATGCGATAATACCCTCATATAAAAAACCATCTGGAGCAAAATGCCCAGCATAAAAATTAGAACAGGAATCCCCTGGTTACCCAGCACGGATTGTTCAAAGTCTTCTTTTTTGTAGGTGTAAAGCGCTACTGCGGAAAGCAGGATTGAAACAACGGTTCCTATTCCCAGTGATGTGGCTTCGTAGTTTTTTAACCGTACAATTAACACGGCAATCAAAATGACCAAATATAACAGCACTAATGCCCGGAAAATGTCGAAAGCTACAAGTCCCCAGTGTAGGGTTTTGTTGGAATACGAAAGTGGAAGATTGAGCGAAAGAAAAATAACCTGGGCAAGGATAAGGGTTTTAAAGTGCCTGAAAAGGGAGGGGGAATTTTTCTTCAATGAAAAAAAGGCAACGATAAATGCTACTACAAAGATATTTCCTGAGAGTTGCAGTAGCTGGTACTTCAAATTGGTGAACATATGAAACTGAGGGCTGAACATAAACTGGTCAAGCCACCGGAGAAAAAAATAAAGGAAGAATGCCAGCATGGCCAGCGTGTAATACAGGTATTCATTTTTCCATGACTGCAGAAAAATGCTGAATGTGTACACCAGCATACTCAGCATGATTCCAAGAAAAGCAATAGTAGTAAAACTGTACAACCTGTGCGGAGCCAGCAGGTGTTCAAACACAAAAGAAGTGTTTTCCTGGGGATACAGCACTGCCGGGTCAAAAAGATACCAGTTGTAGAAATTAATATCTGCTTCGATATAGTAAATGCTTTGCCTCCCTTTTGGAGCAACAATTAAAGAAAACGGAACCCGGTTAAACACCGGGTTTGAAAATGATTTGAACTGATTATTCAACAATTTGAGTGTTGCGGTGCTGCTGTCATAGGCGTACATACTATACCGTTGTGCTTTTCCGGCATAGAACCAAAAGGTATCCGGAACGCCTGTATTGGTAACGGTTAGTTTGATAAAATGGCGGGCATCTAACTTCGTTGGATCAAACGGAAACTGATCTCCGAAAGAGCGAAAAGGTTTTGTTACTGCCTCGTCCACAGACAGAGCATTGCTGTAATCGGTATAATAGGTCAGCCGTTTTATTACGGTGTCATATCCGTTGATCTTACCGAGGTCAATAATGCTTTCTGATTGCGCCGTTACGAAAGTTCGGCACAACAGTAATGCGATGGTTATAATAAACCGTTTGGGCAGCACGCGGATTATTTTATTGGCTGTATGCTAATTTAATTTATTTTGTCCGGATCAGAAGGATAAATTCGACAAGTTATGCCGGAACATAGAGCAGGTGTTTCTCCATAAAACAGGTTTCCGGAAACAGGGTGGAAACGTCCCACATCACCGGCCTCAGCCTGCTCTCCAATATTTCTTGTGTCAGATCGCCGCCTTTCAGGCAGATAAGTCCATTTTTAAATTCATCCATTTTCCGGTTAGGGTTTAACAATGGTTTGCTCCACTGCCAAAGTGTTTTTAACGGAGCCACCGCCCGACTCACGGCAAAGTCAAATTTTCTGTTTTTGATTTCTTCTGCCCGGGTATGCTGTGCCGTAACATTATTTAGTGCCAACGCTTTAACCACCTCGTCCACAACTTTTATTTTTTTGCCGATAGAATCCACCAGGTGAAATTGTACGTCGGGAAAAAAGATAGCCAGGGGTATTCCGGGGAAGCCACCTCCTGTACCCATATCAATGATTTCTATACCAGGTTGAAATTTGAACACGGCGGCAATAGATAGCGAATGTAATACGTGCTTTTCGTACAACGCGTCAATGTCCTTCCTCGAAATGATATTGATCTTACTGTTCCATTCCTTATAGAGGCTGCCCAATGCGCCAAATTGGGCAATCTGCCGGGGCGAAAAATCGGCGAAATACCGCGTTATTACTTCCAGTTCGCCTTTGGTTTCTTCCATACGGCAGGGGTGAAAATGAGGTAATAAAAAAACATAAAAATATCAAAGGCCCAAAACCATTTCCAGAGATCTTTTTCGTCCAACTTTTCCATTGCTTTATACCAAATTAAAGCCTGTATTAACAGCCGTAACAAAAATACTCCCGTTGCCAGTTCCCAGCGCGACAAAACGAGTGCAGCAATGAATGAGGGATAAAATAAAAAATGGGTAAGCGCATACAGCCCCAGCAAAAACCGGTGTTTGGCCTTATATAATTTTGCGGTAGTGTAATGCCGTTGTTTTTGAGTCATCCACTCCCCCCAGGTTTTCTTGGGCTCTGAAAGCGTGAATGCTTCTTTATCAGTAACAATTTTGGTATTCCGTTTATTGGCGGTTGCATTAACAAACAAATCATCATCGCCACCCGGCAAATGATTGTGAGCCGAAAAGCCCTTGTTTCGGAAAAAGACTTCTTTCTTGTAGGCTAAATTTCTGCCGGTTCCCATATAAGGGATTCCCGCAAGGGCGTAAGAGAGATACTGCAATGCGGAATGAAATGTTTCAAAGCGGATCAGTTTGTTCAGCATTCCCTTTCTCTTATAATAAGCGCCATAACCTAGCACTATTTCAGTATCCGGATTAAAGGCTGATGTCATTTTCTGAATCCAGAATTCACTTGCAGGCAAACAGTCGGCATCGGTCAGCAGTACAACATCATGCTTTGCCGTTTTGATTCCAATAGACAATGGAAATTTTTTACCGTTAATAAACTTCGCTTCCTGCTTTAACTCTACGATATGCATTTGCGGAAAGTCCTTTTGAAGGGCCTCCAATAAGTATTTCGACTCATCCAGGGAATTGTCGTTTACTAAAATGAGTTCATGTTTACCCGGAAATTGCTGAACGAGTACACCGGGAAGATTTTTAGCTAAATTTGCGGCTTCGTCGCGAGCGCAAATAATTACAGAAACCGGGGTTTGCTGGTAAGATACCGTATTATCGGTATGCCGGAAAGCCAGCCTCCGGAAGAAAAAAAGATAGTATATGATCTGGATGAAAGTAATGCAGCAAAATGCAACGAAAGCTACCAGCGGCCAATCGGGTCTTTCCATCATGGCGGCGAAGGTATGAATATAGTAGGATTTGTTATTACTGATTTATTGTATTGTGAATATATGTTGAATAAATATGGCCGCATTAAAATTTGAATTACAGCAAAGGGATAGATTTTCGGGTGCCAGAACGGGTATGATTACCACTGATCACGGCAGTTTTCCCACACCCATTTTCATGCCGGTGGGTACAGTAGGAAGTGTTAAGGCGCTCACCCAGCAGCAGTTGAAGGAGCAGGTTCAGGCAAAAATTATTCTGGGCAATACCTATCACCTCTACCTCAGACCGGGTACAGAAGTGCTGGAAACGGCCGGGGGAATTCATTCGTTTATGAACTGGAACCATCCGGTTTTAACCGACAGTGGGGGGTACCAGGTATTCTCCCTTGCCGGTACGAGAAAAATCAATGAGGAGGGCGTAATGTTTCAAAGCCATATTGATGGAAGTAAGCATTTATTTACACCTGAAAAAGTTATGGATATTCAGCGCAGTATCGGGGC
>JADZFY010000170.1 GCA_020854215.1 Chitinophagaceae bacterium | reverse complement strand
TACTCTCCAGGTCCAGATGATTGGTAGGCTCATCTAATATTACGAGGTTGGGGTTTTGTATCATCATGCGACTGATCATACATCTCACTTTTTCGCCTCCGCTCAGTACGCTTGTTTTTTTCAAAATCTCGTCACCGCTAAACAACATCTTCCCCAAAAAACCGCGCAGAAACGGCTCATCTGCATCGGTAACCTGTGGCGGAACAAATTGGCGAAGCCAGTCCATCAGGTTAATATTTGCCTCACCAAAATACCGGGTATTGTCATTGGGCAGGTAGGCTTTGGTAATGGTAGTACCCCATTCGAAGGTTCCGCCGTCTGCCTCTATTTCCCCATTGATAATCTCGAAAAAGGATGTGAGTGCAAGATGGTCTTTGGAGAAGAATGCAATTTTGTCTCCTTTGTTCACAGAAAAACTAACGTTGCTGAACAATACCCTGCCATCTTCGGCCTTTTTGGATAATTTTTCCAGATTCAACACCTGGTTACCCACTTCACGATCCTGTTTGAAAATAATGCCGGGATAACGCCGGTTAGAAGGTTCAATATCTTCTATAACCAGTTTTTCCAACGCCTTTTTCCGTGAGGTTGCCTGTTTGCTTTTAGAAGCGTTGGCACTGAACCGCGCAATAAAGTCTAAGAGGTCTTTGCGCTTCTCCTCCATCTTCTTGTTCTTGTCGGACAACTGGCGGGCAGCTAACTGGCTGCTTTCGTACCAGAAAGTGTAGTTGCCCGTATAAATCTTTATTTTCTGACGATCTACGTCCGCAACATGGGTACATACCGAATCAAGGAAGTGCCTGTCGTGACTTACCACAATTACTATATTTTCGTAATCGGCCAAAAAGTTCTCCAGCCAGCTAATGGTCTCCACGTCGAGGTCGTTGGTAGGTTCATCCAAAATCAGGATATCCGGATTCCCAAATAATGCCTGCGCAAGCAAAATTCGTACTTTTTGCGCACCTGGAAGATCCTTCATCAATGCGAGGTGATATTCTTCTTCCACACCGAGTTCGCCCAACAGGGTTCCGGCGTCACTTTCGGCGGTGTAGCCGCCCATTTCACCAAATTCGGCTTCCAGTTCTCCCGCACGCATGCCATCTGCTTCGGAAAAGTCTTCCTTAGCATAAATGGTATCCCGCTCCTGCATTACCTCCCACAATTTCTGGTGCCCCATCATTACCGTTTGCAGCGCGGAATACTCATCAAATGCAAAATGGTTCTGCTGTAAAACCGCCATTCTTTCGCCTGGGGTAATGTCTATTGTTCCCTTACTGGGGTCTATTTCGCCGGAAAGAATTTTTAAGAATGTAGATTTTCCTGCTCCGTTTGCACCAATTACACCATAACAATTACCCTTGGTAAAGTTCAGGTTTACTTCATCAAATAACACCCTTTTGCCGAAGGATAATGACACATTGTTCACTGAAATCATAACGCTATGCTGTTTTTAGTTTCGTCTTTTTTGGAAAGAAGCCGCAAAGGTACAATTTAAAGCGCAAGGGAAGAAGAACAGAAGGTGCTTCCGTGCGGCAATGAGAAGTCAGAAACCGCTTTTATTCGGCCGTCTTTATTCGGACACTCATCGAATGGAAGATTCAACCCGCTTAGCTCCGCTAAGGGTATCTCTTTAGGGTTTGGGCTTATCCTTTGCTAATACAGGTAATCACATTGAAATCTATACTTCTGTAAAAATCAACAGAATAGAGAATAACCCCTATTAGTACAATAGGGGTATAGTTACAGTATAATAAGGGTTTCGCTTATCGAATATAAGCAATAACACTTACTGGGCTGCGTTATGTTTGCGCAATATTCAACCGCAAATAAACCACAATGAAAAAACTTTTACTCATCAGCGCCTTTATAATGAGCCTGGTAATCGGGACAAACGCACAGCCCTGTTCTCCCACAGGAAATGAAAACACCTATGGAACCGGTAATATCTGGATAGGCTATGCCTATAA
Source organism: Chitinophagaceae bacterium (assembly GCA_020854215.1). Lineage (GTDB taxonomy): Bacteria > Bacteroidota > Bacteroidia > Chitinophagales > Chitinophagaceae > Agriterribacter. The sequence continues at coordinate 1,457 of JADZFY010000170.1, read as the reverse complement.
CAATAGAACCCTCGGGTCCTACCGTGGTTACGTAAATGAAGGAACGGCAGGTAGCCCCAATTTTGACCAGAATTTTGGAGGAAGCGATGTAAATTATTATACCACGAGTTGTCGGGTTCGCACTGAAACTTTCAGTATGCGTTACAGGTTACGCAAAACATTTACCAGCGGCACTTATCAGTTTACAGTAGGTGGCGATGACGGCTACCGGTTCAGCCTCGATGGCGGATCAACCTGGGTAATCAACAATTGGGCAGACCAACCCTATACCACTTCTACCTATTCCGTTGCTTTGAATGGTACCTATGATATGGTTTTAGAATACTACGAAAACTCTGGCGATAACAGGGTCTCGTTTACCGTTACTACCCTTTGTTCCGGAACAGAGAATACCAATCTTTATGGTAGCGGTAATATTTGGAATGGCTATTTGTACGACGGTACCAATTTCAACAGCTATGCCGGTATGGTGAATGAAGGAACTGCAGGAAGCCCGGATTTTGATCAGAGTTTTGGAGGAAGTGACGTGCCTTTTGCTACCAGTGCCTGCCCGGTTCAAACGGAAACATTCAGCGCCCGTTACCGGTTAACCAAAACCTTTGCAGCCGGAACCTATATGTTCACAGTAGGTGGAGACGACGGATACCGTTTGAGTGTTGACGGTGGTGCTACCTGGATCATCAACAACTGGACACTTCATTCCTATACCTCCACCAGCTATAGTACCTCTTTAAGCGGAAGCTATAACCTCGTACTGGAGTTTTACGAAAATAGTGGGGCGAATCGGGTTTCGTTTCAAATGCGAACCCTTTCTATTCTTCCCATCACGCTGGAGTCTTTCACCGCCCGGGATAAAGGACAAAGTGTTCAGATCAACTGGGCTGTTTCTTCCGGCAGCGATCCGCGCCAGTTTGTTGTGGAAAGAAGCATTAATGGTACCTCCTTTTCAGCAATTGGTACGGTAGCTGCTTCTGCCAACGGGCTCACCCGGTACAGCCATTCCGATTTGTCTCCTTTTAATGGTACCGCATACTATCGGTTAAAAATGACCGATATGGGCGGCGTGACCACTTATTCTGAAACAGTTATCGTTCGCAGAACAACGGCCACGGCTGCTGCAAATAAAATCAGCGTTTACCCCACGGTGGTTACCGGCAACTCCTTTTTGGTAACCAGCAACAACAATGTTCGCAACGCCGTGATAACCATTACCGGGTTGAATGGAAAAACAATGTACAGACAGAATGAAGGAAATATTAATGCGGGTGATGCTATCCGCATAAACGCTAACACCGGCAACTGGGGTAAGGGCATATATCTCGTTAGCCTGGCCGGAAGTAATTTTGAATTCGCAACAGGAAAAATAATTGTTCAATAAAGAGATCGGTTAAGAGGGTTTATATTGCAGGTTTACACGGAAGTCCAACGGTTTTACCGCTTGGGCTTCTTCATTTTTG
>JADZFY010000169.1 GCA_020854215.1 Chitinophagaceae bacterium | reverse complement strand
GCTGCAAATTGCAGACAAGTGCTTATGTCTTCAGCGGTAAGAGAAGGGTATTGTTTTAAAATATCTTCTTTCGTATCCCCAGCGCTTAAAAATTCAAGAACGGTTTGGACAGCAATTCTTTTCCCTCTGATTGTGGGCTTACCATTGCATATTGCCGGATCAACAGTAATTTTATCGTTAAAAGTCGTCATGTTTCTTGAATATACAACAAAGGTACGAAAAGTTACCGGGAAGGCAAGCTCCGATCGCCAGAAGGGCGCACGACAAAAATCCGTTAGGGCAAATAGAACGCAGATAACGCAGATTTTTTATGGTTTTCACGGATAAAATCAGCGTAAATATGATTGATCTGCGTCATAAGTGTTCCATGTTCCGGAAAAATGTCGTGCGCCCTCGCCAGAACTACTGTTAGAAAATAAAATGAAAAGAACAGATACTGATCGGCCTGAGGCATCCTTCTGACCTGCGTAGAAACACCCGGCTCCGCTTTCCTTACACAAAATAATTTTCCTGCCTGTCCGGTTGTGTAGTTAGGAGCACTACATCATTAACACAGAACCATCTATTTCCGCCCCCGCTGGTCCGGATTTGTCTTTTCAAAAGAAAATATAATAATGACGGCTGGTCGGGATTTAGCTGGTTTGGCTGCTTTGTAATCCCGACCCAAGAGTCCTCGGATTTGCAATCCGCATTTCTAGAATATATTTGCCCGATGGGATTTCATTATAAAATCAAATAAGGGAAAGCGCATTTTGTAACGCTAACGGTGGTTGACTGGATTGACATTTGCACGCGTGAAAATCACAAAATGGCAATTGCAGACTCCCTCAGGTACTGCCAGAAGAATAAGGGCCTTGAACTGTACGCCTGGTGCCTGATGCCCAGCCATTTGCACATGATCATTGGGGCAGAGGGGGATCGAAAACTTTCAGACATTCTTCGGGATTTCAAGAAATTCACATCCAAAGAAATTATTCGGCTTATCCAGGATGAGCCGGAAAGCCGGAGAGAATGGTTGCTGGATAAGTTCAGCCATGCCGGGAAATACAATCCGAAAATTAAAAACTATAAATTCTGGCAGGATGGGAATCATCCGGTTGTTCTTTATTCTCCTGAATTCACCTAACAAAAAATTGATTACATCCATACGAACCCCCGCTAAGCGTAGCGTCCTCGCTACGCTTGTTATATCCGGCATCTTGCCGATAAAACAAGAATCTGTAAAATATATATTTTTGTAATATGCCAACCGGATACCAGATATCTGACCAGGAAAAGTTGCATTATGTAACCTTGCAGGTGGTAGAATGGGTGGATATTTTCACTCGAAAAATCTACCGTGATATTATTATTGAATCATTCAAATACTGCCAACAGCATAAAGGCCTTGAAATATACGGGTATGTAATAATGAGTAACCATATTCATCTGCTGGTAAGGAGCAGCAAGGGCAATTTAAGCGGGGCGTTGCGTGATTTTAAAAGCTTTACCAGCAAACAAATTTTGAAAGAAATAGAGCAAAGTACGGAGAGCAGGAAAAACTGGATGCTAATTACATTTAAAATTGCAGCAGCAAAGCACGAACGAAATTCAGCCTACCAGTTCTGGACACATGAAAACCATGCGATGGAAGTATTTTCATACACCTTTTTTGAACAGAAACTGGATTACATTCATAATAATCCTGTGAGAGCAGGAATTGTATCAGATCCTGTTGATTATATTTATTCTAGTGCGCGAAATTATGCAGGAGAAGAAGGCTTGCTTGAAGTAGAAGTTGTTGACAGGCTTTGGAAAACTGTAAAGTGAAAATCAGTCCAGAGGACTGGTGTATTCGAGCGTAGCGAGGACGCTACGCTTAGCGGGGGACTGGCGTATTCGATCGTAGCGTCCTCGCAGTACACGCTAAGGTGTTGTTGAACGTACCCGCGAAGTTGCACTTCGTGGGTAATAGCCTGTAAGCTCAGCTTACGCAACCCATTCCCATAGAAATAAAACTTATTTACTTTTGCGTTATGTCTGAGTCATATAAAACCCTGTTGAAGCAGGATTTGTAAATGAGCCGCATGAGTGGAGGTTAAGCAGTGCAAACGAGAATAGTCCAGTGAAGCTGGATGAGACACCGGTTAGGTTTTATATGTAAATGTGCAAGCACAGCTTGCCTGCAACTTCCCACGAAGGGGACCTTCGCGGGTACGGGGAAAATATAATAATGACGGCTGGTCGGGTCCCGATAGCTATCGGTATAGCTTGGCCATTCCAGCGCGGGACCACATGTTTTCAGGTTTCGAACAGTTGTGGAGAGTACGCTACGCTCAGCGGAAAAATAATCAGGTATTATTGCATTCCTTCGATCTCATGCTCATACACAGTAACCAGCTTATTTTTTTCGCTCATTAATTCAATGTCTTTCCAGATACGGGTAACCAAATCATGCAAAAACTCCAGTTTCATATTACCAAGGCGCATATGTATCACACGCGGAGGAGGATCTGCAAGAATGATGCGATTGGAAAAGTCAGCGTCCTTTGTAACAATTGTCAGGTTGTTTGTTTTGGCATACTCCCATACCTCTGAATCTGACAATGAATCATTAATATCGAAAAGGTGAATGAATTTTTTGTTATGCCAGGGACTAAAACGATAGGGAAGATTAGCATCAATCAGAAACTTGGCCATCAGGCAACCGATTTGAAAGTATAATTGTGATTCATCAGT
>JADZFY010000168.1 GCA_020854215.1 Chitinophagaceae bacterium | reverse complement strand
TAAAACAGCTCCCTATTTTTCGGGTAGATATTCCCTATTTTAGAATCCCCATTCGCAGGGCCTCGGCAACAGCCTTATGCCGCGAATTGGTATCCAGTTTAACAAGTATATTGGAAATATGATGATCGACTGTTTTGGCTGAAATAAACAATTGTGCTGCGATCTCTTTGTTCTGTAAATCCTGACTGAGCAATTTCAAAATCTCCATTTCCCGCGTAGTAAGCAGTGCTGCATTGGATCGGGTTGAGTTTCTAATGCCCCGGGGAATATTCTTAATTCCCAAATCTCTCATCTCCTGTTTCATCTTTTCAAAAACCGCAATAACATCTAAATCCTGAACTATTGCAATCGCTTTTCTTTTTTCATCCTCATTTCCCTCAAATAAAACAAGTGCCTGCTCATAAGGACAACCGGATTGTTCCCAAAATGCTGCCGCTTTCATAACCTTTTGTTCACTACTTACATCATAATGCCCGGCTATTTCATTTTGCAAAACAAAATGCCTGCCGGCTTTCAGCATCCAAAACGTCAATTCACTTTTTTCTACATCCATACCGTTAATCGGAATGAGTGCTGATGTTTGTTCTATATCATCCTTTTCAATAACTGTTTTGCCGGTAAGCCATTCATACTCAAATAAAGTAGCCATAGCAGCAATGACCCTCTGCGGTTCCATCATTGCAAACGACATTGTTTTTACTTCCGGTAAAAGTGCAAGTGCATCATCCCCCCTACGCATGGCTATCCTTGCCAATACATTCAGAGTTGTTATCTTAATAACGTGCGGTTGATTTTCATTTTTGAGAAGATTGTCTGCAATTTTCCAGGCCTCCGGCAAGTTACCTTTTTCAAGTTCCAGCTTTGCTTTTTGGGAGAGCAGGTATGCATTCCAAAAACTAAGGCCCCTTTCTTCACTATAAAGGATACCTGCTTCTAATGTACGAGATGCAAGCTCATATTTTTTAATTCGTAGTGCAGTGCCTGCAAGGTTTGCGTATGTAGCTGCAGCATGTTCATAATAACCATTTTTTAATGCAATTTCCAGGCACTGCTGTAGTAAGGCTATGCCTTTATCTTCAGAACCGGGTATCAACATTTGCAAAGCGCCAAAAGCATTCATTGCTCTGCAAAGCATCTTTTCATTACCTGATTCCGTTGCGATTTCAATAGTACTCTCTTCCCGTGGGGTATATTCAGCCTGGTTATCATACAGCATTTTAATTTCAGATATATTGCTATATGCCAAAGACTTTGCCATTGATGGCGACTGTAGTTCTTTCACCAGTTCTATTGCCTGTGCTGCGAAACGCTCTGCATTCTTTCTGTCGCCCTCAATACGCCAAAGTCGCGACAAAAAGCAGAGGCACTCCGTGATTTCATCAATGTCTGTTTCTTTTTTCCTAATATCTAAAACTTTTTCTGTGAAAGAAATGGCTTCTTTTATTTGATTACTCAGATAACACTCGTAAGAATATGCTTCATAAAATTCCGTCAATTGTTTTATATCCTTACCTTCAACATATTCAATGGCTGTGAGCCATAGTTTCGAAGCTTCCTTATGCGCCCCGGTTGATGCAGCTTTTCCTGCTGCTGCGGCAGCGTATTTTACCACCATATCCTTTTCATTGGCATTTTTGGCATAATGCAGTATCCGTTCAATCTCCCCTTTCGCTTCAAACGTTTCTAAAAAGAGCTCAAGCATCTTTTTATTCAATTCGATTTTCTTAAATGAGGTAAGCGACTCTTCAATAGTTCTCCGGTATAACTCATGTTTGAAAACGACTTTACCATTCTTAATGATAATAACGCCAATTGCAAAACAATTACTGATTACCCAGGATGATTTGACTCTTGGTACATATTCCACTTCCAACCCATCCGGCATGATGGACCAAATCTCCCAGGCGTTTCTTGTACCTTCTTTCTGGCGTTCATATACACTAAGGATGGAGTTTTTAATTTTTTCCGGCACACCCGGACTGTAACTGGCCAATATTTCGTTTACATAAAAAGGATTTCCTCCCGATATTTTGTAAACATCTTCACCATTGTATCCTTTTTGTGTTGCCATCTCCTCAACAGCATGTTTTGATAATGGGGTCAACGCCATCTTTGTAAATGAATCTGGCGGCAACTCCCCCAATACATTTCGCAGGGGGCGGGTTAAATTAGTTTCACTATCGCGATAGGTGAGAATAAAAAGGCAGGGCAATTGACCAAGCCGGCGAACAAAAAATTTGATAAAGTCAAGTGTACCCTCATCTGCCCAATGCATGTCTTCAAATACAATTAACAGATTGCTCTTTTTCGTGCTTAACTCCTGGAAAAAATTAGTAAACAGTACAGAACGTTCTTCATGAGAAGGCGGAACCGTCCAGCGTTCTTTGTTAACCTGCCAGAGCACATCATACAAAGGAGCAAGCGGACGTGGTGTAAACAGGTCATCGCAGGCGCCCTGGTATATGGCGCAGGTATTTGACAGCAGCTTGCAAAATTCCTTTACTAAAGCAGTTTTTCCAATACCGGCCTCTCCACTTAGCAATATGCAATGGCCCTCTCCTTCTGAAGCCTGTTCAAAATGTTGTTGGAGCGATGCCATCATTCCTTCCCGTTCAATTAGTCGCATACTGGTTACAATTAATAAAATGGGGGGTCGTAACGGTAAAATAGGGAATAACTCTTACAGTCTGGCGGTCGTTTTTGTCGTGCTTTGTTCCTGCAACAAATTTATTTAAAAATAAAACGAAATTATGAAAATCAACTATTCAGCATGGACGCTCATTATTTTGGGTTTCGCTGCGTTCCAATCCATTGCACAGTCAAACACCAGTGTGCCAGATAACAAAAAGATGTACATAGATGTACACCGGTTAGCACCTGGGAAAGTAAAATTTGAAGAAGTGGCGGAAGCACACAAAAAAGACCTTGCCATCCAGGAAAAGTATGGGGTGAATTTTATCAAATACTGGGTGGATGAAAAACAGGGTGTTGTATATTGTCTTTCATCGGCCGACGATTCCACCTCCGTAGGAAAAACCCATGCGGAAGCGCACGGTTTATTGCCCAACTATACCTACGAAGTAACCGAGGGTGAAGCCGCCGAAATGCAGGGAAACAAAAAGCTGTTTCTCGATATTCACCATGTAGGAGCGGGAAAGGTTACCGCAGCAGCGGTGGCAGAAGCCCATAAAAAAGACCTTGCTGTTCAGGATAAACGTGGAGTAAATTTTATTAACTACTGGGTGGATGAAAAAGCCGGAGTAGTGCTTTGTTTATCGGAAGCCAAAAATGCAAAATCCGTTATTCATACCCACAAAGAGGCACATGGTTTAACTCCTGCAGAAGTGCGGAGTATAAAACAAGGGGAGTAACTCAATTGTATTTAACCGAAAAGCCGGAAATGAACATATTTTACCATTCTTTGAACAGCTATTGCTAACATCCAGGCGCCCCCCCTGATTAATTTTGATACAGCACTCTTTTAGCCTGTCGTGAACTTTAGCGGTGAATCAGTTGACTTCACGTATAAAAATGTTTTTCTCACCATTTAAAACTAAAGACTATGTCCGGAATAAATAAACAGCCCCGCAGAAAATTCCTGCAGTCCATAACACTGGGTGCCGCCTCCATTGGCACCGTTGGTATTACTGCCCCTATAGCTTCTCCGGCCGAAACAACAGGGGCAAACGTTTTTGCCGATCCGGAAGACTGGATGAAGAAGATTAACGGAAAACACCGTATTGTGTACGATGTTACCGAGCCGCACCACCAGTTTCCCTTTGCCTGGCCCAGGGTATTCCTGCTCACCAATGAAGCAACCGGAACTCCTGCCGGTGAATGTAGCGTAGTGGTGATACTGAGGCATAACGCTATACCATTTGCCATGGATCATCACTTATGGGCAAAATACAAGTTTGGCGAAATGTTTCATGTAACCGATGTAAACACCAATCAAACAGCAGATAAAAATCCCTACTGGAAGCCTGCGCCTGGTACCTATAAATTTCCGGGTATTGGCCCCGTTTCCATTGGCATTAATGAATTGCAGGAAAGCGGCGTGCAGTTCCTGGTTTGCGATGCAGCATTAACAGTTATGAGTGCAGTAGCAGCAGGTAATAACGGAAATGCTGCTGAAGTAAAAAAAGAATGGGTGGCAGGTGTATTACCTGGAATACATATTGTTCCCTCCGGCGTATGGGCAGTGGGCAGGGCGCAGGAAAAAGGGTGCGGATACTGTTTTGTGAGGTAAGCGAAGTAATAGCTTAACTGTTTCGTTCCGCATTTACGCTATCATGAGCCAGTTTAAGAAAATAGGATGGATAGCCCTGGGAGCAGGGTGCGTTGCAACAGCGATATATTTTTCACGCAATGCAGAAATGCCATCCGTGGAGCGGGTTAACATGATGGATTCTATTGCAGCTACACAGTACCTGCCGCCCGACACGTCCCTCCTCGCCCATGCGCCACAGGCCGCACTCATTCGGTATGGCCGATCATTAGTTACCAACACGAGGAAACTGCTGGGACCGGAAGGGGAGGTAGCCCAAATTTCTAACCGCCTCAACTGCCAGAGTTGTCATTTAGAAGGGGGTGCAAAAGCTACACCTTATAGTGCCAACTTTTTGGGCGTTGCAGCCAACTACCCGTTGTTCAGGGAAAGGAGTGGCAACTGGGAAACAATCCAATACCGCATCAACGATTGCATGGTGCGCAGCATGAATGGAAAGCCGCTGGACACTGCGGGACAGGAAATGAAAGCACTTGTTGCCTATATTTTGTGGGTGGGTAAAGATGTTCCATCAAAAACCAAACCGATTAGCGCGACTATTGAGCAACTGCCCTACCTGCAAAGAGCGGCGGATACGTTGAAAGGGAAAGCGGTATTCATCGCCAAATGCCAGTTATGTCATGGCGTTAACGGCAGCGGGGGTTACAGCGTGGACTCCACGTTATACTACCCGCCACTATGGGGACCGGGCAGCTATAATACTGCGGCAGGCATGTACAGGCTCAGTCGTTTGGCCGGTTTTGTTAAGAATAATATGCCTTTTGGTGTAAGTCATGGTAAAAGCCAGCTCAGTGATGAAGAATGTTGGGATGTGGCGGCCTATATCAATTCAAGACCCAGGCCACATGTTGACTTTCCCAATGACTGGCCCGATATCAGCAAAAAAGCGATTGACCACCCGTTTGGACCCTACAGCGATAGTTTTTCTGAGCAGCAGCATAAGTACGGGCCCTTTGAACCTATAGCAATCGAAAGAAAAAAGAAACGCCATTAAATCGTAAATCATGAAAAATAAATTCATTGTTCTTGCATTTGTAACTACATTGCTTGCATTATTGCCCACGCAGGATTCGCAAGCACAAACCAAAGATTACAAAGTAGTATTCGACCTCACAAGTTCAGACACGGCAGATCATCATAGCCTGATCCGTTGGCTAACCGGAATCAGCAAGGGCAACCCCAACGCCCAACTGGAAGTAGTGCTGTATGGAAAATCGCTCCCCTTAGTCACCGCGGGAAAATCCTCCTTCTCCAACGAAGTGCAGGCGCTGGCAAAAAACAAGAATATTTCCTTCCGGGTATGTGAAATAGCAATGAAACGCCATGAACTCACAAAAGGGGATTTGCTTCCCGGCGTGGGAACCGTACCTGATGGAATCGCCGAGATCGTGCAAAAACAAAGCGAAGGATGGGGCTATATAAAAGCAGCACGGTAGTACCTGGACTCTGCTTTGCGCCCTTTGCGGTTGAAAAAGAAAGAAACCGCCAAGAACGCAAAGTGAAAACACGCAAAGAACGCGAAGAAGAAAAAGGTAATAGATCATTCTGAAACAAAATTGTACCTCCGCGCCCTTTGCGGTTATAAATTTTAACGCAAAGATCGCAAAGGAAAATCCGCAAAGGAACGCAAAGGAATTTATCACGATAAACTATATTTTATGTCAATAGGTCTTGTTGAATTACTGAAAGAAAAATTACAGGGAAATCTCATTCTGCCATCTGATAAAGAATATGACGAATCCCGAAAAGTGTACAATGGGATGATTGATAAATACCCGGCTGCTATTGCCTATTGCAACGATGTGAACGATGTAATTACCTGTGTCAATTTTTCAAGAGAAAACAATGTGCTAACTGCCATCCGATGTGGCGGACACAATGCCGGCGGACTGGGTATTGCAGACGATGCCCTGGTGATTGATCTTTCTTTAATGAAAGCAATAAATGTAGATGCTGCATCAAAAACTGTTAAAGTACAGGGTGGCTGTTTGCTGAAAGAACTGGACGCTGCAACTCATGAAGCAGGCATGACGGTGCCTTCAGGTATATTTGGAACAACAGGTGTAGCGGGACTAACCTTAGGCGGCGGACTGGGAAATCTTACCCGTGCTTTCGGATTGAGCATTGATCATCTACTGGAAGCGGAAGTAGTACTTGCCAATGGTACACTTGTTAAGGCATCGGCAAAGGAGCATCCCGATTTGTTTTGGGCATTACGCGGAGGTGGTGGCAACTTTGGCGTAGTAGTTTCTTTCACGTTCTCTATGTGTCCCGTACATACGGTTTATGGCGGCCCTATGCTTTGGGAGTTAGATGATGCTGAAGAAATGATGACCTGGCATCACGACTTTATGCGTACGGCGCCCAACGAATTAAGTGGATACTTTGCTCTATTAACCGTGCCGCCGGTTGCGCCTTTTCCTGAACATTTACACTTGAAAAAAATGTGTGGGGTAGTGTGGTGTTATGCCGGTGTTTTGGAAAAAGCAGAAGAAGTATTTAAACCCATCAGGGATAAGAAAAAAACTTCCCTTGATTTTGTTGGACCAATGCCTGTGCCAACACTTCAAACACTTTTTGATGGATTGTATCCTCCGGGATTGTTATGGTACTGGAAAGCAGATTATATAAAGGAGCTAAGCGCAGAAGCTATTAAAGTACATGTAGAATATGGCAATAAACTGCCAACGCCTTTCAGCACCATGCACATGTATAACATTAATGGCGCTGCATCAAAAATAGGCAAAGATGAAACCGCATGGAATTACCGCGATGCCAACTATGCCATGGTTATCGTTGGCATTTCCAATGATGCAAATGATAAGGAAAAGATAACCAACTGGGCTAAAAGCTACTGGACGGCAATGCACCCATATTCGATGGGCGGAGCGTATGTAAACTTTATGATGGAAGAAGGTGAGGATCGCATAAAAGCAAGCTATGGTGATCATTACAAAAAGCTTTCGCTAATAAAAGCAAAATATGATCCGGGTAATTTATTCAAAGTAAATCAGAATATAAAACCGGCAGTAGCGTAAATAATATTTTTAACGGAATATAATTTTTTGCCACGAAGGCTCAAAGGCACTAAGAAACTGAATAGAAATAAAAAAATAGAACACGGATAGCACGGATTTGAAAGATTTACACGGATTTATTTGTACTAATCCGTTTAATCAGCGTCATCCGTGTTCCATTCTATGAAATTTAGACTGCCTCTAAGTAGTAATTTCTTAATAGTTTCTTATTTGTGACTTAGCGACTTTGTGGCAGAACAATGCAGTCCATAAGCTTACCTATACATCACTCTTAAATCAAAAAATCATGAAACCAGGAACACTTGCACTAACTGCTTTACTCATGGCAACCTGCAATACATTATTTGCCCAAAAATCAGAAGAAGCTGCCATAACAAAACTCTTACAGGATGAAAGCCATTTTGCAGCCAAAGGAGATTCTGCCCAATGGGCAAACTGCTGGCTAAATACCAATGAAGTGTCGTTCATTCTCACCAGCTCAGGAGGGGTACAAACATTCAACGGGTTTAAAGCATTGGCGCAGGCCATAGGCGAAATAGAACCGTTTGACCTGAAGTTGACAAGATATAACTATCAATTTACGATCGGCGGTGATATTGCTTTTGTGCGCTTCGATCAGCAGGACAACTGGGGCGGCGTGGATCAGAAGAAAAAGGAAACAAGAACATTACGGAAAGTAAAGGGGCAATGGAAAACGGTGCATTCTTCTGTTGTTGTGGTTTCTTCATTTGAACAACCTGGAACAGCCTCATACCACATGCCTGTTACACAAATTCCCAAAAATCCCAGGAACGGTTTTCAAAATCTTTCAGGTCTTGGCGGCATGTCAATCGGTTATATGGAAGTACCGGGT
>JADZFY010000167.1 GCA_020854215.1 Chitinophagaceae bacterium | reverse complement strand
CAGAAGCTATGAACAGCAAAATACAACGATTTATTGCAGCCAATTACGGAGTAAGGGACAAAGACTTCTTCCTGTATAGATTAGCCAGATACTACTCCTAGCACCTCAAATTATTAATTAGCCCATTCGGGCGGCATAGGATATTTTGCTTTAGGATTGTGAAAGAATTGTAATTCGTCACACCACTTTTCTTCATAGATTTTATCTTCGACATCTACGCTAGATGGTATTCCCACAAGCGCATTCGGATCAGGATCAAATTTAAATCCAGTTCTGTAATACTTATGATGGCTGGCACCCAAACCAGCGATCACGCCCATTCTATCAAACTTAGCGATTGTGCCAGCGTTAGAAAATAGCACACCCGAAACGTTCTCAGATTCCGGTAATTCAAAAAAGCCTGGCGGAATAGATTTTGACTTGTATGTTAACTCATCAATCTTAGCCAATAGAACTATCAGTTTGCCATCAACGAATTCCCAGTTAATTTTTGCTCCATACAAATAGATATATAGCCCACCTTGTGTGTAAGTCATAGAACCGAAAGGATGGTCATTATCAACAGCCCCTTTATGGAAGTCGGCAATCGCTAATATAAATGGCTTTTCTTTTGAGTGTTCGTGCTGCCAATAGGCAAGTCCTTGAGCATTTCTCTTATTTAGCTTAGATGTCAAAGCAGACCCGAACTTCATGGGCATATACGCTTTCAGAAACCCTTCGTATTCCTCAGATGTCTTAGGATTAGGGTGTTCAGCGAGTACTCCTTGTACACTGGGAGCCACTGTTGTAGCTTCAACCGTGAAATCTATGCCGATCATCGGAGACAAACACTCAAAATCCGGCGCTTCATTTTGCAAAATGTCATACTTCATCTCACGAAATGCCGCCCACAAATATATTTCCCATATACGTTGATCGAATTGGGACAACTGAAATTCTCGTACAAAATGCTTGTCCTGGGGGAACATCCAATTGGCGATCTCCCAAATAACTCTCCTTGCAGGCTCTCTGCCAGGTGTCTCAAGCAAAAGTCTGAAATAAGGCTGCCACCTATCTTTATCAACTTCGATAGGAGTTACAAGTTGAAGACCGTTCCCTAAATTATCGCCCTGATCTTTTTTTCTCCGCAGTGTCTGTCTGCACGTAGCCGTGCGAGTTAGCTGACGACGCTGCGGTATGTGGAGCACCATTGGTTAAAATTATAGTCCCCTGTTATATTATTATGATGTAGATTTAATAGAACAAAGCGATGGCTTATACCGCGTATATCCACCCCACACGCAAAAGGTGCCGGACTGAGGCGCCGGGAAGAAGTTAAGGTGAAGATAACCTGCTATTGTACGGAATGGCAGGGCGATAAGGATTTCCGTAACTTATAATCCGGGACATAGTCCCGGAAGAACATAATCGTCCGAAGTCGGAGACTTCGGACAGCCGGATTTTGGGGTTATACAATTAAATGCGTCAGCAATCCGTCCCTCAGCTTAGGTTCAAACCAGGTGCTTTTGGGCGGCATAACCATCCCGCTGTCTGCAATATTGATGAGCTGTTGAATGCTTACCGGAAACAAACTAAAAGCAACCTGCATTTCACCACTGTCCACTCTTTTCTCCAATTCCGCCAGCCCCCGGATGCCGCCTACAAAATCTATACCTGTGTCGGTGCGCGGGTCGGCAATACCCAGCACAGGTTCCAAAAGATTATCCTGAAGAATGGTTACATCCAACACCCCCACAGGGTCGTCGGAATAAGAACCCGGTTTTGCCTCTAAAATGTACCAGCGTCTATCCATGTACATTCCAAATTCATGGAGTTGCCGCGGTGCAACCTGGGTGGAGCTTTCGGTAACGGTAAATTTTTCGCTGACCTGCTGCAGAAATGCCTCTTTACTTAAGCCATTGAGGTCTTTCACTACCCGGTTATAATCCATTATGCGAAGTTGCGAGGCGGGGAACAGGGTGGTCAAAAAATAATGGGCGCCTTCTGTATCGCCCGCCGCGGTAGTTCGAACTTTAGCGGCACTGGCAGCGCGATGGTGTCCATCGGCAATATAGGTGCTGGCTACTTTTTCTGAAAACAGTTGAATAATTGTAGCGATCGTTTTGTCATCGTTGATTACCCAAATCGTGTGACCTATTCCGTCATCGGTTACAAAATCATATACGGGCTTCTTGTCCGTTTGCCATTTTTCAATGAGTACATCCAACGCATCTACGTTGTTGTAGGCTAAAAAAACATTGCCGGTTTGGGCGCCGGTAACAGCAATGTGATTGATGCGGTCCAGTTCCTTTTCCGGACGTGTATATTCATGTTTCTTAATAACTCCATTTTCATAATCATCAAGAGAGGAAACACATACTAATCCTGTCTGGCTTTTGCCCTTCATCACCAGCCGGTAAATATAAAAGCAGGGTTTGTTTTCGCGGAATAACACATCGCGTTGTATGAACGCGTTGAGATTTTCCTTAGCTTTTTCATATACTTCCTGGTCGTGTACATCGGTATCTTCCGGTAAATCAATTTCCGCTTTCGTAATATGAAGAAAAGAATTGGGATTACCCCTGGTCAGTTCCTTTGCTTCTTTGCTGTTCAATACGTCGTAAGGTGGCGATGCTACCTGCCGGGCAAACTGTGCCTGCGGACGTAATGCGGTGAAAGGTGCTATCGTTGCCATGTAATTTTTTTAAATAATAAGGTAATCAGGCGTGTTTCAATGCAAAGTGTTGCATCAGTTCTGCCAGTGCTTTTACACTGCTGAGCGGGAGGGCATTATACAGGGAGACCCTGAATCCGCCTACGCTGCGATGTCCTTTAACACCCACCATTCCTTCTTGTTTGCACAAGTCGAGGAATAACTTCTCCAGCTCAGGGTTTTCCATCACAAATACCACATTCATCCTGCTTCGGTCGGCTTTGTTCACGGTGGGTTTGAACACAGGAATACTATCCAAAGTCTGGTAAAGCAGTTCGGCTTTTTCGTTGTTAACCTTTTCAACAGGGGCAATCCCGCCTTGTTCTTTTAGCCATCGCAGCGTGAGCATACAAACATAAATGGCAAACACGGGCGGCGTATTGAGCATGGATCCGTTTTCGATATGTTTGCGGTAATCCATCATCGAAGGCAGCGGGCGTTTAACTTTGCCCAGAATATTTTTGTTCACTACCACCATATTCACACCGGCAGCTCCAATATTTTTTTGAGCACCGGCATAAATCAAATCAAACCGATTGAAATCCATTACCCGGCTCAGGATATCGCTGCTCATATCGGCAACCAGGGGAACCTGGGTTTCGGGAATCGTATGCATCTGCGTTCCCTCTATCGTGTTGTTTGTAGTATAATGAAAGTATGCCGAATCGGCAGGTATCTCGTAGTTCGTTGGGATATACGTATATCCCCTGTCTTTTGAAGAAGCTACTACGTTTACCTTCCCAAAAAGCTGCGCTTCTTTAATGGGTTTGGAGCCCCAGACACCACAATCCAGGTAGGCAGCACACGCGTCATCGTTCAGCAGATTCATAGGTACCTGAAAGAACTGGGTTGTAGCGCCGCCGTGTAAAAACAATACTTCATGGTCTTTGTCTAATTGCATTAATTCCTTAACCAGGCCAATGGCTTCATCCAGCACAGACTGGAAGAGCGGCGTACGATGCCCGATTTCGAGGATAGAAAGTCCGGTATTGTTAAAATCAACAACAGCCTTGGCAGCCTGTTCAAACACCTGCCGGGGCAAAATGCTCGGTCCGGCATTAAAGTTATGTATCATTGCTTAGCATTGAAAAATTGAAAAACTCAATTCATATTGGACTTTGCATTCGTTGAGGGCGTCAAATATACGTCAATTCCCGCAAGTTCTTCCCTTTGATTCGGCTGATTTCCAAATGCGATCCAAACTGTCCATTTCCGCTTTGTGTGTTTCAGTAAAGTTCATTTTGCTTAAACCGGGCAATTGGGGTTGGCCGGCGTTTATCCATGCGGTGTACCAAAAGGAGGCCACGGCAAAAATGGACTGGCGCATTCTGCGTTCCACCATACCATTCAATATTTTGTTATAGGCAATGGTAAATGCCGAAGAATATTGGCGAAGGATAAGGCCGTTTCTTTCTTCGAACGCATATTTACGATCCGGTGGAAATTGTTGGGAAAGGATTTTTTCAGTGGACAGAACGGTGTCGGCGGCGGCGGCACTCTCCAATACCCTTTGCCAGATGAATTTTTGAGGACTGACAAGATATTGAGCTTTTCCTATCCAATAATCAAATGCGGTTGCTGCCATAAGTTCAGGAATTCTACTTTCCCAAAAGCCGTGAATACCATGTTGCCCTGTTTGCTGCCCGTTGTAATTACTATGGGCGTGCAATGGCACGTGTGCATCTGCGATATAGTGACCAATTTCGGCAGATAGTTTCATGATTGCCGCATCATTTTTTTCAACGAAGGCATTTGTGAGCCGTTGCTGCATGATCTGAATCCACCAGGGAACAATACCATGGGCGTTAAGGGTATCTTCACCAAATTTTTGTACT
>JADZFY010000166.1 GCA_020854215.1 Chitinophagaceae bacterium | reverse complement strand
GCTGAATTTGTGTTTGAAGACGGCACAACATGGATTTGCGATGCCTCCTCATTGCACGATCTGTTTCCTGAAACAGCGAATACTAACCGGTCCGGTGACGTGTTTGTTTTACCGGCTGCTATTAAAAGCACAAGTGGCGACAGAGGAATCATTGGAGATATTGCAATTTCTGTGGTGCGGTTATTTACAAAAAAGACAATCTCAGATACCATTGCCGGATTGGCTGCTAAATTAGAAGACAAGCATCTTAACGCCCGGGAAGGGTTGTTTCGACTGGGTGATGATTTTGACTTATTGCCTTTCGACAAGAAACCGTCGGGTAAACCCTTTCTGCTCTTTATACATGGCACTAACTCGTCTGCTAAAGAAGCCTACGGGGGGCTGGTCAACACCGATGCCTGGCAATTTATCCGGACAACTTATGGCGATAATGTGCTGGCTTACCAGCATAGAACGCTTACCGAGAGTCCGCTGCAGAATACGGTGGCGTTGGCGAAAGCATTACCCAATGATTCGGTATTGCACCTGGTGAGTCATTCCCGGGGAGGATTAATTGGCGACCTGTTGTGCCGGTATGATAAGAACATTGATCAGAGCAAGAAAGGATTTTCCCCGCTTAATATGGAGTTGTTGAAAAAGGAGGGCGGTCGGGAAGCAGACATCGAAAATATAAAATCACTAAACAATATATTTTCAAAAAAGAATATTGAGGTAAAAAAATTTGCCCGTGTGGCTTGTCCTGCTGCCGGAACAAAATTGGCCTCCGGGAGGATGGAGCACATCTTCAATATCCTTTTCAACTTAGTGGGAGGCAGCGCTAATATTCTTGCGGGAGGATTAAAAATGCTGATTGCGGAAATACTGAAAACAAAGGACAATGTAAAGGCTCTTCCTGGTATTGAGGCCATGAATCCCGATTCTCCGTTTATAAAAATTTTAAACGACCGCTCACCGGAACGAATGATTACTGATTTGTCGTTGGCCGTTATCTCAGGTAACAGCCAGGCAAGTTTTAGCTTAAAAGGGTTGGCAGCCATTACCACCCGACTGTTTTTTGGTCAGCGAAATGATATGGTAGTCAATACCGACTCTATGTATCTCGGCGCCGGAAGAACCAACAATATTCAATACTTTTTTGACCAGGGGCCAACGGTAACGCATACCACTTATTTCAACAACGATAAAACGACAGAGGCACTTTTACTGATCCTGAAAGCAACGGATGGCGCGCCAATACCGGGGTTTACCTCTATTCCGCAACTGGAGGTGCCTGGTAGCGACCGCGATGCCCGTGGATTGGAATACGGCGAGTTAACATCTGAACCCCCGTCCGGCAAAAAACCAATAGTTGTAATCCTTCCCGGCATCATGGGCTCCAATTTGAGTAAGCAAGACCGGAGAATTTGGATCAACTACTGGCAGTTTCTAACCGGCGGACTGGTAAAGCTGGAAGATGTAAATGATGAAAGTATAGCGGCTAATTCTATTGTTCGCACTTCTTATAAAAGATTAGCTGACAGATTGAAACGGATTTACGATGTGGTAATATTTCCGTTTGACTGGCGAAAGCAATTGAATGTATGCGCCGGAGAATTCAACTTGTTGATTAAAGACTTATTGAAATTAAATCAACCCGTAAAGATAGTTGGCCATTCCATGGGTGGGGTGTTGGTACGGGATTTTATTATTCAGCATCAGGATACCTGGCAGCAATTGAATGCTTCCAAAGGATTCAGGCTCCTGTTCCTTGGGTCGCCGTTGGGTGGTTCATTTCGGATACCTGCTGTGTTATTTGGAAACGACAGCATTATTAATACGCTCAGCGCCGTTGATCAGCGGCATACCAAAAAAGAGCTGTTGACAATGTTCTCTCAATTTCCGGGGATATTGAGCCTGTTGCCGCTTACTACCGAAGAAGGGAAGGATTTTGCAAAAGCGGAAACCTGGCAAAAGATGCGGGAGGCTTTTGGCGATGCCTCCTGGCCATTGCCGGATACTACAGTGTTAAAAGAATTTGAGACTTACCGAAACAATATTGTAGCGCAACGCGACAGCATTGACTATTCCAATATGGTATATATAGCGGGGAAGGATAAGGCAACGCCATGTGACTATTATAATGATATGACGCCTCCGCGGATAGAACTTGTTTTTTTATATACCGGAGAAGGCGACCAGAGTGTTACCTGGGAATCGGGCATTCCTCAAAAAATGATTGAGAATAAAACGGTGTATTATGCAGAGGTTACCCATGGCGCCCTGGCAAATGAGCCTGATATTTTTAATGGCATCGAAGAAATCCTGGACAAAGGAGTAACCAACGAGTTGAGTAGGGTCAGGCCAGTGGTGAGAGGCGGGGAAACGAAGTTCCGGATGGAACGTACGATTAACTTCGATTTGTCGGAGCCGGGTGTACAAAATGCACTTTTGGGATTGCGTGAAAAGCAAAGCCCATTGGCAAGTCGTGTTCCTGTTAAGGTGAGTGTGAGTCATGGTGATCTCAAATACGCTTCCTTTCCGATCCTGGCAGGGCACTTCAAAAATGACGGTATTTTATACGCTGAAAAAACAATTGACTGCAATCTTAAAGGCAAACTTACGGCAAGGCATAGCCTGGAAATATATCCCGGGGATATTGGAACGAGTGACCTCTTCATAAACAACGTTGAAGATCAGGATTTCAAGGGAGCAGTTATTGTTGGATTAGGAGATCCGGGTGTTCTAACAGCATTTACGCTTACCCGAACCGTTGAACAGGGCGTGGCAAATTATCTGCTTCAGGCGGATACCTCACCAGGAGTTAAGCGCAAACTGGGTATATCGTCCCTGGTTATTGGTTGCGGTTATGGAGGATTGTCTGTGGAGAATTCAATGAAAGCGGTTATTGAGGGTGTGAATAATGCGAACGCAAAAGTGGCGGAATGGTGTAAAAGCGAAATAAGAACGATTGAACATAT
>JADZFY010000165.1 GCA_020854215.1 Chitinophagaceae bacterium | reverse complement strand
GTAGCTCCTATTGTAAGATTCTTGTTGGCAAGATAATCTAATCGTAATCCCATGTAATTGCGCTGTTGCATACCAAATGCCGCCTGGTTCTCAAACTGTACGTCAACCGGTATTCCGGAACTCAGGATAGCCTGGTTTAGGATTCGAACCGTACCCAGACTGTAGTTCACCTCATAGTCTGCTCCTTCCTGCAATACCCGCCCGCCTGCAGTAACGGTTACCGAACCTTGTGGTACATTAAAGGCATTGAGCGAAATTTCCGATTGCCCCATGGATGACGCTTTTGCCACACCTTTCATTACGAAGCGGTTCAGGTTGGCATAGGTTTGTGCTATGGCTTTAATGGTATCGTACAGTGGCAGGTACAAATATTTTTGTTGTAGGCTTGGATCGCTGAAAGCGAAGGCAAGATCGCGACCAAAAGGTTCGAGTACCGGAAAAACAATTTGTGCTTTACCCGAGTTAACGGTGTAACCTTCTAAAAAATCAAACACTCCATCCGGCTGAGGATCGTTTTGATTATTTAGCCTGTCGAGATTGAGTAAAGAAAGCAGGGGAACTCCAGCCTGGTTACCTTCGGGCAGATATCTTTTTTGTCCTCCGCCCGGCTCATCATACAACACGTTTAACTGAAAGTCTGTACGGTCTAATGCCGATAGATAATCCCCGTTATCACTTTTCAGCGTGTAAATGTTTTTCATCATCAGATCCCAGATAGGAAGCTGTGTTCGGGCCGATGTTGCCTTTAATAATTTTAAAAATAACACCTTTTGAACGCCCGATGTAGAATCCACCGGAACATCCTGAGAAAACTCACCTACCTGGTAAACCCTACCGTTAAACGAATACTGAAAAGCAACGGCAAGCACTTCGTTGGGCTGAAGTGCGCCATTTAAGGATACGTACCCCAATTGCGAATTATATACGTACTGGCTTGAATCTAATTTTCGGGCAAACGTTTTTTCAAAGTCTTGCACCTGTCGCAAGCCCATGCCTGTTAAATTACCCACTACCAATGAGGGGTTTCTGTTTCCGGAATTGCCAACAATCTGTCGGTAGAGGTTATTCGCATCATTGCCGGGCAACGCCAGGTCATTTCCTGATCCACCCCAGGGTCCATAGGGTTTGGGTTCACCAATATCCATTAAACCCACAATATCACGGGTATCCGTAGTGGTACCCCCCATCCGGTTCGTTACCCACACTTCCAGGCGCATGATCTGTACCTGGGAGCTAACCACCGGCAGGGTTTTCATTGCGTCATTATACTTTCTGTTAAAGTATTGTGCAAAAAGGAAATGCCGGTTTTCGTCATAATCGTCACCCCTAACCGTAATCTGGGCTGTTGATGCACCACCCTGCAATGCACGGGACTGTCGTTGTGATTTTTGGGTAGCAAATACGCCGGTTACCCACAGTTTTCCAAACTGCAACTGCGTTTTTATCCCAAATAACGATTGTGCACCCGGTATCAGCGTACCTTTTGATGCAAAGCTGGTATTTCCCAGCTCAATTTTCTTAATAATTTCATCCGCAGTACCCGTATATTCCAGTTTTAACTGGTTTTCCCAGTCGAAGGTAGACTGTGTGTTGTATGAGATAGGAAGTTTTACTTTGCTGCCAATATTAGCGTTTACGTTGAGGTTAGCTGCCATGTCAAAATCGAATCCGCCGTTGCGTCGGGCCCGTTCGGGCAGTGTGGGATTTTTGATATTTTGACCCTGGTAGCCGGCGGTAATCGTTACATTGCCTTGCGGGCGAATGTCTATCTTGCCGTTGCCGAAAAGCCGGTTGAACAGATCGTCCGTTGCGGTGAGTTTAGGACGCAGCAGGCTCCGGTTGAGCAGACTGACCGTATTGGCGCGTTGCCTGAAATAATTGTTTTCCTGTTTCCTGGACTGCATTCTTGAAAACTCGTCAAAACTTAACCAGGTGGGTTTACGGTAGTACGCATTGCCAATTTTCTCAATGATATAATATCTCTTCGCTATGGGGTCATAAACTACAGAATCGGAAATATTAGCCGGGTCGTTAAGATCGAATCCCCGCGGCCGATTGGTGGTAATCTGGTCTGCCCTCCTGTCTGATATTGGATATTTTAGCGTGTCGGGCGTTGCAAGAGAGTCGGCAGTTGATGGTAAAGAATCTCTAATCTGCCAGGTATTTCCGCCAGGTGCAGGCATAGCGTGTACGTTTGTACACACCAGGTATGTTACAGCAAAACATACTATCAACAGACGTATGATCCGGTTTTGTAAAGCCAATTTTCCCTTCTTGTTTAGTAGGTAGAGTTAATTTCAAATAAATTGTAAAGCTTTTTTAATTAATATTTCCAGATTTTCTGAAGGGGGGGCGGATGCGGTGATTTTCTTAATTGCATTTTCCGCAGTGTTGCGTGCAATGCCAAGGGCTACCAATGCATTTAACGCATCTTGCTCCAAACTATTGCTTATGAGCGCGGAGCCTGGAGTGTCCACACCGTGTTTATTTATTTTGTCCCTCAATTCAAGTACAATTCGTTCTGCCGATTTTTTGCCTATGCCTTTAATTTTCTCTAATTTCCCTGTATCGCCTTTTACGATAGCCTGCGTAAGTTCCTGGGGTTGCATAGCAGACAGCATCATCCTTGCCGTGGATGTTCCAATCCCATTTACGCTGATCAGTTGAGTAAAGATATTCTTTTCAGCCATGTCGGAAAAGCCATATAAGGTATGCGCATCTTCTTTGATATGCAGCCAGGTAAAAAGGGATCCTCTTTCAAGAGATTGTATTTTTGAATAGGTGTTCAGGCTAATTTGCACTTCGTAGCCAACTCCATTTACATCCACATGTACAACCGCCGGAGTTTTATACACGAACTTTCCTGTTACAAATGCTATCATTGTTTATTCGTTGTTGCAGACGACAAAGATAAAGGAATGCGTCTGCAGAATTTAAGTAGCGGACTGTTTCCGATTAAAAATACAACGGATTGACTGACCGGTAAAATAAGATGCAGGCATTTACTACTCAATTATTAGGCCATCCTTTT
>JADZFY010000164.1 GCA_020854215.1 Chitinophagaceae bacterium | reverse complement strand
GATGGTAGTAAAAGGGCTGGATTTTGAGCACGTAAGTTTAGTAGGTATTTTGGATGCAGACAGCATCTTAAGCTTTGCAGATTTTCGGGTTAATGAAAGGGCATTTCAACTCATGGAACAGGTGAGCGGGCGTGCGGGGCGAAAAGACGGGAAAGGCAGGGTGTTGATTCAGTTGGCAAACACCAGGCATCCGGTACTTCCTTTTATTCAGCAGCACGACTATGCGGCATTTTTCAGATATGAAATTGATAACCGGCAAAGGTTTCATTATCCTCCTTACTCCCGCATCATTCTTATTAGGTTTAAGCACAAACTGAGAGAACGGGTAACGGAAGCCGCTCACTATTTTGCAGGACAAATGCAAAAACTAATGGGAGCGTATATGGTTGGTCCCGCGGAACCGCCGGTTAACCGTATACGTAATCAATATCTGATGGAGCTGTTGTTCAAAATCCCAAAGGATATGGCCATTTTAAGTCAATGTAAAGCAGCTATAAGAAATCAGATCGTACTGCTGCAACAGCTAAAACCTTTCCGGAGCGTGGTAGTCATTGCTGATGTGGATGTGTTGTAACGCCTACCGGTCCGGGAAAAACTCATACTCAAGCTCATGCTTCAACTTTGTGAGTACCACTAATGTCTACCGGATGGTTTCCTTCACTTCGCCGCAAGCGAGCATTTTTTCTCCGAAATAGGGATTGCGAATTTCTTTGTTTTCACTCACCCATGTGGCTCCCTGGTCGTTTAATGCCATAGGGCAAAAGGCAATATAAAGTTCTCCGCCGGACATTCCTTCTTTTTTTATCAGGGTAGCCATTGCCTTACTCATACCCGAATACAACCTTCTTTGCGTTTCAATATCCCTGGCGATCATGATTTTTTCGGCAGATGCAATGATTCCGGATGCGCCGTCAACAAACTTCGCCCCGGCTTCAATCGCGTTGGCAGCAATTTTGGCATCGGCGATATTGCCATTGGTAAGCGCCACTGTCAGATGATTATAGTGTTGATACACGGCGTTAAGCCTGTCGTTTTTTAATAGAGGACTTGCGGGTGATGCCGCTTGTGTATGCTCCATCGCTGTATGATCGTGGTGATGTTCTGTTGCGGTTTTGTTTTCCGGATTGATATTGTTTCCGCAAGCTGAAAGAATAAGAATTGCCATGAGCGGAAATGAAAATTTCAATACTTGTTTCATCATTATTTTTTTTTAGATGGTTTTTGGATATTTATTAGTGGTGATGACCCGCCATTGGGTCCTTACCTTTTTTCAATATAAACTCGCTGTACAGTAAGTAGGCACCGGAAATCACTACCACGTCGCCTTCTGTTACACCACTTGTTATTTCTACCCGATTAAAATTTTCGGCTCCGGTTTCCACCATTTTGGGTTCAAATTTTCCTACACCCGTCTCCACCCAAATATGTGCTCCGTCTGCGTTATGTATAACGGCATCTACCGGTAGTGTTATTGCCCTGGAACTGCTAGCTACGGGCAGGTCTATCACTGCCTGCATTCCTGCCCTGAGCTGGTTATGCAGGTTGGGAATGCTCCCTCTGATGGTAAGCAACTGTCGCCCATTCTGAAGTGCCGGTGCGATAAATTCAATACCCATTTTTTGCGGCTCGTTTTCAAATCCGGCTACCGTTACATTTACTATACTTCCTTTTTTTATCATTCCGGTTTCGGTGGGATATACATCGGCTTCCACCCAAATGCTGCGATATACTTCTAAGCCCACAACGGGTGAACCTTCGGCAACATACTGCCCTTCACTAATCGGCAATGCCGAAACAACAGCGTCTGCTGTTGATGAATAGGTGACAAAAGGATGGGTTTGCTTTTTGCTTTTTAGTTGTTGTATTTGTGCTTCGGATTGACCGTACAATAGCAATTTTTGACGGGAGGCGTCGGCCAGCTGTATAAATTTTTTGTCCTCCGGAAATTGTTCCTGCTGTGCAATAGCTACGAGGTATTCCTGTTGTATGGCAGCCAGCTGCTCGGAATATATAGTGTACAGGGGCTGTCCTTTTTTTACAGACACACCGGTTTGTTTTACATACAGGGTTTCAATTCTGCCTGCCACCCTGCTGGACAAAACCTCTGTTTGCGAAGGGTCTACCGTTAGTCTTCCGTTTAATTGTTTAAACGATGAAAAGTTACCAACTTTTATCGTATCGGTGGTTACATTCGCCAGTGCCAGTTGCGGAACGCTAAGCGTTAGTAAATCGGATGAACTGGTTTTGTCGAACAGCACCAAATCCATTCCGCAAATAGGGCAGGAGCCTGGCTTGTCACTAATGATTTGCGGATGCATAGAGCAGGTATAAGTTTGCTTTTGAGCAGCCTCCTGATGTGTTTCTGCCGAATTGTTTTTACACGAACTTAAACCCCCAAGGGTTGTGACGCTTAGCAGGATAATTGATATAACTTGTGTTCTCTTTTTCATTTTGAATGAGTTGAATTCAGTCGGATAAAGCTTTCACTGTCCACTAAAAAGCCGGCGTTCTTTGCCACTTCCCAGTTATCAATCGCGTCTTTTATTTCTACT
>JADZFY010000163.1 GCA_020854215.1 Chitinophagaceae bacterium | reverse complement strand
GTTCCCGGAGAAAACTTTTAATGAGTTATGGAAAGAACAGCGTGCCATTCAGAAATAACAAATGACGCGTATGTGATGATTAATTATCACAGGGTAAGTTAAATCAAATCCTTGCCGGGGAAAGTACTAACTGCCGGGCGCAATTTCATAAAATATTTATTCGGTTTTGCTTACTTGTTTATATTGTGAGCTAAATGTGCCGGTACAAATATGCTTCTGATCTATGCTGAGAATATTACTCCAAGGCTTCAGTACATTGCCGACGTTTTATTATACCATTTGAGCGGCATAGAAATTTCCTTTACCACCAACCGGGAAACGTTGATGGAATACGAGGGGCCCAAGATCAATTATTCTGAAAATTCCATTACACAAAGTGAATTCTGGATAACACCCGTGATGCTGTTGTTTGAAACCAGGATTACAACGCAATCTGTTCCATGTGTTTTATATAACGATTACAAAATTCTATACCCGGTTGGAAATGGAGATATGCCGTTTGATATTTTTGCCGCATCCTTTTATCTCATCACCCGATATGAAGAGTACCTTCCTTATCAGCCGGATGAATATGGACGATTTGCACATGTTGAAAGTATCGCACATAAAGAAGGCTTTCTTCAACAACCATTGGTAAACCGCTGGCTTCAGTCTTTTCTTCAACAATTGCAATCCAAATTCAGTTCGCTGATCTTCGCCACGAAAAAATTCCGATTCATCCCTTCTTATGATATTGACATTGCCTTTTCTTACCTGTACAAGGGAATGACAAGGAATACCGGCGGATTCGTCCGGTCACTGCTGAAGGGAGAGATAGACTACATGAAAGACCGTATCGCCGTGCTATCCGGGAAAAAGGAAGATCCTTTTGATGTGTACGAATGGCTCTATGCATTGCATTTAAAATATCATTTGCAACCCTACTATTTTTTTCTCGTAGCCGCTTCGCCCGGTAAATACGACAAAAATATTGACCCGCAAAATGTTGACATGCGGGAACTCATCCGTTATCACGCCGGAGGCTATAATACCGGAATCCATCCCTCATGGCAGAGCGTTGACGACAACCGGTTGCTGCAGGAAGAAATTGTTGCACTCGAAAATATTATAGGTAGAAGAGTAGTGAATAGCCGCCAGCATTATCTCCGCTTCACCCTCCCCGGGTCGTACCGGCTGTTAATTGAACAAGGCATTCTGAATGAGTTTTCTATGGGCTATGGAACCATTAACGGGTTCCGCGCATCCATCGCTTCTCCTTTTTACTGGTACGATCTTTCCCGGGAAGAAAAAACTTCATTGCTGGTATATCCCTTTTGCTTTATGGATGCCAATGCGTATTACGAACAAAAACTTACACCTTCACAGGCTTACAACGAAATTCAATACTATCACGATTGTATTAAAAAAGTGGATGGTACCATGATCACAATCTGGCATAATAACTTTTTGGGCAGCGATAAAAGGTATGCCGGATGGAAAGAAGTGTATGAATTATTTTTGAGAGAAGTGGTGTATTGGGATTTGTAGTGGAAACTTTGGTAGGTTCAGAACTTCTCACCACTATCAGTATTTACAACGATTTAAATGACAACTTTCTCAAAAAAACACTAAACCAGATTGTTCAATGTAATTACTTTAGTTTCATATCGGCTTTAACCGCAGCAACCGCAACGATCGCTGAAGATACGCGAAGAGCGTAAAGATGTTAGTGCATTAAAGCATAATTTCAACGTAACACTGCATTTTTAATCTGCGAAAGATCAGGAGTTCTGAAGCCGTGAATGAGTTGGTTGGGTACCTAAGCAACGTTCTCTGCTAATTGCTTAACCTTCTCCATTGTTTGTGAAAAATTTCCTGAAACTTTTCGGCCAAATAATTTCCACCACATCCATCCTAACGGGCCCTCAAACCATAACTCATGGGTGAAGGTTGTTTTCATATTGTGATAACCAATAAAACGATGAATATGAATTTGACTGAGTGGCAATTTTGTGGTTACGGTATAAGAAAAGTTGGGCGTACAGGAAGTAACCTTGAAATTTGCTTTAGGACCTTTCTCCGGAATAAGAACACCATGTACATTGGTTTGAAAACTACCTTTCAACCTGGCACCGCGTAAATTAACATCCCATTGTTTCCAGTTCTTTACATCGGTCCAGATATTCCAAATCTTTTCAGGACTTGCGGTTGTTAACATCGTATGGGTAATATGCATGGTAACAATTTTTGAACTGGGGACAAGGTATTTCATTGAGGGCAAACAAAAATGAACAAATTATTCAGAGCGTAAAACTCCAGTTGATAATCGTTGATTATCAGGAGGTAGTGGCAATATTAAGTTTGTGTTAAGTCAACGTAACCAGCCCGTTTTCGGCTACTCGCTCTCTGCCCGCGCCTTTCGTTTGAAGCCCGTATTTACCAGGTAAATACCAAAAATAGTAACCAGGGTTCCTGCCGCAATGATCATGGTTAGTTTTTCGTGGTTCAGTAATGCACCAACAATCACCGCCACAATGGGATTAATATAGGCGTATATGGATACCTGTTGTGCAGGCAATCTCTTCAAGGCAAATACAAAAGCAGAATAAGTAATGATGCTGCCAACAAATACGAGGTAAAAAATAGAATACCAAACGGCAGTATCCACCTTATGCAGAGGTGTATATTGGTTGCTAAACCACGCAACAGTTAACAGTACAACTCCACCAAGAAACATCTGCCAGCCTAAGCTGAAATAGGGATTGATGTGTTTGGCGTTCTTTACGGTAAATATCGTGCCTAATGCCCAGGTAACCGAAGCAACCAGATTCAATAATACACCCACGGAAAATGAGGAGTTAAATAAGTCCTGCAAAAAATCGGAGAAAATGATGAGAATACCGCTAATGCCTAACAGTAGTCCGATGATCGTCATGGTATTCAGGCGGGTTTCTTTAAACACAAATGTGCTCAATAGGGCGATCCATAGGGGAGAGGCAGCACCAATAACTGCACCGAGTCCGCTGGGAATATACTTCATAGACCAGGTGCTGAAACCGTTATTGATAACAATCATCAGCAAACTCATCCACCCAAACTGAATAAACTGATCACGGGTGGGGATTTTAAATCCTTTGATAAAAAAATAACCCAGAAAAAAGGATCCGGCCATGAATTGCCTGATTCCGGCCAGTTGGAGGGCAGGCATATATTGCACGCCCTTTTTGGACGCCAGCCAGGTAGTTCCCCAAAAAAAACATACCACTACCACCGCAAGTATTGCTTTGGTTTTTTGGCTTTGATTGCGGAGATAAACCGGTTCTATAATGGATTTAGCCCTGCCATAAATATCGTACACATAATTTTTCATAACAGGAGCCGCTGTGTTTAATGCCTGAAGTGGCGTAGCCCGGTAATCACCATGGCAAGGTTGTGCTGTTCACAATAGGCGATAGAATCTTTATCGCGTATGGATCCTCCGGGTTGAATGAATGCAGTAATCCCGGCCTGATGCCCCAACTTTACGCAGTCATCAAACGGGAAAAACGCATCAGAGGCCAGTACGGCGCCATGCAAATCAAAATTAAACTGACCTGCCTTTTCTACTGACTGGCGCAAGGCGTCAATACGACTGGTTTGTCCGCAGCCTTTGCCCAACAGTTGTTTTTGTTTTACCAGGGCGATAGCATTCGACTTAAGATGCTTGCAAACGATGTTTGCAAAATCGAGGTCGGCTTTTTCTGAAGGTGTAGTTGCTCTTCCTCCTGCTTCCTTCCATTCGGCATAGTTTCCCAGGTCGTTGTCCTGGCAAAGTACGCCATTCAATAATGTTTTAGCCTGTCGGGTACTGTGGGGTTTCTCCTTCAGCGTAAGTAAAATTCTATTTTTCTTTGATTTCAGCACTTCCAGTGCATCGGCATCATATCCCGCCGCTATCAGCACTTCAAAAAATATTTCATTAATGGCTTCAGCTGTGCCTTTGTCTACATTTCCATTACATACCAGCACACCGCCAAACGCGCTTTCCGGATCACCGGCAAGCGCCGCATCCCACGCTTCTTTGATACTGTTTCGGGACGCGATACCACATACATTCGTATGCTTGATGATTGCAAAAACTGCTTCCTGCCGGGCATTGAGATTAAACGCAGGGAATTCGGAAATCAACTGAACAGCTGCATCGGCATCCACGAGGTTGTTATACGAAAGTTCCTTGCCGTGTAGCTTATCGAAAATACCATCCAAATTGCCGTTAAAAACACCTTTTTGATGGGGGTTTTCGCCGTAACGCAGGATTTGGGTATTGCCACCATAGTTCATTACCGCTGTATCCGGATTGAAGTAGTTGCTGATGGCAATATCATAATGCATTACTATTTCAAACGCTTTTGCAGCGAAGGAACGACGCTGTTCGAATGTGGTTTCGCCATTTTGGTCTGATAACAATTTCACCAGGGGGGCATAATCATCTTTAGCCGCTACCACCAAAAGGTCTCTGCAGTTTTTTGCTGCTGCACGAATCATAGAAGGTCCTCCGATATCAATTTTTTCAATAATCATCTTCTCGGCTTCTGCGGCACTTCCTTTAAAATCGGCCGATTTAGCCTGTGCCAGCGTTTCTTCGAACGGGTACAGATCAACGATTACCAGGTCTATTTCCGGAATCTTATATTCCTTCATTTCTGCGAGATCCTGTGCTATTTCGCGGCGCCCCAAAATACCCCCAAATACAACCGGATGGAGGGTTTTTACTCTCCCACCCAGTATAGAAGGGTAAGTGGTAAGGTTTTCTACCGGCACACAGGGGATACCTTTATCCTCAATAAATTTTTGTGTGCCACCGGTGGAATAAATGGTAACACCGAGACGGTGAAGTTCTCTTACAACAGGTTCCAGTCCGTCTTTATAAAAAACGGAGATTAATGCTGAACTGATCTTTTTTTGCATAGTATTATTGCTGTTCACCCCTGAACGCATTTTAGACGGAACAGGGATGTGAAGTTATAAATCGAGTACAAAAGCCCCTTCTTCCCCAACGAAATGGCGGCGCAAATGTAAACTATCGCATTCATTTTTCCATTGGCGGATTTTCCACGCCGGACTGGATGCGTCAAAAACATACTGGCGACATCGAAAGAACTGCTGTAGGTGGCTGATTTGAAAATCTGCATTCTTGCTTAAGATGATGATATCTACATTTAAAGGTTCCCCGGGAACTGTCCAGTGCGGAATGGTATCCAACAGCAGAATCCGATGACGATTGAAATAGAAGAATGGAGCGTTGGGGTAAAAATGCGGGAGTTGAGGTGCCGGACTAACCCGATGGCTTATCCTGGAAGGAGTTAGGTGAAAATTATGCAGAAAAGGATCTGCTTCCCTCAGCGAGTCTCCGGTAAAATAGTAGCTGCTACCGGCGATAAAGTCTACCGCACTGTATCTGGGGATATTGTACACAATTATTCGTGTTTGATTTTGCCGGATTGCAAAATCCACCAGGCGGTAAAACATTAGGGCGAACATTGTGGCAAAAGCATAGAGAAGCAATGGCTTTCGGGGTTTCATTAACCAGGCACACAGGAAGATGATAAAAACGTACAGTAAAGTGGTTTGCAAAAGAGAGAACGAAATTTGATCGCTCACCGCATAAGGTAGTCCATTGATATAGATGACTACCTCGTTCATGGCGTGCAGCAGGCCTGAGAGGAATCTTCCGAACAAAGCTGCGGCAACAGGAAATACGGACAATAGAACAAGCAAGAGTTCACCATACAAAACAAAGCCCGATACGGGAACAATAATCAGGTTACTCATCAGGAACAGATTGGGGATCTGATGAAAATGATAGACGCTTAGCGGAATGGTAAGGATTTGTGCTGCGATAGTGACCGAAATCAGTTTCCATATTTTATTGACAATTTTATATCTGCTGTAAAACCAATTGGAAACAGGGCGCAAAAAGATTACAATACTTAACACGGCTGCATAGGAAAGCTGGAAACCAACATCCCATAGAAAAAACGGATTCCAGCACAAAAGAAAAAAGGCTGAAGCACTAAGACTGTGATATACCGATACTTTTTTGCGCATACTCTCTCCCGCTACGATAAAGGAAAACATCACTGCACTGCGCAATATGGAGGGACCCGCCCCGGAAAGCAGGGTAAAAAGCCAAAGCACTAATAGTATGAGTAACCCGGCAATCCATTTGGTGTTTTGCCGACGCCGCAGGGGTTTCAATAATACTACCAACAATCCATAAATCATCGCCAGGTGCATACCCGAAATTGCAATCACGTGTATCACTCCTGTGTTGGCATAGGCTTGTACCATATCCCGATCTATGTCATCGCGATATCCAATCAGCAGCGCTTCGGCCACGCCTGCCTCCCGCCGCCCGTGTATATAGCGCCTCAATATTTCCAGTATTCGCTTACGCGACTTTTGTAACCCATGCGAAAAGGCAGACCCGGTTTGTACGGCGCTAATGGTAAACTCACCTTCCCGCAGGTAAACCTGGTGGGTAATTCCCTGAAAAAGACAGTATCGCTGGTAATCGAATGCACCGGGGTTTCCCGTGTTCCGAATAACCTGAAGACGCTTTCGAAAAATAACGGTTGAACCAAAATCTAAAGGAGCAACCATGCTGCTGTCTTTTCTGAAATAAATGATAATCCTTCCTGCTGTTCGGATTACGTGGTTGTTATCTGAAACTGCGTAAATATCTGCAACAGCTTTAAACGATTTGTCCTTTTCAATCAGCGGCTCTTTTAAAACAGCAATCACAAAACTGCTGTCATTGTACCAGCGTCCAAACCAATTTTGTTGATGAGTAATATTCGTTTTGTGCGTGATAACGACACCTAAAAGAAGGAGAGTCAGCATGGCGGATAGACCAAATACCCATTTGTGACGAAAAAGGAAATAACCGCGAAAACCCGTGAATAACAGAAAAAGCAAAACGCAAAAACCGGTAACAGTGAAGATTGCGGTTTTAGAAAGCGGAAAGTACCATTGCAATACGATCCCGCATATCAACGGGATGAGCAATCGAATAAACGGTGCTTGTTTCCAAATTGGAATCACAGGTTGCAACATGGGTAAAAGTTACGCAAGAAGAATGGGATAGCAAAATAACGGGCGCATTTCAGATTTCGCGTATAGTACTTTTCCGGGTGGTGTAAACACAGATGCCTTCTTAGGTCGGCATGACAAACTGTAGTGCAATGTTCAACATTGTACAATCGCTGAACATTAGCACTGCTGCTCAAGATATATTATGCCGCTTGTCATGCCGACCTAAGGAGGCATCTGCACTTGCAGTTTCTGATACCTGACAGCGTTTCATCTGCTGGGGAGTAAATTTGTTGCGACAACTTGAAATACACCCCAAAATAACGGGTGCATTTCAGAATATCATTCGGCCGTGCTAATCGTTGGTGGTGAAGACACCGCCCGCGGCAGACTGCCCCGGTTGGCGTCTCGCTATTCTGCGACAAGCTGAACTACACCCCCAATAGCCATCTTCTCTGTTTTTTATCCGTCCCTACCCAAGTGCTATTTCAATAGAGTGTGGCTTATTTAATTCCAGCTCTTTTCTTCAGCTCAACAGCCGTTATCGTTATCATTCTGCCTATGGGTTTGCCGTTTCGATAAGTAATCATTTTCATACACACCGCATCTTTTGGCATCAGCACGGGTTTTGTGTATTTGGGATAGAATTTGTCCGGAAAAGAATTGTCGAAACTGTAAAAGATATCCAACCCGTTTATTTCGGTGCTCAGTTCAATTATGGGTAAGTTGTTGTTGCCTTTCTTTGCAGTGATGATGGGGTCGTACATCGCAGGAGAATATTTGATTTCGGCGGCATCAAAGCGTTCAAAATGTTGCTCCACCCGTTGTACAAAGTTGCTCCAGTTTTTTTTGGCTTTAGGCGACCATACCGATTCGGAAATAGCAAAAGCACGGGGCCATATCATATACTCCAGGTGTCGCATGTTGTACACTTGTTCCGTCCACAAATTAGCTTGTCCTCCTTTAATAAATTTAGGATCAATACCATCCGGAACGGGTTCAAACTGATAAGCCTTG
>JADZFY010000162.1 GCA_020854215.1 Chitinophagaceae bacterium | reverse complement strand
TTAGGAGCTGTATATATTGCAACACTTCTTGAAAACAAAAAAGGCATTATATTAAAGCCGGTATTCATCGTGTTATCGTTTCTACTGTTTATTCCCGTTTATCAGGTGGCATTTCCCAATAAGCGTCCTGAGTATATTATATCCCACAAGGCAAAATACGCCAAACTCGGATTGTTACGTTGGGAAGACGGCCGCGATCATCACCTGCCCCAGGATTTTGCCGATATGTTAGGCTGGAGAGAGCTGGCCGCAAAGGTGGACAACGCATTCAAAGGTATGCCTCCACAGGAAAACACACTGGTGTTATGCGACAACTATGGTCAGGCTGGCGCAATCAATTACTATTCGCAACTGGGTATCCGTGCAGTTGCGTTCAGCGCCGACTATGTTAACTGGATGGACCTAAGCAGGGAATACAAAAATCTCATTCGGGTTAAAGATCGCTTGGACCGTGATGATGAGTTAAAAAATACCTCAGTATTTTTTGAAAAATCTTTCATCTCCGATTCAATAACCAACGCAAATGCCAGGGAATACGGTACCACGATTTTTTGCTTTGTTGGAGCAAGAATTAACATCAACCAAAGAATCAGAAAAGAATTAAACCGATGATATTACCTTTTCAAAAACTTTATGTTTTCTGTCCGGTTGGGAAATATTAACCTCAGGTAATACACGCCTGCAGGCAATGATTGAACGTTTATCGTTTTCTGATTTCCAAAACGAGCGACTACGCTCCCTCCCGGATTTAGGATCTGCCCCTGGAATCGTTTTTCCGGTGTAACAATTGACAACATATTCTCTGCCGGATTAGGGAAAACAACAGTACGTCCTGCAGTTTGATGACGGATACTTCGTATTTCAGAGTATGCAAACTGACCGTCAAAGTCAACCTGCTTAAGTCTGTAATACGTAGTTCCGGTTGCCGGTTGCATATCGGAATATCCGTAGTGAAAACTGGTGCCGCTTTCTGTTTTTGCCGCCACAAATCCAATCGCCTCCCAGTTCACGCCATCTGCAGAGCGTTCAATATAAAAACCGCTGTTGTTGATCTCATTACTGGTTTCCCAGCGAAGTAAAACGCCGGCATTGTTGGAGATTGCCGTAAACGCAATAAAATTTACAGGCAGGATGATCGAAGCCGTTAAGGAAAGGTTATCAAAATAACTATCTACGGAATCGCCATTATGCGAAGTGCCAATCAATCGTACACGAATCCTTCTTGTACCCACCGGAGCCGTTCTGGTGTCGCTATATCTTACCCAGCCGGCAGTATGGGTAGCCGTTCCTGTTGAATACGAGGACAGAATGGTGTTGGCCGCATTTCTGTATTGTACAATCATCTCAGTTGCGTCGGGGGTACTCTGATTGTATGAATGCATATACCCCGAAAAACTCACCACATAATTGCCGGCATCAATGGCGGTAGCGTTGGCGGCTACGCTAATATCCTGATACAACTCATAAACCTTTCCGGAGCCGGTGGCACCCCCACAACCCGGGAAAAACAAACGACTACCGCTTTGGGCAACCGGAAAACCGTTTTGATTACCCTGGATACCCCAGCCGCTACCCGTATAGCATGAGGTGCCGGCGGTTTGAGCTGCGGTCCATCCATTACTGGTGGGTGTTGCTTCTGCCGAAGGATTGGTAATTAAATTTTGAGCGGAAACCGCGTAAGCGATCAGCAATGGACATAAAAATAGCGTGTGTTTCAGATTGTAGTTTTTTTTCATACCAGTAAGCTAAAAAAGTGCGATTATAGGTAAACTGTTATCTTTTGCTAACTATAAACTCTTAGCTTATGATAATATTTTGTTTAAAGCGAAGATTTTTTTGTTCGCATAAAATAATCGTATTCCATTTCATCACGAATCATCTTCTCCTACCAGCTCTTTTTAAGGATAAGCGAAGTAATACCCAACCCCAAAATGGTGGCTACCAATGGTAAGTGATGTTGGATAACGATATACATGGAGACAAGCGGCAAACACAACGCCCATACACTACCAATAGCAATATTGAACATATCGCGTTTGAAGTTGTTGTTCGTTCTTAACTGTGCATACCTCACTTTTAACTGCAACACGGCGGGTTTCCAAATCTACGGGGGCAAACACTTACGTAAAACAAACCGGGTATAAATCCATTCACCCCGGGTACTCAGTTTGAATCGGCGCAACCACACCAACAAATACAGCATCGTAAAGGAGTTTGCCACACACATGTGCTGGATCAACCGGGTACATCGCGCATAAACATGACAACCCCCTCCCCACCAATATGTTTGGCCGCATCCTATCCGGCATTTCATCCGCTTCATGACGTTATTCACATTGCAACCAAAAAAATCACCAAACTCACCACTGAGACACAGTAAATTTTGAAGGAAACAATATATTCGCGCTTCAACAAACATGTAATGGCGCAACAATTCGGTAAAACATGGTGGGGGGAGCAATGGCTCAATGCATTAAGCAATATTGATTACAGCAACCGGCTTCCGCGTGGCAGCAGTTATGCAAGAAAAGGAGCGGTTACCAGTATCCGAATTGCTGAAAATCAGATCAGCGCAAAAGTTGCGGGCAGCCGTCCAAGACCCTATAACGTGGATATTATTTTACCTCCGTTTTTTGATCCGGAGCTGAGCAGTTTTATTGATGCTTTAGCTGAAAAGCCTGTAATCATTTCCAAATTGCTGAATCGGGAATTAGATCCTGAGGTACTGTCCATTGCGGAGAACATGGGGCTAAAGGTCTTTCCAAAACAATGGACCGATTTTAAAATGCAATGCAGTTGCCCGGACTGGGCAGTACCCTGCAAACACCTCGCGGCTGTAATTTACAAAGTGAGCGCAGAAATTGACAACAATCCCTTTCTCGTTTTTGATTTACACAAAGTGAATCTCATAGAAGAGATGAACCAACGCGGTATTTTTGTAACGCAGGAAGCGATAACTATTCCCAAACTAACAGATTTTTATTTTCAGAAGAAACCCGCAAAAAAGAAGGCAGATGATCATCCGCAAAACGCTTATCAAAAACTGTCCTTCTCCACGCTAACGCCCATCCATGAACCGCTTATCGCACTGTTAAGCGACTTTCCCGTATTTTATCCGGGTCAATCCGATTTTAAGGAGAAATACCGTAAGGCAATAAGCAGCATCGTAAAAGATGCGCAAAAGATTTTGCAGGGAAAAATATCCCTGGTGCAAATCATTGATCGCGCAACTGCCCATGAACAAAACATCAATACACACAGTACCCAAAAAGTTACCGTTAATGAATCTTTCCACTCCAAAGTGTATATTAACCGCGAAGCGTTTTCAATGCCGCAGTTTTTGGCACAATTAACGCAAATTCCAGCCGGCAAAACGCCGGATTACCAGCCATCCACCGCTGCACTGCACACTGCATTTTTCCTGGCATTACACCTGCTGGCAAATGGCGCTACTGTTCCTCAAATAGTAAGGCAACCTTCAAAACAGTATATCATCCGCTGGCTACCCGCGCTTCTCAGCAAAGACGTAAGAGCATTAGTAGAGAAACTATCCGGCATCCTCCCTTACGATATCTTTTACTGGCAGGAAGACCAAAAAGAAAAAATCATTAAGAAAGATGCAGCCATAAATCTGTTATCGGTTTTTATTACAGAACTGATTTCACTGCTGCAGGAAACAGATACTGACGATTTATATTTGAACCTGTTTTTTAGAAAAAGGGCATACGCCTTTCAAAACCCGGGTGAACAAGCGTTGAGCGGAGGGATTCAAACCTGGTTACAAAAGTACTATATTGCACAGGGCGATTATCGCCCGCAAATTGTAGTAGAAGAAACCAGGAACGAATGTTTCCAAATTAGTATTAATGTAAGTGAAACGTTTCAGCCAATGAACCCGCCGCACTCATTGCGGGATGTGCTTACGCTGAAAAAATTTGACAAACAACGTTTTGAAGTACTGCAGTCGCTCACACAACTGGGTAGTTTTATCACCGGATTAGATGACCATATCAATTCAAAAGGCGAGAAACAGATTGTGATGGACAACGAAATATTTACACCGTTTCTGTTACAGATGATTCCCGCTATTCAACTTCTCGATATTGATATATTGCTTCCCAAATCGCTGCAACAGATTCTAAAACCCAAACCCTCTGTGAAGCTGAAAAAGAAAAAGGGCAAGTCATTTCTGCGCCTGGATCAGTTGCTCGACTTCGACTGGCAGATTGCAGTTGGCGATACCCTCATGAGCGCCGATGAATTTAAACGGCTACTTAAAAAATCAGACAGCCTCATACGCTACAAATCACAGTATATTTATGTAAGTAAAGATGACCTGGAAAAACTGCATAAACATTTTAACAACAGTACGGAACTTTCACCGCTCCAGTTGTTGCGAACGGCATTAAGCGGTGAATACTTTGGTGCAAAAATTTCTCTTTCTGAAGAAATTCGTGATTTAATAAAAAAACTTTCAGACAGCAAAGAAATTCCACTCCCGAAAAACATACAGGCCAAACTTCGCCCCTATCAGCAACGCGGATACTCGTGGATGTACCGCAATGCGCAACTCGGATTTGGTTCTGTGATAGCCGATGATATGGGTTTAGGGAAAACACTGCAGGTGATTGCCACTTTATTAAAATACAAAGAAGAGGGATTACTTGACAAGAAAAAAGCACTGGTAGTAACACCAACGGGGTTGCTCGCAAACTGGCAGGCGGAAATTGAAAAATTTGCCCCCCAACTACAAACACACCTGTATCACGGTACTAACCGCAGGATAGCAGAAGGCTTCGATGTATTGCTCACTTCCTATGGCATTGCCCGTACCGAAGCGCAGGCTTTGAAAAAACTAAGTTGGCACACCCTGGTAATTGATGAAGCGCAAAATATTAAAAACCAGGAAACCGCACAGTCAAAAGCAATCAAAAGCATTGGATCAGACAATTTTATAGCGATGAGCGGTACACCGGTTGAAAACAGGTTAAGCGAATTGTGGAGCATCATGGATTACAGCAACCGCGGTTTTTTGGGTAGCTATAAAGAATTCAACGAGAGTTTCGGTAGTCCCATAGAAATTTACAATGATGCCGGGGCAGCAGAAAAACTAAAGAAAGTTACTGCCCCATTTATGATGCGCCGATTAAAAACCGACAAATCCGTCATCAGTGACCTTCCCGATAAAATAGAGATGGATTGTTACGCTACACTCGTCAAGGAACAGGCAAGTCTTTATGAGAAAACGCTTGAAGAAGCGATGAAAGAAATTGAAGCGATTGACGCATCCAACAAAAAAGGTTTGTTTGTAAGGCAGGGATTAGTATTGCAAATGATTCTCGCCCTTAAACAAATCTGTAATCACCCAACGCAGTTTTTAAAAAATAACAACCTGGATGACACCATAAGCGGTAAGCTCGGTTTACTGTTTGACAAACTGGACAGCATTGTGGAGAGCGGAGAAAAGGCATTGATTTTTACCCAATTTTCGGAAATGGGAAAACTATTGCAGCATTTTATTACAGAAAGATACCAGGAACAGCCTCTGTTTTACCATGGGAGCTGTACACTGAAACAACGGAAAGAAATGGTGGATGCATTCCAGCATAATCGTGCCGATAAGGTTTTCATCCTTTCGCTGAAAGCAGCGGGCACAGGGCTTAATCTTACCGCGGCCAATCATGTCATCCATTATGACCTATGGTGGAATCCGGCAGTAGAAGCACAAGCTACCGACAGAGCCTACCGCATCGGACAAAAAAGTAACGTAATGGTGCATCGTTTCATCACGAAAAACACCTTTGAGGAACGAATCAACGAAATGATACAATCGAAAAAAGCATTGGCAAATATGACGGTAGCCACCGGTGAAAACTGGATTGGCAACCTGAGCAATAAAGAATTGAAGGAGTTGTTTGAAGTGGGATAATTGAACATCCGACATTTCGCACGGAACGATCGTAAACTACGCAACCACACGGCATCGGTTACAACACCGATCGCCCTCCTACGCAGGAAGCATTCTTAGTCACTATGTTGTTTTTATCAATCAGTTCGTTGATTTGAATCACTAAACCGGCAGAATGTACATTCCCCGTCTTTCCGGGCATGTTTCAATTCCCCACCCGCAATCAAAACCAAATCCTTATCCCTCATTGTTTCAACGGAATCGCCTATAATGCGCTTTGCTCCGGGAGCACCATCCACAAAATTGATTTAGTATTCGGGATGAACATGAACAGGGAACGCAAAAGTTGATTTTCGGCGATCGAACACAACTAATCAATCCTTTTCCGACAAAGGAGATTTTTCGCGATAGATTTCGGGTTCAATCATTTCCGGAATTTTCGTTATCATTTCGCTCTGCTGATCCGAAAATTCAAAACCGGGGTAATTTATTAATTCGGATACTGTACCAGCCTAAAACCACCACTATCGTCTTTATAATCCTGCTTTACACTATTACGTGTAGAGGTTCTGCAACTAACTTCCTGTGTAAACCAGGAACCACCCCGCCGAACGCGGCCGGAGCCTGAAGAGGGTCCTGTTGGATTATTGCTCTCTCTGAGTTCATAGTAGTTTTTGTTGTACCAATCGCGACACCATTCCCAAACATTACCGGTCATATCATATAAACCCAATTCATTGGGCGCCTTTTCTCCAACCGGATGCGGATGCCGTCCGCTATTTCCGGTAAACCATCCTACGGCATTAATATCGTCGCTACCACTATATCGAAAACCCCGGGTTTTTAATCCGCCCTTGGCGGCATACTCCCATTCTGCTTCGGTGGGAAGCGCGTAATTTTTCCCGGAAACTTTATTAAGGATTTCAATAAAACGTTGTGCGTCATCCCAGCTAACCATATCCACCGGACATTGATCGCAGCCCGTAAATTGGCTGGGGTTGCTGCCCATAATGGCTGCCCACTGCCGCTGCGTTACCGGATATTTACTGATGGCAAATCCATCTACTGTCACTTCATATGCCGGCTTTTCATCGGCATCTCCCCCATAGTCTCCCATAATAAATTTGCCACCCGTTACCCAAACAAAGTCGGCAGCTAAACTATCAAGCAGGCCCTGGTTAACCGCAGGCAATTCGCTTTTTGTGTCCTTTTTCTTTTTCTTATTCTTTCTTCCCCCACTATCCTGAGCCATCACTGCGTTTGTTAGCACAACGCTTAATATTACTACCAAAACATTTCTAAAACTAATGCTCATATCATTGAATTATATCGTCAAATATATGCAATTGAGACTTGTGATTTCAGATTTCTGTATGGAGATATTGGTTGTCAAATGTCAAAATTCATCACACACACCTGAAAAAAAATCCCGCCTCTTTGCAGAAGCGGGATCTTTTATTATTTCCCTTAATCAGGAGTGCTGGATTAATAACCCATGCCACCCATATCAGGTGCACCGTGGCTGTGGCTTGCGGCTTCTTCTTTCTTAGGCTTGTCGGCAATCACACACTCGGTGGTGAGCAACATACCTGCAATAGAAGCTGCATTTTCCAATGCAATACGGGTTACTTTAGTAGGATCAATTACACCGGCCTTAAACAGGTTTTCGTAAACTTCTGTTCTTGCATTAAAGCCAAAGTCACCCTTACCTTCTTTCACTTTCTGTACTACAATGCTACCTTCAATTCCGCTGTTGATCACAATCTGGCGAAGAGGCTCTTCAATTGCTCTTTTTACAATTGCAATACCGGTAAGCTCGTCTTCGTTCAGTCCTTTGAATTTATCCAAAGACTCGATAGCACGAACATAGGCTACGCCACCACCGGGAACAATACCTTCTTCTACAGCCGCACGGGTTGCATGCAATGCATCATCCACGCGATCTTTCTTTTCTTTCATTTCTACTTCCGTAGCAGCACCAACCTGCAATACAGCTACACCACCGCTTAATTTAGCCAGGCGTTCCTGTAATTTTTCTTTATCATAATCTGAAGTTGTTACTTCAATCTGAGCTTTAATTTGGCTTACACGTCCGGTGATATCCACCTTTTTGCCTTTTCCGCCAACGATAGTGGTGTTGTCTTTGTCAATTACCACCCTTTCCGCTCTACCCAGTGAAGGCAGGTCAGCAGCTTCCAGCTTATGTCCCATTTCTTCGCTGATAACGGTACCGCCGGTAAGGATAGAAATATCGGTAAGCATTTCTTTTCTTCTGTCGCCAAAGCCAGGAGCCTTAACAGCAGCCACTTTAAGCGTACCGCGCAATTTATTCACTACCAAAGTTGCCAGGGCTTCACCTTCCAGGTCTTCAGCAATAATCAGCAGGGGAGCGCCTTGCTGAGCTACTTTTTCCAAAACCTGAAGGATATCCTTCATCGTACTGATCTTCTTATCGTAAATCAGGATATAAGGTTTGTCCAGTTCAGCCTGCATTTTTTCGCTGTTGGTTACAAAGTAGGGAGATACATAACCACGATCGAACTGCATTCCTTCAACTACTTCAACCAGCGTTTCAGTGCCACGGGCTTCTTCAACGGTAATTACACCATCTTTGCCCACTTTGGCAAAAGCTTCAGCGATCAGTTTACCAATAGCATCATCGTTATTGGCAGAAATTGAAGCTACCTGTTGAATTTTTTTGCTGTCGGAACCTACTACCTGAGACTGTCCACGCAGGTGCTCAACCACTTTTTCAACGGCTCTGGTAATACCGCGCTTCAGGTCCATCGGATTTGCACCGGCGGCTACGTTCTTTAACCCTTCACCGATGATGGCCTGTGCCAAAACGGTTGCAGTTGTAGTACCGTCACCTGCGATATCTGCTGTTTTGCTGGCTACTTCTTTCACCATCTGGGCACCCATATTCTCAATAGGATCTTCCAGTTCAATTTCTTTAGCTACGGTTACACCGTCTTTAGTTATAGAGGGAGCGCCAAATTTCTTTTCCAGAACTACATTGCGTCCTTTGGGGCCGAGGGTCACCTTTACCGCATTGGCAAGGACGTCCACGCCTCTTTTCATTTTATTGCGTGCTTCTACTTCGAAGAATAATTGTTTTGCCATAATTATAACAATTTGAAATTTTGTGTTTGGATAATTTGATAATGGAAAATTGCCTGGTATTCCAAGACAATCGAATCAGGCGTTCATTAAATGATAGCCAGAATATCCGATTCTCTCATGATAAGATAGTCAGCACCTTCAATGGTAATTTCAGTTCCGGCATATTTACCATATAAAACGGTATCACCCGATTTTACACTTACGGGTTCATCCTTTTTACCGGGGCCTGCTGCTACAACAGTTCCACGCTGAGGTTTTTCCTTTGCAGTATCGGGGATAATAATGCCGCCGGCAGTTTTTTCTTCGGCAGCAGCGGGTTTTACAATCACCCTGTCATGGAGCGGAGTTACATTGATCTTTTTAGCCATAGTTAATTATTTTTTGTGTTGGTTAAAGATTTTTGATATCAATCTTTAAGGCAGGCAAAACTAAACGAATAACATGCCAAAGCGTCAAGCCCGGAAAAAATTGCAGATTTTAAAGGAAATTGCTGCCCCTATCAAAAACTTGGCAGAGTTTGCCGGATGGGCATATGTCAAATTTGCACTAATGGTTTGCCTCGCACGGCGTAGTAAATCGGCGCTGGCATACTTAACCGGTGAATAAATTCCCTATCTTCGCCGCCGCTTAATAAGTTCTTTAAGATGATTAGCAGAAGAAATATCCGGGTTAAAGTAATGCAAACGCTGTACACCATTGATGCAGCGGAAGATCAGCGGGAAAAGGCAAAAAAATTATTGGATCAGCACCTGGAGCAGTCGAGGCATATATTTGTTTATCTCCTTCATTTTATTATTCAGGTAGCCCGTTATGCGGAACAGGATTCCCGAAACCGGTCGTCGAAACATCTCCCGTCCGAGGAAGACCGCAACGTAAATATTAAGATCGCGGGCAATGAGCTCGTTTGGAATCTGCTGGAGGATGCATCCTTCAAAAGAGCCTGCGAAGTTATAAAACCCGCGCAGTGGGATAACAGCAGCCTCATTCGGAAGACATACCTGCAACTTACCGGGGAACCCGTTTATAAAGAATACATCGCCCTTAAGGAACGAAACAAAAAATCGGAAAAGAACATCCTTGAGTTTATTTTCACCGATCTCATGCTGGCCTCTGAAGACTTTACCTCTGAAATGGAGGATGTTTTTATTCACTGGGACGATGATGCGGAGATGATGAACCAACTGGTACTGAGTTTTCTTCAAAAACCTGGCCATTGTAATTTTCAGGATATGCTGGGCGACGAAAAAAGAAAATTCGCCGATGACCTTCTGGATGCGGTTACCCAAAAAGAAGCGTTTTGTATGGAACTCATCAAACCCAAATTAAAAAACTGGGATGCGGAGAGAATTGCGGTGCTGGATATGATACTGATGCGTATGGGCGTGTGTGAATTTCTTTATTTTGAAACCATACCCACTAAAGTTACTATTAACGAGTATATTGATTTGGCCAAAGCCTACAGCACGCCCCAAAGCGGACAGTTCATTAATGGCATTCTCGATAATATTCACAAAGAGTTGCTGTCAGAAGGAAAGCTGCTTAAAACATCCCATAAAAAAACCTGAAATTACATCTTCAGATACCACAAGGTTATGTGCTCAAATGCCTACATTTGCACCTTAAATATTTTTCTGAAAATGATCAAAAATTCGTTTATCATTCTTGCAGTTTGCGGTATCGGATTCGCTGCCTGTCAATCTGCCGGTAATCCATCAGAAAATAATCCGGCTGCAGCTACCGCCAGTATTCCGGCACCGGTTACCACCATTCAATG
Organism: Chitinophagaceae bacterium; assembly: GCA_020854215.1. GTDB lineage: Bacteria > Bacteroidota > Bacteroidia > Chitinophagales > Chitinophagaceae > Agriterribacter. Next base: position 5,146 of record JADZFY010000162.1, on the reverse strand, counting down.
GATTGATTCTGCCCTTGATAAGGGTACCATCACGGAAGGAGAAAAAATTGAGATTTTATACCGGTTTAAAAATACAGGGCAGCACCCGTTAATTATTAAAGATGTTCGTCCCTCCTGCGGTTGCACGGTGGCAGATAAACCGCTGGAACCCATTGCTCCGGGAGCAGAAGGTTCAATTAAGGCGGTATTTGACAGTCAAAACAAACCCGGACCTGCCCATAAAACCATTACCGTGATATCCAACACGCAACCGGATAATTATGCACTGTCCTTTACTGTTATTGTAAATAAAAAAAGTTAATCTTTACGATTTTAAACTATACACATGAACCATTATTTCGTTTTACTACAAAGTGGCGGCGGCAACGCACAAATGATGCAGATGATTATGCTGGTAGGCATTATAGCTGTATTTTACTTTTTCATGATTCGCCCGCAATCTAAGAAGGCCAAAGAAGCCAAGAACTTTCAGAATAACCTGCAAAAGGGAGATAAGATTGTAACCATTGCCGGGATCCATGGAAAAATTGATAAAATTGAAGACAACACCATTCAGTTGGAGGTTAGTCCCGGGAGCTATCTGCGCATTGAAAAAAGTGCGGTAAGCATGGAATGGAGCAAGCAACTGAACAGTGCCGCTGCTGCCGACAAAAAGTAATTATTTTGTTACATTGTATTTTAATCCGGAATTCTGTAAAAGGAGTTCCGGATTTTTGCTTTTGGATTTAAACTTATTGTGTAATGTTAAAAGTGGGTTTAACTGGCGGTATTGGTTCGGGCAAGAGTACGGTTGCCCGCATATTTGAACTATTGGATATACCGGTATATTATGCCGATGCCGCCGCCAAAACCATTATGAATGAAGATGAAAAACTTAAAACTGCCATCCTTACTCATTTTGGCAAAGAGGCTTACACCGATGGCCACCTCAACCGGAAGTATCTTTCGTCCGCTGTATTCGCCCATCCTGAAAAATTAGAACTTTTGAATTCCCTTGTTCATCCTGCCACCATAGTTGCTGCCGAACGCTGGATGCAACAACAACGCAGCCCGTATGTAATCAAAGAAGCCGCCCTGATATTTGAGAGCGGCTCCCAGGAAGGACTCGATATCGTAATTGGCGTTTTTGCTCCTGCACAGCTCCGTGTGCTTCGCACGATGAAGCGTGACAATATAAGCCGGGAGGGCGTTTTGAAGCGCATGAGTAACCAGATAGACGATGGTTTAAAAATGAAGCTTTGCGATTTTGTGATTTACAATGATGAACAACAGCTCTTATTGCCCCAGGTATTGGCATTGCACGAAAGGTTGCTGCAGTTAGCGAAAGAAGAAGGGCGTGAATAGCGATGTGCGGAGAACGGTGAATGGCGGCAGCAGAAACGTGAGATGAGCGTTCGGTTAAAGTTCCGGTCACAGCTGCAGCTCAGGAAAAGCAGATAGCCCGCTACACCAGTTCAATAAGCTTTTCAACCACCTTATCCACCTCCTGCCTTGTATTGTATTTGCAAAATGAAAAGCGTACCGCAACGCGTTCGGTGTCGTTTTTTATGGCACGGATCACATGTGAACCCAGGTCTGCGCCGCTGGTGCATGCACTTCCTCCTGACGCACAAATATTATTGATGTCCAGATTAAAAATGAGCATTTCTGATTTTTCCGTTCTCGGAAGGCTAACATTGAGTACCGTATATAAACTTCGCCCGGCATAATCGCCATTAAATTCAACGCCTGCAATATACCTTTTGAGCTGTTCAGCCATATAGTGTTTCAGCGACTTAATATGCGCCATATCCGTCTCAAAATTTGCGGTTGCCAGTTCCAACGCTTTTCCAAATCCAACAATACCATAAAGGTTTTCAGTTCCGGCACGCATGTTGCGTTCCTGACTCCCGCCATGTATAAAAGGCTCAATGGTAACATTTTCATTAATATACAAAATACCACAGCCCTTGGGCCCGTGAAATTTGTGGGAGGATGCCGTAATAAAATGTACCGGGGTATGTTTCAGGTCGAACGGATAATGGCCAATGGTTTGAACTGTGTCAGAATGAAATACAGCACCATAGGTTTTACAAAGCTCCCCCACCACATGCAAATCAATAAGGTTGCCAATTTCATTATTGGCATGCATCAGCGTAACCAGTGTTTTTTCTCTACTGTTTGAAAGCAGTTGCCTGAGGTGTTCGGCATTGATATGACCGTCAGGCATCAACTGCACAAACTGAAGGTCCACCTCACCCCTCTTCTGCAAATATTCCACCGTATGCAAAACCGCATGATGTTCAATAGCAGAAGAAATAATGCGTTTGCATCCAAGGTTCCTTACAGCAGCGGTTATTGCAGTATTTGAACTCTCTGTTCCGCCACTGGTAAAAAAAATTTCTGCCGGATGCGCGTTAAGTATGCGGGCTACCGACTTCCGTGCATTTTCTATAGCCAACCTGCTCTCCCTGCCATATGAATAAACAGAAGATGGGTTTCCAAACTTCTCTGTGAGATAGGGTAGCATAGCCTCCAGCACTTCGGGCGCCAGCGCGGTAGTAGCGGCATTATCAAAATATATTCTGCTTTGCACAAAAACTTCATTAATCCCCGTGAAAACCGAAGCGTATATCGTTGTAAATATTTATTTCATTTCCCTGATGTCCTGCATCAACCGAAGTGCAATATTGTTGGCGGTGGATTCGAAATTGCTTTCCGCGTAAATACGGATAATTGGTTCTGTATTACTGGTACGCAAATGAACCCAGTCGTTCTCAAATTCAATCTTCAGTCCGTCTTCTGTATTCACCGGGTGATTTTTATATTTTGCCTTAATCTTTTCAAACACCTGCTTCACGTCCACTCCCGGTTCAAGTTCCAGTTTATTTTTGCTGATAAAATAGTCGGGATATGTTCTTCTTAATTGTTTAATGCTCTTTTGTGTTTTTGCCAGATGAGTAAGGAAGAGCGCTATTCCCACCAGGGCATCGCGTCCATAATGCAATGCAGGAAGGATAATTCCCCCATTCCCTTCGCCGCCGATTACGGCATTTACTTCTTTCATGCGGGTTACCACATTCACCTCACCAACCGCACTCGGAAAATATTGCCCGCCATGCCTGAGTGTAACATCTTTAAGTGCACGGGTAGAAGACATATTGCTTACCGTATTACCCGGCTGTTTGCCTAATACGTAATCCGCAACGGCAACGAGGGTATATTCCTCGCCAAACATGCTCCCATCCTCACATACAAAACAAAGCCGGTCTACGTCCGGATCAACGGCAATACCCAAATCTGCCCCGCTTTTTCGCACCGTATTGCTAAGTTCTACCAGGTTTTCGGGCAAGGGTTCGGGGTTATGTGCAAACCTGCCATTAATTTCATCGTTGATAACCGTAATATTTCCCGGTTTTACCCCCAATGCAAGCAAAAGTTCCGGAACAAATGTTGCGCCCGTACTGTTAACGGCATCCACCACTATCTTAAAATCTCTGGATTTAATGGCTTCAACGTCCACCCCTTTTAGTGCGGTGATGGCTGCCACATGCTTCTGGCAATAGGTGTTATCTTCCTTTACCGTGCCCAATTTTTCAACAGGTGCAAAACAAAAATCCTCGGCAGCCGCTTTATCCAAAACTTCTTTTCCATCTGTTCCGGAAATAAACTCACCCCTGCTGTTCAACAATTTCAAAGCATTCCATTCTTTAGGATTATGGCTTGCCGTTATAATAATTCCACCTCCCGCTTTCTCCATCACCACTGCAACTTCAACGGTAGGCGTTGTACTTAATCCCAGGTTAATCACATCAACGCCCAATGCACTCAGCGTACTGATGACAATATTTTCAATTAACGGCCCGCTTATCCTGCCATCTCGTCCAACCACCACTTTTCTATTGCCTGTTTTTTCAATAAGCCAGCTACCAAAAGCGGCGGTAAATTTCACAACATCTAAAGGGGAAAGCGTTTCTCCGGGTATGCCTCCAATGGTGCCCCGGATGCCGGATATGCTCTTAATCAATGCCACTTACTGTAAATTTTATTGCTGCAAACTTAGTTTAATTTTTTAAAACTATTTCCGCATGATAAGTGTAGGAATCAAACGCTTATGTCTTATCTATCCCCGTTGCGTCAACAGCATGGCGACGTTCGTTTTCCATTACGAAAAAGCGCAGAACAGCCGGAAGATGAAAGGAAAACGGAACTGCCTCACCTATTTTACAGACCGAATAGTACATCCATCCATTGAACAGGCTGCGGAAATCCTATATCCCTATCAATAAAATATACAAACAGTGTTCTACCTGTTTTTATCCATAACTGCCGGCACGCATCCGATAACGAGAAAAAAACTTCCGGAAACCTGAGGGTAATCCACTACTAATATAGCAGTATCGTGATAAATATCACGTTCATAAACCGGTGCGCACTTTTCTTTTCCGGGCACACCGGTTGCTAAACGAAAATACAACTGATCAAAAAGAATTTTACCTGAAGCGGCAAATGCCGGAAGGAATAGTCACACTGTACTTTTTTACTTTTTATCTACAACTAAACATACGGCTCCCAATGCCGGTACCGTCACTTGCAGCTTGTTTCCAACAGGAGTTGCATAAGGCTTCAGGGTTGCATATCCGGCCGGACCCCCTGCTTCCAACGCCGGACCGGCACCGTTAACGAATACTTTCCTGGAAAACTCACCATTATCGCTACTCCCTTCAAGGCTGTACCAGTAAAACTGCTTGCCCATATTGAAATTATTGAACTTTATTTCTGTAGTTACAGCCGTTGGGGAAGTATTGATTAGCGTTACATTTATCTGTCCGGAGCTGTACGTAGAGGCATAAGGAATAATAGCCTCCGTATTTTTTACGGTTGCGGGAATTAAACGGTCGCCCAGCATTTTTTGAAAGTAATACATATAATAAAACGAGGGACGTGGCGTCCATTTCGGTATCCCCGGTTCATTGCCATCGCTGAAAAGTCCGTGGTCATTTCCGTTGTTCCAGCTATTCAAAAAATCCCAGCGTGCAGCCAACCCGTATTTATTGGTTAACGCTTCACCCATTACCAGTAAAGCAAACAATCCGCTGGTATTGGATACCTGTTGTTTGGAATCTTTTGCCCACATGTTCCATTCGGTAAGCGCTATCGGCTTTAT
>JADZFY010000161.1 GCA_020854215.1 Chitinophagaceae bacterium | reverse complement strand
TAGAGTTTGAAGAAAATCATTGACAGAATACCTGCCAGCATAACAAACTTAACGGCGCCACTCAAATAATGATAATCTGCCGGCACCACTGCCCTATAAAGTTTTCGGGTAATCCAAATAAGCGGAATAATAATGAAGAAGCTGCAGTAGACAATACTCCACCACCAATTAAGGTAAAGCGCGTAAAACAGAATAACGAGTAATGCGCCGGTAAGCACCATCAGCCATGTACCGGTAAACACTTTGGCAACAGGAACTCCCCATACAATCGGCATTGTTTTACATCCGTATCGTGCATCACCCTCCATGTCTTCCAAATCTTTAATCACTTCCCGAATCAACGATATGATAAAAGCAAATCCTCCGTACAAGAATGCCAGGCGCATTACACTTCTGTGTGTTTGTACATTCATGGCGGCAGGCATCTCCCATCCGGGCAAAAGAATCTGGGGAAAGTAATCGGCAAAAAAGAAAACAACAAGCACCACCCAAGCGGTAAGAAACGAGATAATAATATTGCCGATAAGAAGTTTTTTTTTGAATGTGGTAGAGTACACCCACAGCATCAACACGCATAGCACGTTGGAAAAACCAATCAGCCAGTTGCGCGTGACGAAGGAAATATAAAAGCCCATTACAACACCTGCTGTAGAAAAAAACCAGTGCCATATAATAGCCCAGCGCCTGTGTATGAGTTTTTCAACAACGACGCGATTGGGTTTGTTGATTTGATCAATACTCAAATCAAAGTAATCGTTTATCACATACCCTCCTGCCGCAATACATACCGATGAAGCTACAAGCAACAAAAACAGGTTGAATTCGTCGGGATAAAAAACATGCGGATGGGCCGAAGGTGAAAGAATACAGAAATAGAAGAGCAACTGGGTAACAGCAATAAATATAAGATTGGGATATCTGATCAATCTAAGAAAAGCGCCTGCCAGTTTCATGGCGTGAAGGTAACGGTGACAAAATGAAATCTGAAATTAAAAATTTGAAATTAGACAGATGAAGTTAACGATTTTCATGACGATGATAATGGCGAATAATTTGCTCAGTTAATGTTCCGTATAACGCTTTTAACTCCGGATACGTCTTCAAAATATCCAAATGTACCGCTATCGTGAGCTCGTCATTCCGTATAGCGGGACCTGTTTGCAGTATCGAAGCCGGGTGATGTTCCAATCTCCCAACGGTTTCTTTTATTAACGGCATTAATAGAGAAAAATCCAGATTTTCGTTTACACAAAAATCCTGAACCAGCGTAAACAAATAATTAGAAAAATTATTTGCAATCACCGCACCGGTATGGATTTTCAATCGGGTTTCGTCATCCGCCTCCCTCACCATGCCGGACAGTGAGGCAGCAAATGCCCGGATATGGTTTAATGTTTCATGTGAATCTCCGTCAATAATTAATGGAATTTCGGGCAGATCCGTGATATGGCTCCGCAGGCTCTGCAACGGGTATAAAACCCCATATTTTTCGGCGATACGGCACAACACTTTTTTGCTCACCGCCCCCGCCGTATGCACCACTATCCCCTTCACCAACCTGGGTAGCCACCAATGAGCTTCTGTTAGCGCGGCATCGGATACCGCAACTATATATATATCTGCATCGCAGGTAATATCCTGGAAACTATCCGTTGACGCAGCACGTAACAATAACCCTAACTGCTCCGCATCACTGCGGTTTCGTCCCGCAACCTGAACAATCTGGTGTTCACATTGCAAAATTTTACGCCCCAATACATGGGCAACGTTGCCAGTTCCGATTATTGCCACCTTCATCAATGCAAATTAGGGCTAAACTCCTTTAATTTTGTTGTTTGACAGGATATTCATTTGTTATGATGTTCATTCGTAAAATTGCTTTTACTTACCTGAAAACCAGCTTGCAACTCACTTCTGTTTTTTCTCCTCAAAAAGCGGCTCAAAGAGCATTAACGTTATTTTGTACGCCCCGCAGGGATTTCCGGCGGCCAGCCCCATCTGCTATTATTACCCAGGCGGAGCCCCTTTCCTGCCGTATCAACCATCTTATTATTAGAGGTTATCGGTGGAACCACCCATCTCCAAAAAAAATTTTGATCGCACATGGCTTTGAATCTGCTGCGAGAAATTTTGAAGGCTATGTTCAGCCGTTGATGAAAATGGGATATGAGATCGTGGCATTTGACGCTCCGGGGCACGATAGAAGCGAAGGATCAGAAATCCATCTTCCGCTGTACGTACAGTCTTTGCAACACATCGTAAATCAATACGGACCCTTTCATGCCTATCTTGGCCACTCGCTGGGTGGTTTGGCTGTTACCCACCTGGCTGAAATTTTACCGCAGGATTTAACTTCCAAAATTGTACTCATTGCTCCGGCTACTGAAACTACCACTGCCATTAACCGATTCTTCAGTCTACTGCGACTTAACGAAAAAGTAAAAGCAGAATTTGAACGCCTGGCGAAAGAAAGAAACGGTGTAGCTCCGGAGTTCTATTCCGTGCGGCGGGCAGTGACGCATATCCAATCGCAGATATTGTGGCTGCACGATATACTTGATGACGTAACCCCTTACAGCGATGCTGAAAAGGTAAAAAACGATCAGCTTCCGCATATCCAATTTGTTATTTCAAGTGGGTTAGGTCACAGCAGGATATACCGCAATCAACAAACTATTGAACATGTTGTTCAGTTCCTGCGATAAGCGGTTTTTTTTGTTTTTTACCAGTTTACTTTAATATTGCACCTGTTTAATACAGATTAGTTGCCTGTGCAATTTTCTGTTCATCGTCGAGTTTAAGTAATATCATGGCAAAAAATTTATTGATCGTTGAGTCGCCTGCAAAGGCAAAAACCATAGAAAAGATCCTGGGGGAAGACTTTGAAGTGAAGAGCTGTTACGGGCATATCCGGGACCTGGAAAAGAGCGATATGGGTATTGATATCAAAAACAATTTTAAACCCAGCTATATTATACCTGAAGAAAAAGCAAAAGTGGTAAAAGAGTTGAAAGGGCTGGCAAAGAAAAGTTCAGAAGTATGGCTGGCAACGGATGAGGACCGCGAAGGAGAAGCCATCAGCTGGCATTTATGCGAGGTACTGGGGTTAGATCCGGAAAAGACCAAGCG
>JADZFY010000160.1 GCA_020854215.1 Chitinophagaceae bacterium | reverse complement strand
CAGTTTACCGATGCGCTTGGGAACGATTTGAATCAGTTTAATCCACGGGAGTTTGGATTAGACCTGGGATACTCCAGAAAATTGTCTGACCAACTATCCCTGGGTGTGGCATTAAGGTATATTTATTCCAATCTTGCGGGTGGTGCCTCCACCAATGGGTACTCCTATAAAGCCGGCACTGCTGTAGCCGGAGATATTGGACTGTATTACACCACTGCTAATGAGGAAGGGCAGGGATGGAATGTAGGCGCCGCCTTTTCCAATCTCGGTTCTAAAATTTCTTATACTTCCGACGCCAGCCAGCGGAATTTTATTCCTGCAAATTTTGGCGTGGGGGTAGGCCATACCTGGGTTTCCAACGAAGTACACAAAATCACGCTCAGTGGGGAATTTAATAAATTGCTGGTTCCGGCGCCTCCGGGAAGTGGTGCCGATTCTGCTGACTACGCAAAATACAACAGCGACGGCGTAGTTAGTGGCTGGTTCAAATCATTCAGCAATAAGGCGCTTGCCTACTCAGTTGGTGGTGAATACATGTATAACGACCAGTTTGCCCTTAGAGCAGGTTATTATGGTGAGAGTGCCAATATGGGCAAAAGGAGCTATTTTACTTTAGGCGTTGGCATCAATTACAATATTTTTGGTTTAAATTTCTCTTATCTGTTGCCTTCAGGAAATGGAGTAAACAGAAATCCGCTGTCTAATACCATCCGGTTCAGTCTGCTGTTTAATTTAGGCGGTAACGTTGAATCAGGAAGTACCGATTAAACACTACAACTTTCAAAATTTACCGGGGCCCAACAGGTTTATAAAGCCTGTTGGGTCTTTCTTTTTATTTTAGCAGAAAAAAGAATGTCGTACAGAATTGGATTAGGGGTAGATTTTCACCAGCTCACCCACGGAAAAAAATTATGGATAGGTGGAATAGAAATTCCACACTATAAAGGCGCGTTAGGGCATAGTGATGCCGATGTATTGCTGCATGCGATATGTGATGCCATGTTAGGTGCCTTGTGTTTAGGTGATATAGGCGTGCACTTCCCCAATACGGCTGCCGAATTTAAGGATATAGACAGTAAGATATTGTTGAGACATACTTACGCCCTCATCCGAAAAGAAGGATACACCCTCGTAAATATTGACTCCACGCTCTGCCTGGAGTTGCCCAAAATCAGTCCCTACGTGGACAGGATGCGTGAAACCATTGCACAGATTGTTGAACTCACCATGAAGGATGTATCAGTAAAAGCCACCACCACAGAACGAATGGGGTTTGCGGGGCGTGAAGAAGGTCTTATGGCATACGCCACCGTATTGTTAAAAAAGACGGGTGGAGCAGGATAGGGAGCGGTGGTTTGCAGTAAGCAGTGCCGGTAATAATTTATCGGTCTACACTCACTTCACAACTGAGGAAAGAAACAAAAGTAGTTGCGGCGTTACCCGCTATAGGAACAGGCATTTGCCGCCACATCCCTCATTGTGGGAAACGCCCATAGCATATTATACTTCAATAGTCTTATTTTTGCCGCATGTCAGCAGCAGTATCGGTAAAAATCATCAATCAGTCAAATAATCCGCTTCCGGAATATGCTACAACCGGTTCATCGGGTATGGATATTCGCGCCTTTATTTCAACACCGGTAGTGCTTCAACCCATGGAGCGTACTTTAGTTCCAACGGGGCTTTTTGCTGAAATACCGTATGGATACGAGATACAGGTTCGTCCTCGCAGCGGCCTGGCCATCAAACAGGGTATTACCTGTTTAAACACACCGGGCACCATTGATTCCGATTATCGGGGAGAAATCAGAGTAATCCTCATTAATCTTTCCAATACTCCGCAGATCATCCATCCGGGAGACCGGATCGCCCAGATTGTTTTGCAAAAGGTTGACGTAATACAATGGGAAAGCGTTGAACAAATTAGCGTAACCTCAAGAAATGAAGGCGGCTTCGGTCATACCGGCAGGAATTAATTCAACCAATTAGTAACCATGCGGATTTTTTTGTCCTTAACCTTTTTTATTACAGCGCTGCTCAGTTGCCGCAGTTCGAAAAAAATACAATCTGCTATTACCAAAAAAGACAGCCTGGTAACGGTTGTTAAGAATCCGGAGGCAACGGATTCCGCCCGCCTGGTTATAGACGCTCTGGAAAAAATAAAGTCGAACAAAATTGACTTTGAAACATTTTCGTCAAAAATAAAAGTGCAGTACAAAGACAATAAGCAGCGAAACTACGACTTCAACGCATTTGTGCGTATTCAAAAAGACAGTATTATCTGGCTATCTATTAATGCATCGTTCGGTATAGAAGCGTTTAGAGTAATCATCACACCCGATAGTGTTAAAGTAATGGATAAATTAGATAAGAATGTGCAATACCGCTCTGTTGAATACCTCAGGGAAATTGTGCAGTTGCCATTAGACTTCATCACGTTACAGAACCTTATCGTAGGAAACCCGGTTTTCTTAGACAGTACACAAGTGCTCATGTATAAAGAAAAAGAAGGCATTGTTTCTCTTTCCACCATGGGGAGTTTTTTTAAACAACTGCTCTCCATCAAAAAAGAAGACTACACGATATTACACAGCAAGCTGGACGATGCGGATCCCGGCCGAAGCCGTACCGCAGACTTCACATTCAGTGACTATATTTTCATCAGCGGTCACCATTTCCCGGTCACAAGAAAAATTATTGTGTCAGAAAAAACAAGACTGGAAGTTAACCTTGACTATAAACAAGTAGAATTTGATGTTCCCCTTAGTTTTCCATTTAATATCCCCCGCAATTACGGTATTCGGTAACTTTAACATAATGAAGGGCAATCGCCTGCGCATACCTTCGTTATTTGCAGCATAAACCAAATAAACTTTCCGGCATGTCGAAATTTTTTCTTTTTCTCTTTATTTCTCTTTGTAGCCTCCATATCATGCCTGTACAATCCCAATCGAGGGAAGACTTAGAAGATCAGCGCAAACAAATTCAGCAGGAGATTCTGGATTTAAAAAAAATGCAAAGTAGTATTCAGAAAGACAAAAAACAGAGTCTGAGTCAATTGGCACGCATCAAAAGCCTGATCCGAAAACGAGATGCTATTATCGAAAACATTAACCGCCAGGTTCACCTTATTGACAATGACATTCAAAAAAACAATCAGGAAATTTCCCGTTTGAAAAATGACCTCGATACACTGAAAGTACAATATGCCCGCACTATTGAATATGCCTATAAAAACCGAACCAGTTATGATATGCTCAATTTCATTTTTTCTGCCGTAAGCTTTAACGATGCCATAAAGAGGGTGGCGTACCTTAAAGCTTACCGCGAGTATAGAGGAAAGCAGGTGGAAAATATCTATCAAACACAGAACCTGCTGGCACAAAAAAATCAAACGCTTGCTCAAAACAAAGACCTCAAAACCAAAACACTCAGCGAACAAAGTGAGCAAATGAAAAAGCTGGAAGACGAGAAGAATCAAAAAAATGCAGTAGTGTCTAGCCTCAAGCTCAAGGAAAATGAACTCAATAAACAACTTGCATCCAAACGGAAGTTAGAAAACAATATCCGGAGTTCTATCGCTGCCATTATTCGAAGGGAAATTATGGAAGCGGAAAAAGCGGAAAAAGCAAAACGGGACGCCGCTGCTAAAACGGCTGCTGCAAACCCAAGGGCAACCGCCTCCACCGCTGCAAGTGCCAGTCCGCGCGCATCCAGCATACTGGAAAACACGCCCGAGGTAACCGCTGTTTCATTAGGGTTTGAAAATAATCGCCGTAAGTTACCCTGGCCCGTTGCAAAAGGCAATATTACCGGACCCTTTGGACGGCACAAGATAGAAGGTACCCGATTATTTGAAGACAATATTGGTGTTTATATCCAAACCAATATCGGTGCTCCCATAAAAGCGGTTTACGAAGGCACAATATCATCTGTACATAGTTTTGGGGCCGTTTCTGCGGTTACCATCCGGCACGGAAAATACCTCACCACTTACTACAATCTCACCGGAATTACAGTGAATAAGGGTGACGACGTAAAATTGGGGCAGGTGATCGGAAAGGCGGCAGAATCGGAAGATGAGAGCGGTATTGGTAAAGTGCTGTTTGTTGTTACCGTTGTGGTGGGTAATAATCCCAAGTATCTGGATCCGGAAGACTGGATTAAACCCAGATAACCACAAAAAAACTAATGGATATGTCATTTACCGGCAAAACGATTTTTATTACCGGAGGCAGCAGAGGTATCGGCAAGGCTATAGCCCTGCGGCTCGCAAGAGAAGGAGCGCAGGTTGTGATTGCTGCAAAGTCCACGGAAGAAAATCCAAAACTGGGCGGAACAATTTATAGTGCCGCAAAGGAAATTGAAGCGGCAGGCGGCAAGGCTTTGCCTATTGCATGTGATATTCGGTTTAACGATCAGATTGATCACGCGGTAAATAAAACAATAGAGGTGTTTGGCGGAATAGATGTGCTCATCAACAACGCGTCGGCTATTTCGCTCACCCCAACGGAAAAAACAGATCCCAAACGTTATGATCTCATGCACGACATAAATGTACGTGGTACTTTTTTTGTCAGCCGGGCATGCATCCCACACCTCCGCAAAGCGAGCAATCCGCACATTCTGAATTTATCACCACCGGTTAACCTGCAGCCCAAATGGTTTGGCAATCACCTGGCTTACACACTAAGCAAGTACAATATGAGTATGATTGCGT
>JADZFY010000159.1 GCA_020854215.1 Chitinophagaceae bacterium | reverse complement strand
CGTTGCTCCGCTACGCGATAATAAACCAACGGAGGATTGAACCCATCAGGAACAACGGAATGATTAGGGTGTAATATCCGGCTTATACTTTTGGGTTTTCGCGTCTCAGTTTTGGTGTTGCAGGCTGATCACCCTATTAGCACAAAAATTTAACAAAAGTCCTTATTCAATAAAAAAACCGTTCCCAAAAAGAACGGTCAACTATCTAACTGAAATATCGGCTAACGCTAGCACCAATCTCCTTTTCCCCTAATCTGCGTACCCGGAGAAGATTTAATACTCATCTTCATTAAAGAAGAAATCTTCCTGGGAAGGATAATCGGGCCATATATCATCAATGCCTTCATATATCTCTCCCTCATCTTCCAGCTCCTGCAAATTTTCAATGACTTCTATAGGAGCACCACTGCGGATGGTATAGTCAATCAATTCGTCCTTAGTCGCGGGCCACGGTGCGTCTTCAAGATAGGATGCCAATTCAAGTGTCCAGAACATTTATTGTTTTTTTAAGCGATGATCAGATTTTTCTTCTACTGTATAGGGCATTATTGCTACTGTTTATGGAGCGCAAAAAGCCAAATTTCCCGCAAAAGTAAAGTTTAGCCGTTAATTTCCAAATTCGCTTATCCTAAAGTGAAGATTTGAACGAAAATCGGTGCCAATTATTGCTGTTCCGTTTTGTAAAGTGCGGCAGTTATACTTAATTTTCCATTTTTTACAATCTGTTGTTCATGTTATCCGCCAGGAATATCACTAAATCATACGGAAGTTTGCAGGTACTTAAAGGGGTAAGCCTGAATATCAGCGCAGGCGAGATTGTATGTATTGCCGGTTCTTCCGGGGCAGGGAAGAGTACATTATTACATATAATAGGCACCCTGGATAAAGCCGACAGCGGAGAAATAGTGTTGCACGACCAGCGAATTGATTTACTCAGCGGTAAAAAACTTGCTGCGTTTCGCAATCGCCATATGGGCTTTGTGTTTCAGTTCCACCATCTGCTGCCAGAATTTACAGCACTCGAGAATATTTGTATACCGGCCTGGCTATCGGGAAAACGGAAGAAAGAGACGATATCCAGAGCCAAAGAATTGCTGGACTTAATGGGGCTGAAAGAACGAATGGAGAACAAACCCAATGCCCTGTCCGGGGGTGAACAACAGCGTGTTGCCGTTGCCAGGGCATTAATCAACAATCCGGATATTGTATTTGCCGATGAACCTACCGGAAACCTCGATTCAAAAAATGCGAGAGACCTTCATCTCTTGTTTGCCCAATTGCGCAACACGCACAAGCAAACATTTTTAATTGTAACACATAATGAGGAACTGGCGAAAATGAGCGACCGGGTATTGCATATGCGGGATGGGAAAATAGTGGAATAACCAGGGCGCTTATCCCCTGGGCTTCCAGGGAATATCTTCCAGATTAAGCAGATGGGCGGTATATCTCGCCAAAACAAACAAGTAATCGCTCAGGCGATTAAGAAAAATAAGAATGAGCGGTGCAATTTTCTCTTCCTCGGTTTCCAGCCCTACGCAACATCGTTCAGCCCTGCGGCAAACACAACGGGCAATATGCAGGGTGGAAACGCTACTGTGTCCCCCCGGTAGAATAAAATGCTTCAATGGCGGTAACGCATCATTCATTCGGTCTATTTCCTGTTCCATTGTTGTTATATCCGATTCATGAATATCCGGTATGTGCATTCTGATTTCCTTTTCAGGATCACAGGCAAGCGCCGCCCCAATGGAAAATAACTGCCATTGTATTTCCTGTAATATCTTTCGGCAATGTTCATCGGTAAGCAAATCCCGACACAATCCGATATGTGAATTCAATTCATCCACCGTACCATAGGCCTCAATGCGCCGGTGCGACTTAGGCACTTTGGTGCCTCCAATCAAAGACGTAGTGCCTTTGTCACCCGTTTTCGTATAAATTTTTATAGCCATCTTGCTGAAATAGCAGGTTAACAGCGTACCATGCGAGGATTATGCTGTGACTGCAGCACCGGAAGTTTTTTTGTCAGATTCAATCACGCCATCACGCAAACGAACAATGCGCCTGGCATAATGGGCGATATCTTCTTCATGTGTTACCAAAACAATTGTATTACCCGCTTCCTGTATCTTGCCAAAAATGTTCATAATCTCGTAGGACGTCTTCGTATCAAGATTACCGGTAGGTTCATCTGCGAGCACCAGTGAAGGATTATTGACTAAAGCCCTTGCAATAGCTACGCGTTGACACTGTCCACCGCTTAACTCATTGGGACGGTGATGGCTTCTGTCTGCAAGGTCAACCTGTTCCAACACTGCCATCGCCTTTTCCATTCGTTGCTTTTTGGGAACCCCGGAGTAAATCAGTGGCAAGGCAACATTCTCCACCGCAGAAAGCCGGGGCAGCAAATTAAACTGCTGGAAAACGAACCCTATTTCTTTATTGCGGATTTCCGCCAGATCGTTATCCGGCATTTTACTTACCTGGTGCCCATTCAAATAGTAATCGCCACCGGTGGGGGTATCGAGACATCCGAGTATATTCATCAGTGTACTTTTTCCGGAGCCGGATGGCCCCATTAGTGCGACATACTCATTTTTTTGAATATTGAGTGATATGCCTTTCAGTACCGGTAATTCCTGCTTACCGAGGTAGT
>JADZFY010000158.1 GCA_020854215.1 Chitinophagaceae bacterium | reverse complement strand
CAACAAACAAGTATAAGGCAAACAGGTAACAGCTCAAGTATCAAATAAGCGCTGATAGGCGAAGCCTTGCCCAGCGTTTTCAAGCCTATCAAAGCTGGGTAAATTAATTTACTCGCAGAATCGCTGACTGCATTAGAAGAGGTGGGTGGGGTAATATTGGGGAATTATTTGGCAAATATGCAGCCTGGTTTCCGGCCGCGATTTCAAATTGAAGTGTTGCGTCAGTAATCATTCGCATTAGTTTGGGTTGAATTGTTGTGCGTACGCGAAAATTAGAAAATTCATGGATTTGCCTAATGAAACCCTGCATCCCTGTAACAAGAGAAAAAATCGGCTTCCTGCTACTGCGTGCGGATGCTTTTTTTATCCGATTATCCAAATATAGCAATGTGAGTATTTGTAAAAATGGTTTTCAAACTGTTCAAAAAAGTACTGTTGATACATTTTGACCAATCCAAAAAATCTGCACGGGTTAACCCATACAACGGACAACTGCACACGTGTATATATGAGGGAAACTTCCGTAAACTGAAATGAGAGAAATGGTAGAAAAATTAATAGATATTTTTTGGGGGATTCGACTATAAAGGATAAATTTATCTTTAATTATCGAAATCGGGAATTTTTTACACCAGATCATCCAAAGAAGTAAATAGCTGAATCACGAACGGAAAGTACGGCGGCATTTTAACTGGAAAAACCAACAGTATGAAAATAGCTTTTCACTTTCTCAATGCTTCTGCGTTCATCTTTTTGTACCTAAACAATATAGCGTTTGCACAGGACGATGCCGAAAAGATATTTCAGGAAACCTGTGTTGCCTGTCATACTATAGGAAAAGGGAAATTAATTGGACCCGATTTAGCCAATATTCAAAACCGGCATCCGGAAGACTGGCTTATTAAGTTCATTAAATCATCGCAGACGGTGATCAACTCCGGAGATAAGTATGCAGATTCTCTTTTTAAAGCGTACAACCAAATTCCGATGCCCGACCATCCTAAACTCAGCGATGGTCAAATTAAAGCGTTGCTTGCCTACATTTCAGAAAAAAGTCTGGCGCCGGCAACCGCCACGGCAAGCGTCGAGCTCCCTCCGGGAAACAGCAAACGCGGGCAGGAGTTGTTTGTGGGTAGTATCCGGTTTGCTAACAGTGGCGCTGCCTGTAATTCATGCCATAATGTGGAAATGCAGGGATACCTGAGTGGAGGCGCTTTGGGTAAAGACCTCACCCATGCCGTTACCCGGCTATCTGCTTCGGGAGTAGCAGGTATCATTTCCGGACTCCCCTTTCCACAAATGAAAGAAACCTATACCTCCCATCCGGTGACACCGCAGGAAATTGCAGATGTAACCGCATTTCTTATCTCGGTAGATAAGCAGGCTCCGGAACAGGTTACCAGTACGGTGGGAAATTATTTGTTCGCCGGCGGTATAAGCGGACTAATCGTTTTATTAGGACTATATTCTTTTTTCTGGATTAAACGTAAAAAAAGACCTGTGAATTTCTCCGTATTCAGAAGGCAGATTAAATCTGTTTAAATCAGAATGGAACTGGCGTCGTTCTTTTAACAAACAGCATTTCACTCATCCATAATAATTCAATTATGAGCTGGATTCAGGATATCATCTCGCCGAAAACCCGCAAATGGGAGGAGTTTTACCGTAATCGTTTTCAGCACGATCGCATTGTGCGCAGCACACACGGCGTAAACTGTACCGGTGGCTGCTCGTGGCAAATTCATGTAAAAGAAGGTATAGTAGTGTTTGAAACCCAGCAATTGGATTACCCACTGATTGACGACAGTTTACCACCCTATGAACCGCGTGGTTGCCAGCGGGGAATTTCCTATTCGTGGTATTTGTATAGTCCGCTGCGTATTAAGTATCCGCTCATTCGTGGAACCCTGCTCGATGCTTTCAGAGAAGAGAAAGAAAAGGCAGGAGGTAATCCTGTTGCAGCCTGGGAGAATCTTCAGAACAATAAAGAGAAAAGAAGCCAGTACCAAAACTCGAGAGGGAAAGGAGGTTTTCGAAGAGCCTCGTGGGATGAAGTGCTGGAAATAATGGCTGCCGCCAATATTCATACTGCAAAAAAATATGGGCCAGACCGGGTAATCGGGTTTTCGCCCATACCTGCCATGTCTATGCTAAGCTATGCTTCCGGCGCAAGGTTTCTGCAACTATTTGGGGGGGTGAACCTGAGTTTTTATGACTGGTATTGCGATCTCCCGCCAGCCTTCCCCGAAATATGGGGAGAACAAACAGACGTTTGCGAAAGCGCCGACTGGTACAATGCAAAAATGATCGCAGACATGGGTACCAACCTGAATATGACGCGTACGCCCGATTGCCACTTCTTTGCAGAATCAAGACACAACGGAACAAAAGCCGTTGTATTTTCACCAGACTTCAGCCAGTTGTGTAAATATGCCGACCAATGGATTCCGTTGCACGCAGGAAGCGATGGTGCATTCTGGATGGCAGTTACCCATGTTATTCTTAAAGAGTATCATTACGAAACGCAAACTCCTTATTTTATAGATTATGTGAAACGTTACACCGACAGCCCCATGTTGGTGCATCTTGAAAAAACAGGGAATACTTTTACGCCGGGAAGAATGGTACGGGCAAATGAAATGACCCAATGGAAAGATATTGAAAATGGCGACTGGAAGTTTTTGTGTATTGATGAAAAAAGCGGTGAGTTAGTAGTACCCAAAGGCACCATGGGCTATCGTTGGGATAAGAATGGCGGTAAATGGAATATGAAATATGAATGTGGGGAAACGGACAAACATTATGATCCTGTACTGAGTTTAATTGGGCAAAGCGATGAAACACTGGAAGTGGAATTCACCGAATTTGGACTGGCTAAGAAAGCATTGCGCGGTGTGCCGGTAAAATGGATGGAAACGAAAAACGGTAAGGTGCCGGTAACCACGGTTTATGACCTTACTATGGCGCAATACGGCGTGAGCAGGGGATTAAGCGGTGATTACCCTGCAGATTATACCAACCCCGATGCCGCCTATACGCCTGCGTGGCAGGAAATATTCACGGGTATTGATTCCAACACACTACTTCAGTTTGCCCGCGAGTGGGCTGAAACCGCTAATGCTACGGAAGGGAAATGTATGATTCTGGTAGGTGCGGGAATCAATCACTGGTATCATCAAAATCTTATGTACCGCGCGGGTGCAATGGCGTTGATGGTTTGTGGTTGTGTAGGTAAAAATGGCGGCGGTCTGAACCACTATGTTGGACAGGAAAAGTTGGCTCCGGTAGAATCATGGGGATCCATTGCCTTTGCAAAAGACTGGGTACCTGTATCAAGATTGCAACAAGCACCGCTTTGGCACTACATCAATACCTGCCAGTATCGTTATGATGGCCACTATTCCAACTATAACACCATCCACAAAAACAAATGGACAGACAAGCATGTAGCCGATACGATTTTTACTTCAGTACGAAATGGCTGGATGCCGTTCTACCCGCAGTTTAATGCTAACTCACTCGAACTCTCCAAACAGGCTATCGCCAATGGCGCAAAAAATGATGAAGACATTAAAACCTATGTTCTGGAAAAACTAAAATCAAAAGAACTTCAATACTCGGTGAGTGATCCGGATGCCGAAATCAATTTTCCGCGGGTATGGTATATATGGCGGGGCAATGCATTGCTGGCAAGCATGAAAGGGCATGAATATGCGCTCAAACATTACCTGGGAACACATAACAATCTCATCGCAACAGACTCCAAAGAAAAACCTGAAGAGGTAAAATGGCATGAGTTGGCACCGGTGGGCAAAATGGATTTGGTGGTAGACCTCAATTTTCGCATGGATTCATCGGCGCTATACTCTGATATTGTTTTGCCCGCGGCCTCGTGGTACGAGAAAGCAGACTTAAACAGTACCGACCTGCATTCATTCATTCACCCGCTCGGACAGGCAGTGGCACCTGTGTGGGAATCGAAAACAGATTGGGATATTTTCAAGCATCTCGCCAAGGCAACGAGTGAAGTAGCTAAAAAATATTTCAATGAAGTGCAAAAAGATGTGGTTGCCACACCACTATCCCACGATAGCGCAGACGAAATTACCCAACCCACCATTAAAGACTGGTATAAAGGAGAGTGCGACGCTGTTCCTGGAAAGTCAATGCACAAACTCACGGTTGTTGAGAGAGACTATTCGCAGATCTATGAAAAATTCATCACCCTCGGTGAAGCGATTCGCGAAAAGGGATTGGGCGCCCATGGCAATCATTACATGTGCCAGGAAGAATATGATGAAATGTGTACGTCACATCATTTTCATCACAGGGAATACCAGGGCAAAACATTGCCTTCTATCCAGGAAGATGAGTGGGCAGCCAATGCCGTGCTTCACCTTTCTACCTTAACCAATGGAAAGCTTACCGAGAAGGCGTATCAATACATGGAGAAAAAAACCGGACTGGTGCT
>JADZFY010000157.1 GCA_020854215.1 Chitinophagaceae bacterium | reverse complement strand
TTAATGAACCCATTTTTATCCTTGGATTTCCTGCTGTAAAATCTCTGCTGTCCTTAGATTAGAATACCAAATATAGGAAGTGGTTACTGTCCTGAGTTTGCAACTCAGGACTTCCTAATCATATCAGAAATTCAATTTTTAATAATCCACATTGCTTTCCATAATAATAATCTCTCGCACTACTATAAATATACTCTTCTGCTTTTTCCACTATTCCTGCTTCTACCGGATTATTGTGGATATATTCTAATTTTTGAGCGGCAAATTGTGGGGTATAAATAATTTTAGGTTGGTTATCCTGCTGCCAGAATTGATGATATGCATTTCTGCTGTTCTGTTCCCCTGCTTTCTTAAAGATATCAATCATCCACTCTTTCCTGCTTTCGCCGGGATGTTCAATAATTGATTTCGTAAGTTGTTTAGAAGTAAATTTCTTAAAGTCTCCAAGCACATCGCTTACATTATTTCCTTTGGCAGAAATTATTAAATGTAAATGATTACTCTCCCGATAACTATCGGGAACACCATCCGTATATGATCAATCCTTTTTTCTCCTGACAAAATTTTAAGCTTTCTATTACCACATCTCTGTATTCTTTTCTTGTAAAAACATCAACCCATCCCATCCCGATAGTTATCGCATACGCGTCAAGTTAATTTTCATATTGTTGATATCTCTGTGTCATATTAAATCTGTCAGAACGCTTGTCATAGCAGCAATGCAGCATAATTATTTCTTTTAAAAGTTTATCCGGTATGGCTATTATTTCTTTGATATGACTACCTGCATAAATAGATAGTTTCAGCAGGCTTACTTTTTTATCTGTTGTTCTCTCAATAATATTTTTATACCGGACATAAATTTTCTGCATAAACAAAACCATAAATAGCAATAACAAAAAAATGGCAACTCTTACCCTGTGCTCATTGGTACATCCTTCGTGCAAGATGTGCTGTAGATTAAAGCCGCTCTTCCACGATTTAAAGATGATCTCTATTTGCCAGCGTACCTTATAGGCTTCATGTACCTGGCGCAAAGTCCAAACATCTTTATCTACAGAAGTGATGTAAACATTGAACCTGAGCCATTGATAATACTCCTTACTGTGATTGAGCCTTGCGTCCCTGTCTTTTTTTGCTTTGCGCATCTTCCCGGCTACCTGATCCGCCGGTAAGGGTATCATCACCAAACGTACCCATACTTTTTTTTCTTTGCCAATGTAAACCCACCTGTCCACGCCATGTTTTTGCTTTAATAGTTTTTTTAGCTCGATTGGATTTCCATTCCGGTCTGACAGGGTTATCCCGTACTTCAACCTGCTGAGAAAATGAGCCCGTGCCTGAATAATCTTTTCAAAAGTTGCCATGGCAAAATAACCAAGATCCCTTATCAGCAAATCTCCTTTTCTAAGGCTGCTTACAATATCCCCACTGGCCGACTGGTCATTTTGTATAAACGCATCTAAAGAAAAACCGATGAACTTCATCGCCTTTATATCAAGAACGCATTGGACTCTTGCCACTGCTCTTTGTACGCCCGGCTATGATTGCCCGGAAACAGGGCGGCCAGTATCTGCGGCAAACGAAGTGTGGTACTGTCTTGTAGCAATACCCTGGCAAATTCCTTAAATAAGGTAGCCTTAAAATACTTGCAGGCTTTGACTAACAAGGCGTGCTTTACAAGTTGCTCTGCAAATAATGTGGCACAGGAATGCAACCGGTCAAACACGGCTTGCTTGCTTACAGGCTTGCCACTCAATAACCCTATTTGCATTGCCCATTCGCTAAACGTGTTGTGCCCATTACAGCAACTGGCAATAAAGCCAATTACGAAATGGTAAGCGCTTATCTTTTTTGATTTGCGTTGAACAAATCCGCTGGACTTTCCAAAACGGTTGATGACAGATTTATCAAAGAACTTATCAAAGTTTTTTTTACCTTGCTGCTGAAATTGTAATTTGTAGACATTGTAAAATGTGTTTAGAACTACAAGTTGCAATTTCTTTTTAAATCAATAGCACATTAACTTTTCCACACATGTGGATAACCCTTAACTTGACGCGTATGCGATAGTTATCGGGACCAATTATAAATCAGCGCTAATTCAATATCCGGATGTACACTTTTGGCAACCGGGCAGTTATTTCCTATTCGTTCCAAAAT
The DNA here is from genome assembly GCA_020854215.1 of Chitinophagaceae bacterium. Classification (GTDB taxonomy): domain Bacteria; phylum Bacteroidota; class Bacteroidia; order Chitinophagales; family Chitinophagaceae; genus Agriterribacter. The sequence continues at coordinate 724 of JADZFY010000157.1, read as the reverse complement.
AATTCTATCTTTTTCGTTAATGTTTTTGGGAAGCGACACAGTAACTTCAATTTTTGCCACCCGGCGGGGATCGCTGGCCATGTGTTTCGTAACATCAGCTTTTGAATGGCTGATATCCAGATTCATATCATTCGCTTTTATTCCCATTGTAGTAAGCATGCAGGTTGCAAGCGAAACGCATAGCATATCGGTTGGTGAAAATCTTTCTCCTTTTCCACGGTTGTCCGTGGGGGCGTCTGTCCCAATAACGGAACTGCTTTGAAGGTGTGTAGCTTCACAACGCAGGTTTCCCTTATATGTGATTGATGCGGTCATTTACTTATTTTGTATAAATTTACATCACAATTATTAATATCAGGCAATGCGAAAATTATTTCTCTTTATAATAATAGCCTCCTTATCAACCGGTTTATTTGCACAGAGCAGGAGAAGGTCAATGCAGGATCAGAAACGGGAACACATTAACAGCTTTATTAAGCAGGAAGAAGAAGGCGTGATTACGTATAAAAAAAGTTTTGCTTTTGGGGCAAAGCTAACCACTGATGGTTATGGAATCTTTTTTGAACTGGGCCGCGCAGGTTCTGTAAAGAAAGGGCTTCTTTACCAGCTTGAAATCAGCGAGCGCAAGCATCAGAAAGAAGAGAAACTCAACAGCATGTACTCTAATTCAGTTCCTTTTATTTATGGTAAAGAGAATTACGTATATCCTGTAAAACTGGGAGTA
>JADZFY010000156.1 GCA_020854215.1 Chitinophagaceae bacterium | reverse complement strand
TAATAATACCCAGTACAACACCCCATTGCCAATACTCATAAGTTGATGATCATAAAAATAATCGAGGACAACAAGATATACCGTACGAAACAACAGATCAACACCGCTGTTCAACAGCATGAGGTAACCGTTTCTTGCAGAATCCTGCCAACTGTAAACCTTTTTGTGTTTATAGTTACTTAGCAGGATTTCAGCGCCTATGATTATCACGTAAATGGGGGTGCTAATCAAAATCAATAGGTATTCGCGTAAGGGCTCCATGTATGTATGAAAGCAAAAATAATAAATTTAACCTCCTGTGTGGCGTACCTTGCGCTTTGTTCACTATTGGTTAACCGGTTTGCACAGATTAATTATCATGAACGATCAAAAAAAAAGCAGCTCACCATTTGGAACAGAAAACTGGGAAGACGGACAATGGCAAAAAAAATCCATATCCCGGCAAAAAGCCTATGCCCGGATGCTGCAACGAGTGAATAAAAATCAAATGTTGAAGCAGCTACCGCAATTACACGAAGAGGCGTTTTCGGTGGTTGACTGTCTTAAATGTGCCGCATGTTGCAAAAACTACTCACCGCGTTTTAAAACACCCGATATTAAACGAATCAGCCGGCATCTCCAAATTAAGGAAAGCAGTATGATTGATACGTACCTGAAATTGGATGACGATGGCGATTATGTAGTTAAACAAACGCCCTGTCCGTTTTTGGGTAGCGATAACCGTTGCAGCATTTATGAGGTTCGTCCTTCCGACTGTGCGCGGTTTCCTTATACAGACGAAGATGTGCTGTTGAATCGGGCGCGCATTACCCTCAAAAATTCAACTTTTTGTCCCGCCGTTTACTATGTTTTGGAAAAGTTACTGGACGAAAATTCTAAATAAAGTATTGAAAACCGTTATACGGGTAAGGTGGGGAGGCTGCCCCACACTCATTAGTATTGCAGCTTTTTTAATTCCGGAGCTTTGAACCAGGCGGCTGCGGCAACCATAAAAGTCATACAACCACCAAAGATTACGGAAGGTACTACCCCCATGACTTTCGACATTAAACCACTTTCAAACTGCCCGAGTTCGTTGCTGGAGTTCACAAACATGGAGTTCACGCTTAACACCCTGCCCTTCATTTCATCGGGCGTTTTTAACTGCATGATGGTTCCGCGAATCACTACGCTGATGCCATCCAGCATACCGGAAAGCATCAAAGCAAAAAATGACAACAGGAACCACCGGGAGAGTGCAAAAATGATAATGCAGATACCGAATCCTGCAACGGCTATCATCAGTCGCTGCCCCTGCCTTTGCCGCATCGGAAAAAAGGTAAGTAATATCACACTACAGATGGCGCCCGCATCGGAAGCACTGTTTAAAATACCAAATCCTTCCGGACCTGCTTTTAGAATATCGCGGGCAAATACGGGTACCATGGCTACCGCTCCGCCGAAGAATACGGCAAACATATCCAGCGACATAGCGGCCAACAGATCTTTTGTTCTGTACACAAAACGAAGACCTTCCCTTACGCTTTCCCAGGTTTTTTTTTCGAGTTTCTGAATGAGTGGCGGTTTCTTTTTAATCCGAAAGAGAATGGTAAGCGACAGGAACATGCCCGTGCAAATGCAAACCAGGGTGCCGCTGTTGCCAAAAAACGCAATACAAAAGCCGCCTATGGCATGCCCCAATACGGATGCCGCAAGCCATGCCCCCTGGTTCCATGTTATACCACCGGGCAGTGCATCACGGGGAACGATAAGCGCAAGCAATACATTAAAGGCCGGACCCGCAAAAGCCCGTACAATACCCGTACAAAAAATGATAAAATAAATGCAAAGCGACAACTGTTGGTGGGAAAGATGCGTTGCGGTATGTGCCAATGAAAGCAGGAGTAAAATCATCGCTGCGAAAAAATAAAGCACCACGCCGGTGAGTAGCAGCTTTCTTTTCTCGCTCAGGTCAATAACGTGGCCTGCATACAATGCAAGGCTGAGTGCGGGAATCACTTCTGCCAAACCAATGAGACCAATGGCAAAGGGAGCGTTGGTAAGTTGATAAATCCACCATCCCACCAGCGTACTCATCATGCGCAGTGAAAAGATAAACAAAAAACGCCCGGTTATCAGATACCTGAATTCCGGTATTTGAATGGCTTCAAATGCTGCCCCGTTTCTTAAAAATGTGGGAAGATGCATGAGTTTTCGGTTGTCAGGATAGCGAAACGAAATACTGCCCTGCCTCGTAATCCTTTTCTAACGCTTCAATAATGATTTTCAGGTGCCGCTCATTACCTAAAAAATCTGCCTTAGCGGCATCTACAATCAGCGTTTTAATATTATGCTGTTTGATGTAATGCGTGTAGGTTTGCTGGATATTGAAAAGATATTCATCGGGAATATTTTGTTCAAACGGGCGTCCGCGTTTACGAATTTTTGCCTGTAACTGGTTTACCGGCGAATGTAGGTAAATCAGGATATCTGGCTGAATGAGCTGCTGGTGGATAATGTCGAACAATCGTTGGTACAACATGAACTCCTCATCCGGAAGATTAATTTTTGCAAACAGCAGGCATTTGGTGAACATGTAATCTGATATGGTAATACTTTGAAAAAGGTCTTTCGTATGTACAAGTTCTTTAAGCTGCTTGTAACGCTCGGCCATAAAAAACAGTTCCAGCGGAAAAGCGTTCTGTTTAGGATTTTCATAAAACCTCGCTAAAAAGGGATTGTCAGCAAATTGCTCCAGAATTAATCGTGCGTTGTAGTGTTTCGACAGCAGATGAGCCAATGTAGTTTTTCCCGCTCCAATATTGCCTTCAATCGTGATGAAATGATAATTCATAAAGTAAATCAAACTTAAACAACCCTTTTTAATAAACCGGAAAGGGTTATACACTAGT
>JADZFY010000155.1 GCA_020854215.1 Chitinophagaceae bacterium | reverse complement strand
CGATAACATTTACGGAAGAGATATCAGGAATTTTTTTTAGTTCTGAACCCACCTGGTTAGCTATCTGGCGCAATTGTGCGCCATCGTATTTTTCGCTCCATAATGTGAGTGCAAAAACAGGCACGTCATCTATTCCACGTGTTTTCAGCAGAGGAATGGTTGCTCCCTGCGGTATTTTGTCCATGTTCTTCAATAGTTCACTGTACAGTTTTACCTGCGAACGCTCAATGTCTTCCCCAACGACAAACTGAACAATCAACATCGCCTGACCGTTCATAGCCGTAGAATATACGTGCTCCACACCCCGGATATTGGAGATGATTTTTTCCATTGGTGCTACTACACGGCTTTCCACTTCTTTGGGTGTAGCGCCGGGGTAACCGATAAGCACATCTACCATCGGCACTTTTATCTGTGGCTCTTCCTCTCTTGGGATCATCCATACACTATAAACTCCCAGTAGCAGCCCGGCAACCATCAGCAAAATCGTAAGCTTGGAGCGCATAAAAGCATTGGCTATTTTTCCAGAAAATCCATTTTCCATTGTTGATTTGTATTTGATGGTTGGGCCTGTTTACCACGTGGAAACTGCCCAACATTCATTTTTGTAATGTAATTCCTGCTAATTGTGAATAAGGAAGCGCGACCCGCGTGAATAGATAGGGTTGATTCAGCTTTTTAAAGCAAAAAGGTCAGTATTGCACTTTAGCTCCATTCCACAGACGGTTGTCTGCCCCGCTGATATATTTTTCACCTGCCGCAAGTCCGGACAATACTTCAACCTGCCCGCCGTCGGACTTCCCGATGCGAAGCCAACGAAGTATTGCGGTATTGTTGCCGTCTATGGTGTAAACACCTGTCAGATCACCCTGTTTTACCAGACTTTCTTCCGGAATGCTTACTATTCCGGAGGCAATACCTATAGCATCAGCAGTAACAGGTATGCGGATATGTACATACATGCCCGAAAGCAAATCCTTACTATTGTCCAGATCTATTTTGATGAGGTATTGTCCGCCCGTTCCAACGGAAGAGCGGCTGATTTGGCTGATACTGCCACCCCGGGATTTCCCATCCGCGCTGGCAACAACTGTAACAGGCGCACCTGAACGGATAAACTTTATCTCCTCTTCCATAACGGTGGCAACCGCCTGTAAGGCTCCGGAACTTTCCAGCATCAATACCGGCATGCCCGGGCTGGCAAGGCTGCCGGCATCCATCATCTTCTGGGTAATGGTACCACTGAAAGGTGCTGTAACATTCGCATAAGCCATATTTGCATTCACTTCATTACGCATCTGGCGGGCAGCTTGTGCCTGCGCTTCAGCAGCTTTGTATTGCAGTGTTACATTTTCCAGTTCCTTAACTGTTGCACTGTTCTGCTGATATAGGATTTTGAAACGTTCATAATCTTTTTTTGCGTTGCTGAGTGCAGCATCTGCCGCAGCTATGTTTGCTGTCACCTGCCCGTCTTTAGCCTGGATGTCGGTTGCTTTGACCGAAAACAGCAATTGCCCGGAACTGACATTATCACCAATCTTTACGTTCATGCGCGTAACAAAACCCATCATCCGGGTGCTGATGGCCGCCGAATGTTCAGGAGCGAGCCGGCCACTGATGTAAATCCCTGATCCATCAACTGCCCTGCCAGCCTGTGCAACAGTCACTTTTACAGGGGCTGAGGCTTCTTTTATATTATTGTCGTGGTCACTACTGCCGCAGGATATAAATAAGCCAGCAGCAGGAATCAGATAAAGCATGTTTTTTAATTTCATATATTTAATTGGCTTTATTTTTTTATTTACATGTTGGAACGGTAAATGGTTAAGTACGCTCTTTCTTCTTAACGGTTTCACTGCACTTCCGGCTATTGTGCCGTAAGGAAACGTATATAGGCCAGTGTACTGTTATGCATTGTAACCGCTTGCTTGTAATACAGGTGTTGCTGCGATAGCTGCGTTTGCGCCTGTAAAACATCCGTAGTGCCTGCAAGCCCCTGTTTGTAACGGTTTTGAAGAATCTGTAATGCTTCTTCAGCCTGGGCCACGGCTGTTTTATACTGATCTAACTGGAAAGCGGCATTTTTCAGTTGCTGGTTGGCTTTGGCTAATGCCCTGGCATCCTGTTCTTTCTGGTCGGCTAACTGAAATTTTATCTGTTTTTGTTCCAACCGTTGCGTAACAAGTTTGTTATGCACTTCATTTCCCTGGAAAATATTCCACGTGAGTTGTACACCTGCGAGGTAAGCACTGTTGCCGAATCCAAACATGCTTTTATCATTGATTTGATAGGACGCAAAGCCTATTACTTTTGGAACCAGGTTGTACCTGGTACTTTTCATCAAATCGTCGTAGGAAGCGATGGCTGTTTCCATCGCCTTATAATCGGATCGGGTATCCGGGATGTAGCCAGCTTCCTGCCCGAAATCATCGATTTGGAGGCTATCTGGCGAGTAACGCGTTCCAATCGTTTTGCCCATCAGCAGGCTAAGGTTGTCGGAATGTTCCGCAATCATAGATTCTGCATTGGCAATTTGCGTCTCAACTGCTTTCACCTGTACTTCCACATTCAGCAAGTCGGATTTTTGTACGTATCCCTGGTCGTAACGATCTTTAACCCATTTGTAAATAGCCTGAAGCGTGTTCAATGCCTCTTTGGAAACGTGCAGCATTTCGCAGGACATTTGCAATTGGCTATATTCTGTTTCCGCCGTAAAACGGACATAGTCGCGAGTACGTTGCTTTTTAAATCCCGCTATGGCTATTTGTTTACGTGCTGCATGGCGCAAGACGAGCAGTTCTGCGTTGAAAACGGGTTGCATTAGCGTGGCTTTAGCACTAAAGTCGCCGGTGGCATTCGGAGAGTTGAGCAGGTCGGGGGCGAAATCGCTTTGTGCAATGCTTCGTTGCTGCAACTTGAACCCAAAGGCGTTAAGTGGGTTGTTGGTGATCATAGCCGCATAATCAATCCCCACCCTTGGTAGAAATACTGCGTCGGTTTGCCGGTATTTTGCCTCGGCGGTTTCTATTAAATTATCCGCTATTTGCATCTGCCGGCTGCTGTCTGTAGCCAGCTTTACTGCATCTTCCCTGGCAAGAAAGACAGACTGGCCTCTTACCCCTATTAAAGCGGTACTGAAAAGCAGATATAAGAATATTTTTTTCATCCTTTGTTTTATATATTCCAATTGCCGGATATGCATATCCGTTGTATTGATTTTCGGGAGCAAAGCTATTTTTACACGAAAACAAATACTGTAACAGTAGTTACAGAGCGCTAAAAATATAAGTGCAGGTAAAAAACTGACTAAAATCGCAGCGTTTCGCAAGTGATTAGCCTTTATAATAGTTGACAAATTTTACCTTTGCAGTAAACAAAAAAATTATGATGGCTGAATTTCCACCTTGTCCTCAATGCACATCAACCTATACCTATGAGATGGATACCCTATTGGTATGCCCGGAATGCGGACATGAATGGAACCCGCATGAAAGCAGTGCTGCCGAGGATGTTCTTGTCGTGAAGGACTGTAACGGTAATATTCTCCAAAACGGGGATGCTGTAGTAACAATAAAGAACCTGCCTGTAAAAGGTACTCCACAAAGCGTTAAGGCAGGGACGAAGGTGAGAAATATCCGCCTGGTGGATAGCGACCACAATATCGAATGTAAGATTGATGGCTTTGGCGCAATGGCGCTTAAATCTGAATTTGTAAAGAAGGCATAAGTAGATCACACCTGAAACAGAAACCCTACCACTATCGTCAGACTTAGTAAATGACTACCCACCTGAGTTCTCCGATTTTCATCGTTTGGACGGCAGCGCTATCTTACCTGTGTGGGCAATGGTGATAAAAGTATCCATCTTTTCTACCCGCTTGTCGTACAAGATCGGCCTGCTGCCAAAACACTCTGCCTTTGCTATTGGTGCAGGTTTTTCTTTTCCACTTCTCCAATGAATGAACCAGCAGGATTTTCTCGTCCACCCCAATTTGCCCTGAACTAATTCACGACGATAATCGTTGATTTCTACCAGATTCAAACGATCACGGAAACCTATGTGTATCCAATAGCTTCCATCACAAACCGAAATGCTCATCCAAGAGAAAAAATTAAAGCGCGGGAATAAAGATTACTTCCAGCAACTTATCAACGGCAATAAAAATATTTTAAACCATTTGGTATAAATTGCTGTCCTGTCAGCTCTACTGACGCAGAGACAAGGCCTCACCAATGTGAGGCTTTGTTATTTGTGGCTTTCTACGTTTATAACTTACAAAGTGAAATTGACGGTACCTGTTACAGAGGATCCACAAAATATGTGTTAAACAGAAAAAGGTACCCAACACTGATTTCTTGTTTTACGGCAAGTTCAACTGTCACCGCAAAATTTTTTAAATTGGAACACCCCGTCGAAATCAATTGAAAATTTCTCCATTTACTGAACAAACAATTTAGCACTGAACCTCCCCTGCGCAGTAGCTTCCGGCCTGAACTGATCTCCAACGCCCACATTCATAATATTAAAATTGCCTTCCGCGCGTCCATTGCCCAGTTTTGTGATGTTCACACTTCCTTCGCTAGGTTGCAAAGGCATTTTAGGTCCGGGTATATACATGCTATTGTATCCGACGTTTGGGCCGGTAAGAAAATGGAAACGGGTACCGTACGCACCAAGGTCAAAAGCATGACTTCCCTGCTCACCATTCCAGGTAAGTAAAAAGTGTCCGCCGCCTTCATCTTCAGGATTGGATAACAAATATCTTGATCCCATTTTCACAACCGGTGAAGCGGGAAAGCGAACGGGTGAACTCCCGTTGATACTTAACTCAATCCATCCGTCGCCCAAAATAGAGATATTGCTTACAAGCAAATAAGTGCCCGCTACAGGAGCATTCAGCTCGAGGATAACAGTTGCAGTTGCAACACCATTTACCGATGACGGTGCATGATATTCAACAGTATTTTTTGTTTGTTCAGTAAGATTACCCGGCCCGGTTTGTTTCCACGACTTAACAAATTTTGCCGGCAGCGCCACAGGTGTTCCAACTGGATACCCGGGCTCACTATATGGCCCGCCCGGATCGTTTACCAACGGCACAAAAAGATTGTCCCAATCCGCTTCGGTAAATAGCAACGCTTTAATCTGTTGCTTTTCACCCGTTTCAAGGTTTGCATGATGTGGAGAAAGCGTGATACGATTCATTAATGACCAATCGCTAAAGTGGGTTGATTTAAAACTTACTGTTTTGGTACCGGCATCAAAACTATCTGCACCTGTAAACTTCCAAATTCCGCTCTCCATCTGGTAGGCCAATCCCAAAGTCTGTAACAAACCAATACTATCTGCATGAGGAGCCCAGGAATAGGTGATGGTTACAGG
>JADZFY010000154.1 GCA_020854215.1 Chitinophagaceae bacterium | reverse complement strand
TTTTCAAATGAGGAAGACTGCTTATCGCCATATTAATGATACTGCTGTCCATCTGCCTTTTCTCCTTCTGTTCTTTTACCAGGGTTTTCATTTCATCTCTCAATTTCCATACTTGCAACTGTTAAAACGGGTTTGGTGGTTCTTCAGGTTTTTCTTCAAGGCTTTCTTCATATTCTGCCATGATTTGTTCATATGATGAGTTGCAGGCCATTTCAGTCAGTTCTTTCAGGGTTAAATCATCCATATCGGTAGTTTCCTGCCACACATCTTTATTTTCCAAAAAATCTGAGCAGACAAGCCAAACTGCTGCTGAAATTCTTTCTCCACATCCGCCACTTTATTTAATGGTATAATTTCCATCAGTACAGAAACATGGCCTTTTTTACATCCCCTACAGAAGTATCCGGTAAAACCAAATCAATGTCCATGGATGATTTATACTTCCCGTGCGTCTTTGTAAAAAATTCTATCAGCAGGAAAGAATAGAAATCAGAGAACACTTCCTGTATCTCTTTAAACCCTGTGTTATCGTTTATTTCTATATGCATTTGATTTAATTGTCTTTCCTGAATTATCCAACACTTTATATGCAATATTAATTCAGGATACACCTTTAAAACTGTGACGGCTGTCATACCAGTAATTGAGCGCTGCCATTTCTGATAACCCTTTGCATGACTAATCTTCAATACAAAATGCTAAGCTTATCAGCCTAGTGCTTCGATGAGTCGTTATAATAATTGGATTGTAAAATCACCAAGAAAATAACAAACATCCTTTTCGCTGACAACAATCATTCTTTTTATGCTTGAAAAGCAAAACATTTACAGATAAAATATTTTATTATGAACCCAACACATGTGCATCTGCTGATAACCCACCTTCCCATTTTCGGCTCAATATTAGGTGGGTTTGTTTTAGCCTACGGGCTATGGACAAAAACTAATCAAACAAAAATGGCCGCTTACATCCTTTTAATAGTTTCTGCCGTTGGAGCAGGCATTGGCTATTTAACCGGCGAAGCAGCGGAAGAAACAGTTGAGAATATTGCAGGGATTTCAAAAGACTCGGTAGAACAACACGAAGAGTTTGCACTCATAGCTTTAGTGTCACTGATAGTGACCGGTATTGCTTCAGTTGTTGGCCTTTATCTTACTTCGAGAAAATCTCCTTCTGCACGGGTTTTTGCAAAATTTGTTTTATTGATTTCATTTGTAAGTTTTGGTTTGGCGGCAAGAACAGGATATTTGGGAGGACAAATAAGGCATACAGAAATTAAACCAAATTATATTTCACCAACACAAGACGGAGGCAATAGAGAACATGACGAATGATATTAAATTGAAGGGCATTGAAGGATAGAAACAGGAACGAAACTTTTGTTGGATTTCAGGTTAGATTTAAGAGTCGCAAATACTTACAAAATGCTTCTGTATATTTCCATATAGTTCGTATCTGCTTGATCCTTGCGCATTTGATATATCCCTCTTGTAACCAGCGGCAAGCATTTGCAATGTGCGTTGCTTTACTCAATAATTAAAAATTGTGACAAACAACCTGGTTAATCAAATTGACTACTACGAAAAGCAATGGAGAAGTATTTACATTTTGGGTGGAGTTGCTACCATCATCGGCTTAGCAGGAATTTTGCTTGATGTAACTATAGGTATTGTTACAGGTGGTAATTTATCTGCATTACCTCAAACTGCGATTGCCCGGTTTACGCAGTTACATGATAATTCCTTATTGGGACTTTACAATCTTGACTTACTCAATATCATTAATCAAATTATTCTGATACCCGCATATTATTCACTTTATGCAGCGCACCGAAAATTAACAACGCCTTTGCAGCATTCGCATTAATAATTTTTCTTGCCGGAACAGTAATATTCGTTGCCACAAATACCGCATTACCGATGCTTGAACTTAGTGCTAAGTATTTCGCTGCAAACTCAGAAACTCAAAAAATGCTATTTGCAGCAGCGGGAGAAGCAATGCTGGCAAGAGGGGCGCATGGAAGTTTTGGAGTTTTCATAGGATTTATGTTGCCAAATATTGCAGGTATCATGATGTCAATCGTGATGTTAAAAGGAAAAATATTCAGTAAGGTAAATTCTTATTTGGGGATTGCAGGAAGTTCTTTGATACTGATATATCTTATACTGATAACATTTGCTCCGGCAACAAAAAGTATGGCAACCGCTCTTGCTCTGCCTGGCGGACTTATGGCAATGGCATGGATGATTTTATTTACAATCAGGTTGTTTCAATTGGGGAGGCATAAAAGCAGCAAATAAATAGTTTAGTAAGATATAAACAGAGCAGCGAACAGTTGTTACAGGGTAACCTGTATTTCGTCAATTCCTGTCCTATGACCGGGGACGGCTGTCGTGACAGCAATCACCGAAAATCCTGACAGCAATCATTGCAATCTTCTGTGCGGTTATGTTATCTTCACTTCAGTTTACTCCGGGTTTGGTCGGTAAAGAAGGATGACAGATATAGCTGTTTAAAAAGCAGTAAACTGGCAAACTGTAAAGCGACATAAAAGCCGCTGACTTAACCACGACAATAGCCGGATTAAAACGAACTGATGCAGAATAAAAATTGTAAAAGATTCTATTCTGTGGCGGTTGATATCAGGGCAGGCTTTAACAAGTTTGCCCTGTTTTATTTTTCCCCGATCGTCAGAAAGGAAATTCTGACTCCCATAACTTTTAATATGAACTGGCACCTCATAGGCACACAAGAAATTTTTGAACTATTGGAATCAAAGCAGCAGGGCTTATCCGCAACCGAAGCAGAAAAGAGATTGCTGCAATACGGCCCCAATGAATTGCAGGAAGGGAAAAAGAAAACTGCAATCGCCATATTCTTATCTCAGTTTAAGGATGTGATGATACTGATACTGCTGGCAGCCGCTGTTGTATCAGGTATCATAGGCGATGCTACTGATACCATCGTTATCCTCATCATTGTTTTGTTAAACGCTATTATTGGCTTTTTGCAGGAGTATCGAGCAGAAAAGGCCATGCAGGCATTAAAACAAATGGCCGTTACACAGGCAAGGGTGTTGCGTGATGGAAACAGCAACTGGCTGCCTGCAACAAAATTAGTACCCGGCGATATGGTAATGCTGGAAGCCGGTAATGCAGTGCCGGCTGATGTCCGCATCATTGAATCGGTGAATTTAAAAATTGAGGAAGCAGCGCTGACCGGCGAATCTCATGCGGTTGAAAAAATTACTTACCCGTTAACTGCGGAGGATTTACCATTGGGTGACAGAAAAAATATGGCATTCAAAGGAACATTTGTAATATACGGCCGGGGCGCCGCCATTGTTACAGCCACAGGAATGCAAACAGAACTTGGGCGCATAGCCCAAATGCTGCAGGAAGAAGAAACACTTACTCCCCTGCAGCAGCGAATGCAGTCATTCGGGAAAAAATTATCACTGCTTGTTTTATTATTATGTGCTGTGTTTTTTGCAGCAGGCTTGCTACGAGGAGAAGATACGGTGAGGATGGTGCTCACCAGTATTTCTCTCGCCGTCGCAGCCATCCCCGAAGCCCTTCCGGCGGTTATCACAATCTCCCTTGCATTAGCTGCAAAACGAATGATACGCCTTAAAAGCCTCATCAGGAAATTACCTGCGGTGGAAACATTAGGATCAGTTACTTATATCTGCTCTGACAAAACAGGCACCATTACCAAAAACAAAATGCATGTGGAAGAAGTGTTTGTAAATGAAAGAATGTATGAAAGAAAAGATTTTGAATTTGTAAAACAGCAACCGGCTGCCGCTTTATTATTCCAGGCATTTGCATTAAATAATGATGTGGCGGCTGATGAAGAAAACAAACTGAAAGGCGACAGTACGGAAATTGCATTGATGGAAGTGGCAATGGAGCAAAATATTAAAATAGATGTCTGGCCCAGGATGAATGAAATTGCATTTGATGCAGAGAGGAAAATGATGACCACGTTTCACGAACATGATAATAAAATTATTGGCTTCACCAAAGGGGCGCCGGATGTTTTACTGCAACGATGTTTGTATATAGATAAACCGGCGTTGCTGAAACAGGTAGATGATATGGCGGCTAAAGGCTACCGGGTAATGGGATTTGCTTACAGGTATTGGGATGAACTGCCGGTGAGCCCTGACAGTACTTTACATGAAAACGAGTTGCAGTTTTTAGGATTAGCCGGTATTATTGATCCGCCCCGTGATGAAGTGCTTGATGCAGTAGCACAATGCAAAAAAGCGGGCATCGTTCCAGTCATTATCACCGGAGACCACCCGCTTACCGGCAAAACAATTGCGCAGCGCACAGGCATAGTAACCAGCGAAAATGATTTGGTAATAACCGGCCGGGAGTTAACTGCTATGGACAATGACAGTTTTTTATCCAAAGTAGAAAAAATAAAAGTTTATGCAAGGGTGTCACCGGAGCAAAAACTCCAAATAGTAAAAGCATTGCAGCAAAAAGGTAATTATGTAGCCATGACTGGCGACGGAGTAAACGATGCGCCTTCACTCAAAAAAGCGAACATCGGTATTGCCATGGGCATTACCGGCACCGATGTATCAAAAGAAGCGGCGCACATGATTTTATTGGACGATAATTTTTCCACCATTGTAAAAGCGGTGAGGGAAGGAAGAAGAATATATGACAATATTCTCAAGTTTATCAAATACCTGATGACGACCAACTCAAGCGAAATATGGACATTATTGCTGGGGCCTATTATCGGTTTGCCGGTAGCGCTGTTGCCTATTCATATTCTATGGATAAACTTAGTATCGGATGGCCTGCCTGCAATTTCGCTGTCGTTTGAAAAATCGGAAAAAGATATTATGAACCGCCCGCCGCGGCAGCCAGGGGAAAGTGTTTTTGCAAATGGCAGGGGGCTGCACATGTTATGGGTAGGAATATTGATGGCGGGCATTACATTATCATTGCAGGCATGGGCTATAAAAAATGGATTGCACTGGCAAACGATAGTGTTCAATGTACTATGCCTGAGCCAGATGGGGCATGTGCTGGCCATTCGCTCTGAGAAGCAGTCCTTGTTCAGCATCGGAATATTTTCAAACAAACCGATGATTGGTGCTGTAATTATAGTTTTACTGCTGCAGTTCATCATTACCTATATACCGGTATTACAACCCATTTTTAAAACAGAGGCATTAACCCTTTCTGAATTTTTAATAACAGGTGCAGCAGCTTCTATTGTATTTTTTGCCGTGGAAATTGAAAAAGCCATATTCCGGAAAAAAAGAACCGGAAATTAGAAGCTATTTGAGTTAGTAATTTTTTGAGCAACAGTATAATGTTTTATGAACCCGGCGTTCGGTACGCAAGGGCATCGTCTGTTGCGACGCTCCGTTCAGGGTTCTTTTCATCATTGAGCAAATCAGTTGTTTCAATTTTATTACGGAGTTCATCGAAGGATCACGGACCTGGGTATCATTTCATCGTGTACTACCAGTTGGGTTCAATTAATTC
>JADZFY010000153.1 GCA_020854215.1 Chitinophagaceae bacterium | reverse complement strand
TGGTGGATGAAAACCCGCAACGTGCCAGGCAGGCAATTACCGAATTGAGCAATATCCTGCGCAGCAGCATGCAAACGGAAAAGCTGGAAACGGTACCGTTAGAACAGGAATTAAATATCGTGAAGGATTATCTGGCACTGGAGCAAATGCGGTTTGAAGAGCGATTAAAAGTACAGTTTAATATTGACGAAGAGACCCTGTACCAGCCCATCCCCCCGATGATGCTGCAAACACTTGTTGAAAATGCCATTAAACACGGTATTAGTAAACAAATACGGGGTGGCATAGTAACCATTATCTCTGATTTTGTGGACGGTCACCATGAAATCATCATTAGAAACAGCGGACTGCTAAATGGCAATATGGGGCATATGGGATTTGGGCTGCAGAGTACACAAGACCGCCTGAACCTGCTGTTTGGTTCGCAAGCCTCATTTGAAATAAAGGATATACCCGGCAATATGGTGGAAGCGAAGCTGATTATGCCGCTACATCACCGGATGGCAAAATAGCACACCACCATTTTATTCGTAGCAGGGTAGAGGATAGCGGGGAGAGGGATGAAAAACAGTAACAATTTGCGTGAACCTTTTTAAAAACAGAAACACATCATCTCATTAATATAATACGCCAGTTATGACAAAGAGAGCCATAATTATTGACGACGAAAGGTTGGCCAGAAACGAACTGAGGAAGTTGCTGCAGGATCATCCTGAAATAGAAATCATTGCTGAAGCAGCCAATGCCAATGAAGGCATTGAAAAGATTGGCCATATGGTGCCTGACCTGATTTTCCTGGATATTCAGATGCCGGGTAAAACAGGATTTGATTTGTTGGCCGAATTGGACAACGTTCCGGAGGTTATTTTTACAACAGCGTATGATGAATACGCGCTAAAGGCATTTGAAGTAAATGCACTGGATTACCTTTTAAAGCCGGTTGAGCCGAAAAGGCTGGCCGATGCTTTGCATAAACTGGAGCATTCGATGGAGGAGAGAGAGTTGACTGGTGTTTTGCCGGGTGCGGCAACGGTAAACAGGGGTATTTTGGGCGAGAATGACCAGGTATTTGTAAAAGACGGGGAGCGATGCTGGTTTGTTAAGCTGAACGAAATCAGGTTGTTTGAAAGTGTGGGCAACTATGCGAAAGTGTTTTTCAGTACACATAAGCCGCTTATCTTAAAATCGCTGAACGCCTTGGAAGAACGCTTAGACGAAAAGGTTTTCTTCCGCGCCAATCGTAAACATATTGTAAACCTCAGGATGATTGAAAAGGTGGAACCGTATTTCAACGGCGGATTGTTACTGGAAATAAAGGGAGGAGAGAAAATTGAAGTGAGCCGCAGGCAGGCAGTGAAGTTTAAGGAGATGATGAGTTTGTAGGTGGATGTGAAAGTGTGGAAACGGGCCAGCCGGCAGGCTGGTTTGAAAATTTGAATACGATCCGGATGCCTACATGATTCCGAAAGGTTAGCAATAGACACGGGGTGAACTCACACATAAAATGTATTTTTGAAAAACATGCAAAAATTATCGGCACTGCTACTCGTATTGCTTTTTGTGCTGAATACCCAAGCTCAGCAAAATGACAGAATCATTAATAAAGTAATTAAAGAGCAAAAGGTTCAAAAAGTAGAAAAGGTTCTTTCTTCCGATGCAATGGGCGGGCGGGGATTATTTACGCCCGGTATTGACAAAGCAGCTACCTATATTGCTCAACAGTTTGAGAAGGCGGGTTTGGTTCCGCTCCCTCCTGCAACGGGTTTCTTCCAGGAATTTACCCTGATAGAAGCAAAACAAACCGGAGCTTCAGGAACCATTAACGGACACCGTATCCCTGAGGCTCAAATAATAGCCTTTACCTCTAACGAAATACTAACTATCAATGCGTCTTCTGGTTATACAATGGCCACGATGAACTCAAACGATAAGTTTTATAATGTGGCTTACGGATATATCATGTCCGGAAAAAATTATATCGTGATCGTGGATACTGCGCTTCGTTCGTCTTTTTCGAATCTTAACCGCCTGAAACGCCCCGGGTTTCGCCTACCCGGTAACGTTGTTTTCGTTTTGTCTGACCAGTCTCCCGTGAATTTTACGTTTAGTATTCAAGCCGACATCACAGAAAAGAAACTCAGAAACGTTACGGGTATGATACCCGGAAAAAGCCAGTCGGACAGGAAGGACGAATATGTAGTCTTTTCAGGACACTATGATCACCTGGGGATTGGCAAGCCCAATACCGCGGGCGACTCTGTTTATAATGGCGCCAACGATGATGCTGCCGGAACAACGGCTGTGATTATGCTGGCAAAGTATTTCAGGAAGCTGAACAGCAACGAACGCTCCCTGATATTTTCTGCCTTTACCGCGGAGGAAATCGGTGGGTATGGTTCACAATATTTCTCAAAGCAACTCGATCCGGATAAAGTGGTTGCCATGTTTAATATTGAGATGATTGGCACCGATAGTAAGTGGGGCAAAAACTCCGCCTATATTACCGGATATGAAAAATCGGATATGGGCAAGATCATGCAAAGGAATCTGGAAGGTACCGGCTTTACTTTTTATCCGGACCCTTATCCCGATCAGCAACTTTTTTATCGGTCTGATAATGCTACCCTGGCCAGACTTGGCGTTCCGGCTCATACCATCTCCACATCAAAAATGGATAGTGAACCCTATTACCATACCGTGGAAGATGAGATAGGAACGCTGGATATGAAGAATATGACGGAAATTATCAAGGCTATTGCGCTAAGCTCCACAAGTATTGTAAATGGAACAGATACACCAACGAGAGTGGAAGCGTCACAACTCAGGTAAATCACTGTGTCGTGTACCCGCCATCAATTACTATTGCCTGGCCGGTAATGCCGCCGGCTTTTTCTCCCGAAAGGAAGAGCACCAGATTGGCTATCTCGTTGGGTTGTAATAGTCGCTTTTGAGGTACTAACGGGAAAATGATTTGTTCAAGTACCTCCTCCTCAGTAATCCCGCGCATCCCTGCAATCTCAGCCAATTGGTTTTGTACTAAATCCGTATCCACATAACCCGGACAAACTGCATTTACTGTAATACCATCAGTTGCCGTTTCAAGTGCGGTTACTTTAGTAAGTCCAATCAGCCCATGCTTGGCACTGTTGTAAGCCGCCTTTCCGGCAAAACCAATTAAGCCGTTTACAGACGCCATATTAATGATTCTTCCGAATTGCTGCCGTTTCATTACCGGAAGCACATGCTTAATGGCGATGAACGGTGCGACAAGCATCAGGTCAAGCATGGATTGAAACTTTTCGGTGGGGAATAATTCTACAGGTGCCACATGCTGTGTGCCTGCATTGTTTACCAGCACGTCCATACGCCCGAACTGCTGCACAACGGTATCAACAATATTTTCCACCTGGGCTTCCCGGGTAACATCACATGCGAAACTGGAAACAGCATAACCATTGGCGTATTCGGTCGTCTGCTCAATAGTCAACGGTTGAATATCTAAAACAATTACACGGTAACCATTTGCTGCAAAACATTGTACCATAGACTTTCCCAGCCCGCCTGCCCCACCTGTGATGATAACGACTTTTGATTCCATACTGTTTATTTGCCAACCGGCACCAGCGTAATTTTTCTCAGATCAAGCAACGCGTTTTTTGCAGCAAAGTCTTTATAGGGTTTGAAAACAATCTTTTGCTTTCCTGCTTTTACCTTTATGGTACCCACTCTTTCAATGGCAAAGGTTTCCCAGGAACCACTTTTCCCTACTTCACCAATGAGCTTGTCCTTGCTGCTTTCCAGTACAAATGTTTTTCCAGCCTCTTCATCCGATACCGACCATTCTAAAATTACGGCGTATTCCTTTTCTTCCCGCGGAGCTATTTCCCACTCAACTTTGTCTTTGTTTCTGAACCATCCAAAGGCCTTCCACTCCGGCATGTATTTGATATCCGGTCCAATGGCTTTGCCTTTCTCTGCTGATAATACCAAAACTCCATTTTCGTCGGGCAAAATCATGGATGGCTTGTTTACAGAAATGGGATCAGTTGGTGGTTTAACCCGGAGATCACCCTGTAAATAACTCAAAACACTTTCGTTAACATCCGCTTCTGCCCGGGTAGTATAGGGCGACACGGTTTCCACCTCATAACCGCCATATTGAAACTGGTCTGCCGTAGG
>JADZFY010000152.1 GCA_020854215.1 Chitinophagaceae bacterium | reverse complement strand
TGATGAGGGCAATACCAGAGCCGCTGCCGAAAAAAAAGCAGATTGGCGGATAAATGTTCTTCTTGTGGTCATGGCGTAATAGTTTTAGAAAATGAAATTAGCAAAAAATCCTGACCCGTTGTTTTCTTGATTTCAACCCACCAGATAATGTTCAGTGGTGGCTGCATCCATCAGCAGCACAATGGCTCGCTTTTCGGCAGAGGGAGTAGTTGATGTAGTGGGCAATAACAATCAATATCACTGCCGGAATGAGTAAAAGGAGATGATACATATGAAAGAGTTCCTTTAGCAGCAATAGAGAAATTCCACCGCTAAATAAAAAAACAGGCAGCGTTTTACGATGATGCTTTTTAAAGCCATGGTACAGCGCATATATACCAACCGCGAAAGCCAGGGCAATCATGCCAAATTCAAAGTAGTAGTTGTGAATGATATTAACGCCGAAAACAGGAAGGCTGGTGAGCACCAATGGCAGGATGGCGCAGTGAATGGCACAGGCAACCGATGTGGAGATGCCGAGAAAATCATAATTGATCCGGAACATAGTAGCGTTAATTGCCTGCAAATATATTCATGTTATGCAACAAAGTTGCAATTAATTAGAAATTAACGATAATTTTAGCGTGATGTTGTCTCCGGGTCATTAGTAGGGTGCATTCCGAATTGTTGCTCCGATCGTGGGCAGTGGAGGCACTGCCCACGGAAGCCGCCCCGGTTTGTGTCTCCACAAACCGGCGACAAGAATGCACCCCATTAGTATTAATACTGTAAGATACCGTGTACAATTGTAACTTTGCCAGGTAATAAATTATTCTCGTATGAAGCGGAAGATATGGGTCTATCTGGCTTTTTTTGGTTTACTTATTGGGGGATTCTATGCTTTTTTATATGCCACTATTGACTCCTCCAAATCGTTGTTGCCCGTTTTGAGTATTGTAAAACCCTTTTCGTTTGAAAGACAGGACGGAAAACAGATTACGGAAAAAGACGTAGCAGGTAAAGTATATGCAGCTGAATTTTTTTTTACCACCTGCGATGGTATCTGCCCCAAGATGAACAGGAATATGAAAAAGGTATATGAAGCGTTCAAACAGGAACAGGACTTCCTGATTCTTTCCCATACCGTAAACCCTGAAACAGATAGTGTGGAAAGGTTGAAAACTTACGCTGATTCACTGGGCGTAAATGGAAAAAGCTGGTGGTTTCTCACAGGAAGTAAAAGCAATTTATACAAAGCGGCCAGGGAAAGCTATATTTTAGATGACCCCAATACCCACTCCGGCAATATAGACGAGCAATTTTTGCATACGCAATTTTTTGCCCTGGTGGATAAGAGCGGACGCGTAAGAGGAATTTATGACGGATTAAAAAAGGACGAAACGGAAAAACTGACTACTGATATTAGGGATCTGTTGCAGGAGCATATACAATAACCTCTTGCGGACAAACCAGGCAAATTGTTTATACATGACGATTTTCCTAAAAAGCAGTACAGATATGGAATCGCAAATTGTAGATATTTTAAAAAAGAACCAGTTAAGTGTAACGGACAGCAGGAGAAAGATACTGGAGTTTTTTTTGCAAAGCAGCAATGCCCTGGCGCATCATGATATTGAATCGAGGACGAACGAAAAGTTCGACAGGGTTACCGTTTACCGAACTCTGCAAACTTTTATGGAAAAGGGAATCATACACACGATTCCTACCACCGACAATTCGATCAAATATGCGCTGTGTAAAGACAATTGTGAACAGGGACATCATCACGACGATCATGTACATTTCATTTGTACCCGATGCGGCAGTACTACCTGCCTGGAAGACGTGCAGGTGCCTGAAATTAAACTGCCACGCGGTTATAAAACAAGGCAGACCGAAGTGGTAGTTAGCGGACTATGTAAAGTATGCAGTTGAACCATTGAAAAGGAATAATGCAAAATCCAAATTTAAATACGGAAAAGACGGGATTAAGTGCGGTAGAAAAGGAGTTTGAGAATAACATTCGGCCCAATGAAATTGCCGAATTTAGTGGGCAGGATAAAGTGATTGAAAATATCACCATTTTTATCAAGGCAGCAAAGATTCGGGGTGAAGCCCTTGATCATATTCTCTTTCATGGACCTCCGGGATTGGGAAAAACCACTTTGAGTCGTATAGTGGCGAACGAACTCGGAGTGAATATAAAGGAAACATCCGGTCCGGTAATTGAAAAGCCGGCTGATCTTGCAGGGTTACTCACCAACCTTCAACCAAACGATGTTTTGTTTATAGATGAAATACACCGGCTGAGTACCGTAGTAGAAGAGTACCTGTATTCCGCGATGGAAGACTACCGAATTGATATCCTGATAGACACCGGGCCTAACGCCCGTAGTATACAGATCAACCTGAATCCGTTTACGCTTATTGGAGCAACAACCCGTAGCGGATTACTAACCGCTCCGCTATTGTCGCGATTCGCAATTAAGTCGAGGCTCGAATATTACGATTCTGCTGTTTTGCATAGAATTATTTGCAGGTCGGCAGGTATATTGCAGGTAAATATATCGGATGGTGCGGCAAAGGAAATTGCAGGCCGCAGCCGTGGCACACCCCGAATTGCCAACGGACTTTTACGGCGGGTAAGGGATTTTGCGCAGGTGTTGAATGATGGTATTATTGACGAGGGCATTACTTTGCATGCATTGAAAGCCTTAAATGTAGATGCGCACGGACTTGACGAAATGGATAACCGCATTCTCTCTGTCATTATTGAAAAATTTAAGGGTGGGCCGGTAGGTATTACTACAATAGCCACCGCCGTAGGCGAAGAGCCCGGCACCCTGGAAGAGGTTTACGAACCCTTTCTGATACAACAGGGTTTTATTATGCGAACCTCCCGGGGAAGAGAAGCAACTCCAAAAGCATACGAGCACCTGGGAAGGCCATTTTCGGGCAAGAACCTTCTGTTCTAAATATTCTCTGCTGATTTACCGAATATCAATGCATCACATTTTTCTGCACTAATTAAACGCTGTACCTAATAAACTTCCTGCGGCAGCGTTATGGTAACTGGTATGACATTTGTTAATTAAGGATATCCTTAAATTATTGATTTACGGGAAATTCCGGTATTTTAAGAACGAAGACATGGACAATAACCTAAAAGAGCAACCTAATAACGAAAACGATAAGAAGCATTCCGATACGCGAATTGTGGGGCCTATGACGATAATGGTTGTTGAGAACGATCCGGACACCAGATTGTTGATCTCCATGTTATTAAAAAATTTAGGGCACGCTGTGATCGAAGCACCAAACGGTCAAAAAGCAGTGGAACTCGTCCAGGAAGTTAAACCGGGAATGATTTTAATGGATGTGCATATGCCGGTTATGGATGGCTTTGCAGCCACCAAACGTATTAGGGAAATGGACGAGCCTTATCGCTCCATCATCATCATCGGGCTGGTAGCAGGTGCAGTGAAGGATGACTGCGAAAAATGCCGGAATGCGGGTATGAATGACTGTATTTTCAAGCCTTTCCGCCTGGAGGAAATTCTTGGTAAACTAAAAGTTTCACCGGCAGCCTGATCTGCCTGCAACCATTGAGCTAAAAAATCGTCAATAGATTATTCCAGCCGTTGAATTAATCATGAATACCGTCCAAAAAACGCCGTCATTAATATTTTGCCTGATAATGGATATGCTGGGTTATGTAAGTTATGCAATTCCGTTTTTGGGTGAATGGGGTGATATAATCTGGGCTCCGTTGTCCGGGTTGATTTTTTACCGGTTATTTGGCGGATGGAAGGGAGCATTAGGGGGTGTGGCAAATGTAGTTGAAGAGCTGTTGCCTGGTGTAGATTTTATTCCCAGTTTTACCATTATGTGGATGATAAAATATTTTCGAACACAACGACGATCGAAGTCAATCCAACCCATTTAAAGCTGCGGCGCTTCAATTTGCTTGGGGCGCTTTTTTTATCCTAAAAACCAAACGGCTATCCATTGTCCGGTAAAGCCGGCTAAAAGGCCCGTAACAATATCCGGCATGCGGTGATCAGATACAATCAGGCGAGATGTGCAGGTAAGTCCTGCTATCAGGATTGCGGCAGCGAGAGGTAACGCCACCATTCCCTGGGTGGTAAACAATAGCACGGTAAACAGTCCAATAGCTCCTCCTACTCCTGTGGCGTGCATACTTATTTTCAAAAAGATATTGGCAATAAAATCAATGATTACAGCAATGAAAATACCCAGGCTCATTTGGGCAATCACTACGGGAACGCCCGATTTGTTTTTAAAAACATAAAATGTCCAGAAAAAAAATATCATGCAGATGGCATACAGAATAATTCTTTCTTTTTGAGTTTTAAGATAGACCGAATCAATAAAACCCAATCCCTTGCAAAGCAATACCGATATCAGCGGAAAAAAAACGGCGTTAATCAGATATATAAGCAGGGATTGTGTTTTTTCTGCCATATTCATCCCAACAAAATATTCCGGATCTAAATAAATAAGGTAAGCAGCCAGGTACAGCCCCAGAAACAAAGGATGAAAGAGCCATGAAAAAAAATGTGCCATCGTTCTTACCGCAGGTACCACCGGAGAAATGTTTGTTACAGGATAACTGTTCATAGTTGTTTTCTTAAACGTGCCACCGGAATGTTCAGTTGCTCGCGGTATTTGGCCACGGTTCTTCGTGCAATATTATATCCTTTTTGTTGTAGAAGTTCAGTAAGTCTTTCATCGCTGAGCGGCTTCTTCTTGCTCTCTCCTTCCACCAGGTCGCTTAATATTTTTTTCACTTCGCGGGTAGATACTTCCTCTCCGCTGTCGGTACTTAATGATTCGCTGAAAAAGAATTTGAGACGGTAAGTGCCAAATTCCGTTTGTACAAATTTACTGTTCGCTACCCTGCTTACTGTCGAAATATCTAATGAGGTGCGTTCTGCAATATCTTTCAAAATCATGGGCTTCATCGTGGTTTCATCTCCGGTAAGGAAGAACTCGTACTGATAGTCCATAATTGCATGCATGGTAGTGAGCAGTGTGTTTTGTCTTTGTTTGATGGCATCAATAAACCATTTGGCAGCGTCAATCTTTTGTTTAATAAAAATCACTGCTTCTTTCTGCCGTTTATCCTTTTTACTACCCCGGTCATACTCTTTGAGCATATCGCGGTATCCTTCGCTTACCCGGAGGTCAGGGGCATTTTTTGAGTTTAGGGTAAGTTCGAGCTTATTATTGTTATTGTGAATAAAAAAGTCGGGGATAACGTAACTCTCACCAATATTGTTGTCGCCCACATTGCCACCTGGTTTTGGATTAAGACGAATAATGGTGTTGAAGGCGGTTTTTAAATCGTCATCGGTTAGGTTTAGTCCCTTCTGAATTTTTTCGTAGTGTTTTTTCGTAAACTCGTCAAAGTATTCAGAAAGAATCCGAATGGTAATATCTACATCAAGGCCTTCTTCTTTTTTGCGCTCCAACTGCAGCAGCAAACATTGCTTCAGATCCTGGGCGCAAATTCCCGGCGGATCGAATTTTTGAATCTGCTTAACCAGCGCATTTATTTCTTCCACGGAGGCGACAATGTTCTGCCGAAAGGCGAGGTCATCAGCGATGGCATCAATGTCTCTGCGTAAATAACCGTCGTCGTCAATACTTCCAATGATCTGCTCAGCAATTTTCTGGTCCTTCTCTGTTAAGTGCAGCATCCTTAATTGCTCCAGCAGTGTTTCGTGAAACGTACTCTCAATTTTAAACGGAAGTGTTTGTTTTTCATCAACGTCCGGGTAGTTCTCATCTTTAAGCCTGTAATCGGCAACGTCATCATCATCTCCTATGTACTCGCTAATGTCAATATTGTCGTATTCATCATCCGTACCTTCTGTTTCAAATTCATCATCGGTGTCGCTGCTAAACTCATCCACTAACTCACCATCCTGTGCATCCTGATCTTCATCCACCGTTTCAAGCGCCGGGTTCTCTTCTATCTCCTCTTTAATTCTTTCCTCCAGCATGGCCGTGGGTACCTGCAGCAATTTCATCAATTGAATTTGCTGGGGAGACAGTTTTTGTAATAGTTTCTGTTGTAAACTCTGGCTCAGCGCCATAAAAGGAATGTTAATTTTTTTTTAAACGTGCCGCATCCACAAAAATCAGGCCGTAAATGTAATCACAAACAAAATACTATCCCGATATGTATATTTTTTTAGTGGGATGTTAACATTTTTGTTTTTTTGTTTTTACTCTTACGCATTGCTGATGGTTACTATATATAAGTATTTATGTTTGTTTACCCCCACCAACACTAAATGTATGAATCTTTCGTTTTTTCGAAAATGAGAACAAAGGGATCGGCTTCTCCGGTATTAACAAATGCACCGATAATATTAAATTGAGTTGTGGATGGCAATTGGAACCAGAGAACATTAAACGGATGAAAAAATGAATCTGAAACCACTTAAGAATATGGAAATCCTGCTGGTGGAGGATAACGAAATGAATACGCTACTGGCCTCCGCCATCATACGTGGAACGGGAGCCAATGTTACCGAAGCGGATAATGGCATGGATGCTATTCATTTGTTGCGCAGCCGCACCTTCGATTTGGTATTGATGGACCTTCACCTGCCGGTAATGGATGGGTTTGAAACGACCCGGTATATTAGAACTCAACTTTCACTCAATGTTCCTATTATTGCCATAACGGCCAATGTGGTTAACAACGAAGGATTCCGTTGTAAAGACGTTGGCATGAACGGATTTATTTCTAAACCATATACCGAACAGGAATTGCTGGAAGCGATTGCTAATTGTGCAACGGGTTCGGATACCGGCTACGGAGCCGGTCAAGTACAGCACAGCGGGTCGTCAACAGCATTGTACAATCTCTCGTTCCTGGAAAGTGTGAGCAAGGGAAACCACAATTTGCTCAGGCAAATGCTTCTGGTGTTCGTGGAACAAACACCCGCTGCCGTAGCTCAAATCAGGGAGGCATACGATAAACACGATTTTGCGGAGATCTATGCTAATGCCCATCGGATTAAACCCGATATTGACAATTTGAATATTGCTTCGTTAAAGGATGACATTAGAAGAATAGAAGGATTTGCCGCACAAAAGCAAAATGGTGACATGCTAAAAAATCTTATCCTCAAACTGGACAATACAATCAAACAAGTTGTTCACCATTTAAACGTAAACGTGTTGGCACGCTAAGTATTCAACCAGCGTTGATGAACTGAAAACACCTACCGGTGCTGATCGTAATAGTTAACGGGAACGGACGCGCGCAAATACATTATTTCTTTATCCGTGAGTAAGGGGGATTGAGTTACCGCAAACATTTCTTTCAATTGTTCCATTGTTCGAATGCCAATTACCGCAGTGGAGGCATTTTTCTGCTGCAATACGAAACGTATGGCCGTTTGGGCGGGTTTTCGATTGATGCCGGATATTGCCTGAATTGCAGCCTGCGCCTTGTGCACTTCGCCTTCGGCATATTGTAAATATGTTTTCGCAGGGTTGTTCACCAGCAGGCCACCGGCCAATGCTCCTCGCACCAGTAGGGCAATATCATTTTCCCGCAATAATGGCAGGCAGGTTTCTTCAGGGCGACGATCAAGCAGGCTGAATTGCATCATTACACTTACGATATTTGATCGCTTAACGTATTCCCTGATAACATTGGGGCGTATAGATGATATTCCGTAATAACGAATTTTACCCGACGCTTGTAAGGTTTCAAATGCTTCGATGGTTTCGTCTATGGGATCATCAATGGTGCCACCATGTAATTGATACAAATCAATATAGTCGGTTTGCAATCGTTTTAAGCTTTGTTCCACTGCAGAAATGATATACTGCTTGTACGGATTCCACTCCCAGCCACTACCATCAGCCCGCCATTGATTGCCCACCTTTGTTGCGAGAATCACCTTGTCGCGCCTGCCCCGCAACGCTTTTCCAACGGTGAGTTCGTTAAATCCTTTTTGGTACATATCGGCAGTATCAAAATAGTTCAGCCCACCATCTATTGCGCTATGGATAAGTCTTGCATTTTCCCCATCGTTGCTACCCAGCGACATGCAGCCAAAACCAACCTCGCTAACCGTTAGTGATGATCTTCCTAATAGATGGTAATTCATAACATCAAGTTTATGCAAAGTTCAGATTCTGTTGCAAAAATTCTGTTTCAATATTGTCGTGAGACCCGAATCTGCATCAAAATATTAATTAGCCAGGGTTTGGTCTCAACCCTTAGTTTGGGATGAATATATTTACCTTTGCCCTCTATGCAAATTCAAGAGCTTTACCAATTGTTCCTGCAGCATCCGTCGGTTCAAACCGATACAAGAAAAATGGAACACGGCGATATATTTTTTGCTTTAAAGGGTCCAAATTTCAATGGAAATCTTTTTGTAAAGCAGGCTCTGGATACCGGGGCGGCTTTTGCAGTAGTGGATGAAGCGCCCCCTTTTGAGGACAAAAGGGTTATCGTTGTTGACAATGCGCTCAACACACTCCAACAACTCGCCGGCTATCATCGTAGCCGGTTTTCCATTCCGTTTATTGCAATTACAGGAAGCAATGGAAAAACCACTACAAAGGAACTGTTGCACGCTGTTCTTGCCACTACGTATAAAACCTACACCACCCGGGGCAACCTGAATAATCATATTGGCATTCCGTTAACCCTTTTATCTGTTAAGCCGGATGCGGAAATGGCTATTATAGAGATGGGTGCAAATCACTTAAAGGAAATTGAAGGGTATTGCCGTTATGCGCAACCTACCCACGGCATTATTACCAATTGTGGAAAAGCACACCTCGAGGGTTTTGGGAGTGCGGAAGGGGTTAGAAAGGCCAAAGGCGAGCTGTATGATTATCTGAAACAACAGCAAGGCACTGCTTTTGTAATGCGGGACTATGATTACCTGAATACAATGAGTAGTGGCATTCCGCATATTGTTACCTATGGCACTTCGTCGGCTTCTGTAATCGGAAAACTGAAGCAATCGCATCCGTTTCTTGAGGTAGAACTAGCCGGGCAAAAATCAGATGCGATTATTCATTCCAGGCTTGTGGGGGATTATAATCTTCCGAACATTTTGGCGGCTGTTGCAGTTGGACGCCATTTTAAGGTAAGCGATGATAGAATAAAAAAGGCAATCGAAGAACATGAGCCGTCTAACAGCAGGTCGCAGCTTTTAAAAAGAGGGAGTAATACTATTATTCTGGACGCTTATAATGCCAATCCCAGCAGCATGAAAGCTGCTATTGAGAATTTTGCAAAAATGCCCGATACAAACAAGATTTTGGTATTGGGCGCGATGGCGGAGTTGGGAATGGAAAGCCGGTCCGAGCATAGCGCCATTATTGATCTGTTGAATCGCTACGCATGGAAAGATGTAATCTTGGTTGGGGGTGATTTTGAGCACTATTCAAATTCCTGTCGTTTTTTTCGTTCATCTGCAGAAGCCAGAGACTGGCTGCAACTGCATCCGCAAACAGCATCAACGTTTCTGATAAAAGGATCACGCAGCACACAAATGGAATTGATTGTGGATGCTTTTTAGCGTGTAATCGCAGCAGTAGGTACATTTTACCACACATCATGTTTTTTTGGGTGAGAATAAGGAACTTTGCGAAAAACTACGGATGAGTGCAAAGCAAAAGTACCCGGGCTACCTGTTTTCTACATTGGATAACCGCTGCCCCCGTTGCCGCCGCGGTAGAATTTTTCAGAGCAGTAATCCGTATTACTTACGTTCTACGCTTAAAATGCATCCACGATGCCCGGTGTGTAGTCAACCCACGGAAATTGAAGTTGGATTTTACTATGGCACTGCCTATGTGAGCTATGGACTAACGGTGGCTTTCAGCGTTTTTACTTTTATTGCATGGTGGCTGCTTATCGGTATTTCTGTGCAGGAAGGTGATTTGCGGTTAATGTGGTGGGGAATTGTTAATAGCATCTTGCTGATTGTTTTGCAACCTGTTTTTATGCGTTTATCAAGAAGCCTCTGGCTGTCGTGGTTTGTAAAATATGACCCCAACTGGCAGGCAAACAGTATTTCACGCGAGTCTACCGAACGTGTTGTGCCGGAGCAAATGAACAACTGGTAATCGAAAAAATGAAATAGGGTAATGGATTTGTTACTGTGCATTAACTATATTAGCAAACGATAAAAGTTGGGTAGCTGTGCGTGAGGAGTGAATTTCTGCATCCTATTTTATTTTCATCATGACATTCCTGATCATTGCCGGTTGTATCCTGCTGCTTGTTCTTCTTATTACCTGGGGAAAGACAAATGCTTTTCTCGCGTTTTTAATAGTATCTCTTTTAGCCGGCTGGTTGCTGGGCATCCCATTGAACCGATTAGCCATAGCAGTGGAAAAAGGAATTGGAGACACCCTCGGCGCTCTGGCCGGGGTGATTATAATGGGTGCCATGTTGGGTAAACTCGTTGCCGAGAGTGGAGCTGCACAACAAATAGCCTCGTCTTTAATGAAGGTATTTGGAACCAGGTATATCCAGTGGGCTTTGATGGTCACCGGATTTGTAATAGGCATCCCGCTTTTTTATAATGTGGGCTTTGTGCTAATGGTTCCACTTATTTTTTCAGTTGCTTACCAGTATAAGTTACCTGCCGTTTATATTGGACTGCCCATGCTGGCGTCGTTATCGGTTACTCACGGGTACCTGCCGCCTCACCCAGCACCGGCAGCATTGGTTACGCAATTCAATGCCAGTATGGGGCTGACGTTGCTCTATGGTTTGGTAGTGGCTATACCTGCAATAATAATTGCCGGGCCTGTTTTTTCCAGAACGTTGAAGCAAATCGTTTCGGTGCCGTTACAAACGTTTAAGCCCGTAATTCTGCCGGAAGAGCAATTGCCCGGGCTGGCAAATAGTCTGCTTACCTCTCTGTTGCCCGTTGTATTGCTGATAGTAACCACGGCAATACCTCATTTGTTTCCCACAGTTACCTCTCTGCTTCCTTTTTCTGCTTTTTTTGGAAATGCCATGATAGTGATGCTGTTGGCATTGGTTGTTGCTACCTTTTCGCTGGGACTGTCCACAGGTATGTCCATAAAGAAGATAATGCTGGTGTATGAGAGTGCAGTAAAGGATGTGGCGATGATTCTGTTGATTATTGGCGGAGCAGGAGCATTCAAAGAAGTATTGACCGCCAGTGGGGTGAGCAATGAGATCGCCCAGGCCTTGCATCACTGGCCGCTGCACCCCTTGTTTCTGGCCTGGATTATTGCCGCAATAATTCGTATATGCATTGGTTCCGCCACTGTGGCCGGACTCACCACTGCAGGTATTGTAGCGCCAATGGTATTGCAGGGCGGTGTAAATCCTAACCTGATGGTTTTGTCCATCGGTGCGGGGAGCCTCATGTTCTCACACGTGAACGATGGGGGATTCTGGTTGTTTAAAGAATATTTTAACCTGAGTGTCAGGGATACCATTCGCTCCTGGTCATTAATGGAAACGATCGTTGCCATAGTAGGGTTAGGTGGTGTAATGCTGATGAGTATGTTTGTGTAGAGTTTGCGGTTGATATTGTAAGGTGGCACGTGATTTATCCTATGCAGTATTTTCTTCGTGTTTCTTTTTCAATTTGATGGAATAGACGCTAATCAATTTCCCGGTTTATTGACTATAATTTCGATCGCTATTTTAAATTCATACTATCCATCTTCAATAGGGAATTAAATCCTACTCTTTTTTCTGTAATCGTTCTAATGCCGCTTTGGTAAATGGGCTAATTACTAATTTTCCGCTGATTGCAGCGCGCTGTGTCAATAATTCATCCCAATTTTCGGTTCCTTCCCATAACATCTGTTTCATTGCTGCTATTGCCTGGGTATCGCTATGCGCCAGCTCATTTGCCAATCGCTGAACCGATTCATCCATGTCCTCTGTATTAGGATGCAATTCGGCGTACAATCCCTTCCTTCTTGCCCAGTCTGCGGGTCGCCACATGGTAGCGTCAATCGCTAACTGGCTGAATGCACTCAATCCTAATTTTCGTTGAATAGCCGGTCCTACCACAAACGGACCGAGACCTATTGATAACTCACTCAGTTTGATTTCGGCTTCCGGCACCGCAACCGCATAATCTGCGGCCGCTGCCAGTCCTACCCCGCCTCCCACGCACTTGCCATGAATACGGGCAATGATTAGCTTTGGGCATTTTCGCATCGCATTAATAACATGAGCAAATCCCCCAAAAAACTTTTTTCCTTCGTCGGCGGTCTTTATCGCGTTGAGTTCACTAAATGACGCTCCGGCACAAAAGGCTCCGTTACCTGCGGCGCGAAGAATTATAACTTTGGTATCCTTTTGAAGTCCCACACTATGTATTTCCTGTGCAAGGTCGTTTAATATTGCTGCGGGCAACGAGTTGCTCCTGGGGTGAAAGAATTCAATAACGGTGATGCCACTGCTTTGAGGCTCCACCTTTACGTAGCCTTCCTGTATTGGGTGTAACATATGTAAACGATTTTACCGCGCTTGATATAAAGAGCAAATGCAACCACAAATTACGTCAGTTAATATCGGCTGCAAAATAATCGGACGGAACACTGAGATGTTATTTTGAGCTCAAAGCCACATAAAATGGCGGTGAAAATGAAATGCGTTGTATCTTCCCGCCCGTAACTAAAATTTCGTGTTAATGAAGCCGACATTTTTGATTTTTGCAGCAGTGCTATTCCTCTTTTCCTGTAACAATACCGATTCAGGCAACACAACACGTTCCAATAACGCCTCTGTGCCTAAAACCCTTTCTGATAGTTTGTATAAGGCAGCCATGGACGGGCACGACGTGGGGATGGCAAAAATGGGGGAGCTATCCCGTTACCGGCATTTAATAGAACAGAAGATAGACTCTTTAACGGCTAAAAAGGTGAAAGCCAAATTGCTGCATCCGTTGGATTCGGCATTGAAAGCGCTTTCGGGGGCAGAGGAGGGCATGCACTTGTGGATGCAGGAATTTGACCCGGATAAAGCCGGCAGCACTGAAACAGAAAAAGTTCAGTTTTATCGCCTGGAAAAAGAAAAGATTGATTCTGTTAATGCGCGGATATTGGAAAGCATTGATGCCGCAAAAAGGGTGGCAGAATAGGCCGGGAGAAAAGGAGCAACTTCTTAGCAATACCTGGAACCCGGTTGTTTGTTCTGTTACCGCCTTACTTCGTCCTTTTCTTATCCACTTCCTTGCAAAGCGCTGCGAAAATTTCCTCAATGGTACCTTCGCCCTTTACCTGTTTAACCTTTTCAAACTTTTTGTAATAGTCTGCAACGGCCGATGTTTTTTTGTGATATTCGGCAATACGGGCACGGATGATGCTTTCATTTACGTCATCACTCCGGCCGGAGGTTTTTCCTCTGTTGAGCAAACGTTTCACCAGCTCTTCTTCGCTCACTTCTAACGCCAGCATCAGGTGAATGCTTGTTTTTTTGAGTTTTAATAATTTATCCAGCGCTTCAGCCTGGGCATCGGTACGGGGAAAGCCATCAAATAAAAAACCAGGCGCTTCGGAATTTGCATCCAATGCGGTACTGATCATCCCGATAACCACTTCATCGGGCACCAGTTGTCCTTTGTCCATAAAATTCTTGGCCTCTAATCCTAACGGTGTTTTTGTAGCAATTTCGTTACGCAGTAAATCGCCAGTAGAAAGATGCTTTAAACCGTATTTCGAAATTAATTTTTCCGACTGTGTACCTTTTCCACTTCCCGGAGGGCCAAATAAGATCAAATTAAACATGTAAGTATAAACCTTGAATGAGGGGCAAATATAAAGGATAGGCTTTAGAAAACTCTTAACAAATAGGGAAATATGTGTTCAAATGTATAATTCCTGCCGTTGATTTTCGCAAATAGGTGGATTTGTCAAAAACAAGAGTAGGCTATGACGATACCAATCGAGAATAGATTTTCATGCTTGATCCTTTATGATTTGTTTCATTGGATGAGAAAGATTACAACGAAAAAGTTTTCTTTGGGTATGATCGTTGCTAAAATCAATATTTTCTATAATTTAAGCGCATGAATACCAACCCTTATATGGCTGTATGCTTCGGAGAAGTGTTATGGGATTTTTTACCCAATGGCACAAAGCAACCCGGCGGCGCGCCAATGAACGTAGCTTATCACCTCAATCAATCCGGGCTCCCTACTGCAATGATTAGTAGAATCGGCAATGACGAACTGGGTGTAGAATTACTCCAGTATTTCACCTCCAAAAAGGTTTCGGGAGATTTCATTCAAACTGATGAATCCCACGCTACCAGCAGGGTTCTTGCCACGGTAAATGGCAATCATGTTACCTACGATATCGTAAAACCTGTAGCCTGGGACTTTATTGAATACAATATGGCAATAGAAAAACTGGTGTCGGATGCCCGGTACTTTATTTTTGGTAGTCTTGGCGCAAGAGCAGAAAAGTCGAGAAGCACATTGTTTGAGTTGCTGGAAATTGCCCCGTATAAAATTTTGGATATCAACCTCAGACCCCCTCATTTTGAAAAAAAGGTTTTGGATTATCTGATGCAGCACGCTGACATGTTAAAGTTGAATGCAGACGAGCTCCAATTGCTTGGGGAATGGTTCAACCTTCGCGGCAATGAGCAGCAGCAAATGGAGGCGTTGCAGGAAAAATTCCAACTGAATACTATTGTTACCACCCGGGGCGACAAAGGGGCTTCCGTTATACATCACGGCGTATTCGTTGAACATCCCGGGTTTAAAGTACAGGTTGCCGATACCATCGGAAGCGGCGACGCCTTTTTAGCAGGCTTCATCTCCAGGCTGGTTGGCACCGGGTTGGTTCCGGAGTCCCTGGAATTTGCATGTAAACTAGGTGCTTTTATCGCCGGAAAGCATGGGGCCTGCCCTCCGTATGAGGCAACAGATGTGGAAAAAACAATTGGTGTAGCATAGTATGCGCCAACTGCTCCGGTAATCTCCCGCGGCAAATACTTTTTCACATTTTTATCACCTCCGTTAAATAACAGGTTAAATTCTAAAAAAACTTGTTATAACGGGTATATTCTTTACCTTTGCACTCCTTAAATTGGGCCTGATACAATTTGACTTTTCAATTGAATTATAAGTGATTGATACCTAATCTCTTCTATTTTTCAAAACAATAGGAGCCGGAGGGTATTTGTCATTGAACCAAATAAAAAGCGCTTTTCAAACTATGTCTTCAACAAAAGTTGCTACAAACAATAGAATTGATTTTGGTAAAATCAAGCATTTAGCGGAAACTCCCGACTTATTAGAAATTCAAATCCAGTCGTTCAAGGAATTTTTCCAGTTGGAAACAACGCCCGACAAAAGAAATGTTGAAGGGTTGTTTAGAGTGTTCAAGGAAAACTTTCCTATTACGGATACCCGTAACATTTTCGTGCTGGAGTTCCTGGATTACTTTATTGATCCACCCCGCTATAGCATTGAAGAATGTATGGAGCGCGGTTTAACCTATGCCGTTCCGTTAAAAGCCAAGTTGCGCCTGAGCTGTAACGATGAGGAGCATGTGGATTTCCAAACCATTGTACAGGACGTGTTTTTGGGTAATATCCCGTATATGACCCCGCGTGGCACCTTTGTAATTAATGGTGCAGAAAGGGTTGTGGTATCGCAGTTGCATCGTTCCCCGGGTGTATTCTTCGGGCAGTCACTCCACCCCAACGGAACAAAAATCTACTCTGCAAGGGTAATTCCTTTTAAAGGCGCGTGGATGGAATTTGCTACCGATATCAATAATGTGATGTACGCATATATTGACCGGAAAAAGAAATTCCCGGTTACTACCTTATTGCGTTCTATCGGTTATGAAACGGATAAGGATATTCTGGAGTTGTTTGGCATGGCCGATGAAGTAAAGGGCGATAAAAAGTCATTAACTCCTCATATTGGGAAAAGGTTAGCTGCCCGTGTTTTAAGAACCTGGGTGGAAGACTTTGTGGATGAAGACACCGGTGAAGTGGTATCCATTGAGAGAAATGAAGTAGTGTTGGAACGTGATACGGTATTGGACGAAGAAGCGGTGGATATGATTTCTGAGATGGACGTAAAAGGGGTGTTCATCCAAAAGGAAGAAGTGAGCGGCGACTATGCGATTATTTATAATACCCTCAATAAGGATAGTGCCAACTCCGAGCTGGAAGCGGTTCAACACATTTACCGGCAGTTGCGCGGTGCAGATGCTCCGGATAACGAAACTGCCCGTGGCATTATTGACAAACTCTTCTTTTCTGACAAGCGTTACGATCTGGGTGAAGTAGGCCGTTATAAAATCAACCGCAAATTGAACCTTAACCAGCCGCTCGATCAGAAAACATTAACCAAAGAAGATATCATCGAGATCATTAAGTACCTCGTTCGTTTAACCAACGCCAAAGCGGAAATAGATGATATTGATCATCTGAGCAACCGTCGTGTGCGCACTGTGGGTGAGCAGTTGTTTGCCCAGTTTGGCGTGGGACTGGCACGTATGGCCAGAACGATTCGCGAAAGGATGAACGTTCGTGATAATGAGGTATTTACACCTGTAGATTTGATCAATGCCAGAACACTATCCTCTGTAATCAATTCCTTCTTCGGAACCTCACAATTGTCGCAGTTTCTGGATCAAACCAATCCGCTGAGTGAAATCACGCATAAACGCCGTATTTCCGCACTCGGACCCGGTGGTTTAAGCCGCGAACGTGCAGGATTTGAAGTTCGTGACGTACACTATTCGCACTATGGCCGTTTGTGTACCATTGAAACGCCCGAAGGGCCGAATATTGGGTTAATCTCTACCTTATGTGTACATGCCAAGATTAACGAGATGGGTTTTATTGAAACCCCGTATCGGAAAGTGAATGATGGCAAGGTGGACATGAAAGGACTTTCTTACCTGAGTGCAGAAGAAGAAGACGAGGCGAAAATTGCACAGGCTAACGCGCCACTCGACGGTACCGGAACATTTGTTGAAGACATGGTAAGGTCGCGCCAAACGGGTGACTTCCCCATACTGGAGAGAGCAGAGGTGGAATATATGGACGTAGCACCTAACCAGATTGTGGGTTTGAGTGCATCACTCATCCCCTTCCTTGAACATGATGACGCTAACCGTGCGCTGATGGGTTCAAACATGCAGCGCCAGGCTGTACCGTTGATTGTACCACAGGCACCGTTTGTGGGTACAGGGCTCGAAGGTAAAGCAGCAAGAGATGCCCGTATTCAAATTCATGCCGACGGTAATGGCGTTGTAGAATTTGTGGATGCCAATGAGATACATGTAAGGTATGAAAGAGATGAGGCACAAAAATTAGTAAGCTTTGAAGATGATCTGAAGATATATCGGCTAACTAAGTTTATGAAAACCAACCAGGAAACCTGCATTAACCTGCGTCCGGCCGTGAAAAAAGGTCAGCGGGTTAAAAATGGTGATTTCCTTACCGAAGGTTATGCAACCAAGGATGGAGAACTGGCGTTGGGTCGTAACCTTAAAGTGGCATTCATGCCCTGGAAAGGTTACAACTTTGAAGATGCGATTGTGATCAGCGAAAAAGTTGCAAAGGAAGATTTGTTTACCTCCATTCATATTTCTGAATATGAGCTGGAAGTGCGGGATACCAAACTCGGCGAAGAAGAACTGACACCGGATATCCCCAACGTTTCAGAAGAAGCCACTAAGGATCTGGATCAGCACGGTATTATTCGCATTGGTGCGCAGGTTAAAGAAGGAGATATCATTATTGGAAAGATTACCCCCAAAGGTGAAAGTGACCCCACTCCCGAAGAAAAACTGCTCCGGGCGATATTTGGGGATAAGGCGGGAGATGCTAAGGACGCTTCCCTCAAAGCGCCGAGCGGAACAGAAGGGGTGGTGATAGACAAGAAACTCTTTCAACGTGCCAAGAAGGATAAGAATATGAAGGTGCGCGAGAAAGCAGCAATTGATAAGCTGGAAAAAGTACACGAGCAAAACGAAAAAGAATTGCTTGATGTGTTGATCAGCAAGTTGCAGGTATTATTGAACAATAAGAACTCTTCGGGCGTTACCAATAATTTCGGCGAAATGCAAATTGGTAAGGGCGCCAAGTTCAATGCTAAAAACCTCAGCGGGCTGGACTATCAGAATATTAATCCGTTGGGCTGGACAGGCGATGCTGAGGTGGATAACCAGATTAATATCCTGCTGCATAACTACAATATTAAGTTTAACGAAGAGCTGGGAAAATATAAGAGAGAGAAATTTAATATCTCTATCGGTGATGAACTGCCTGCGGGTGTATTGAAGCTGGCTAAGGTTTATCTTGCTGTTAAGCGCAAACTAAAGGTGGGCGATAAAATGGCAGGCCGCCATGGTAACAAAGGTATTGTGGCAAAAATTGTTCGTGCGGAAGATATGCCTTTCCTTGAAGACGGTACACCTGTAGATATTGTGCTGAACCCATTAGGGGTACCGAGCCGTATGAACCTTGGACAGATTTATGAAACAGTGCTGGGTTGGGCTGCTGAAAAATTGAATGTAAAATTTGCTACGCCAATTTTTGACGGCGCTTCCACAGAAGAAATCGCGAACTTTATTGATAAAGCCGCATTACCTTCTTTTGGGCACACCTATCTGTACGATGGTGAAACCGGTGAGCGGTTTGACCAGAAGGCTACCGTGGGCATTATTTATATGATCAAGCTGCACCACATGGTGGACGATAAAATGCACGCCAGGAGCATCGGACCTTACAGCTTAATTACACAACAGCCGTTAGGTGGTAAGGCACAGTTTGGTGGACAACGATTTGGTGAAATGGAAGTGTGGGCACTCGAAGCATATGGTGCTTCCAACATTTTACAGGAATTACTGACCCTCAAATCTGATGATATTATCGGGCGCGCCAAAACCTACGAGTCTATCGTTAAAGGCGACAATATTCCGCGGGCAGGGATACCGGAATCCTTCAACGTGTTGGTGCACGAGTTGAGAGGATTAGGATTGGAATTGAAGTTTGAGTAAGTGCAATCAATAGTATTTAGTCTGCGCAAGAGTGCGGCGCCTCCCTACCGGCAGGCAACGGAAGCGGATAGAAGAGAAGAAGCTGGTTAACAAAAATTAATGGAAAAATTTCTCCGAAAGGAAATAAGGAGAAGTTTCAAATTGCAAATAATAAATCTTAAATAAGATTATGGCTATCAAGAAAGATAATCGCCCCAGGTCAAATTTCTCCAGGATTACCATAAGTCTGGCGTCACCGGATGCCATTCTCGAAAGGTCTTACGGAGAAGTGCTGAAGCCGGAAACCATTAACTACCGCACCTACAAGCCCGAACGGGATGGTTTGTTCTGTGAGCGGATCTTTGGTCCCGTTAAAGATTACGAATGTGCCTGCGGAAAGTATAAGCGTATCCGTTATAAGGGCATTGTGTGCGATCGTTGTGGCGTGGAAGTTACCGAAAAGAAGGTACGTCGGGAGCGCATGGGGCATATTAAGCTGGTAGTGCCGGTAGTTCATATTTGGTACTTTAAGAGTCTTCCCAATAAAATTGGTTACCTGCTTGGTATCAGTTCCAAAAAAATGGAAAGTATTGTGTACTATGAGCGGTATGTGGTGATACAACCCGGTATTCGTGAAGACAGGAACCTCAAGGTTGGCGATCTGTTGCCTGAGGAAGAGTATCTGGAAATTCTGGAGAACCTGCCGAAAGATAACCAGTATCTGCCGGACGATGATCCGCAGAAGTTCATTGCTAAAATGGGTGCGGAAGCCATTCAGGCAATGCTGGCCAGGATTGACCTTGATCAGTTGAGCTATGACCTGAGAAATGCCGCGGCTACGGAAACCTCTCAACAGCGTAAGGCAGACGCGCTGAAACGCCTGAGTGTGGTAGAATCTTTCCGTGATGCTAATGGCAGAATTGAAAACCGTCCCGAATGGATGGTAATGCAATATATTCCGGTTATTCCACCGGAGCTTCGTCCACTTGTACCTCTGGACGGCGGACGTTTTGCGTCGTCTGATCTCAACGACCTCTATCGTCGTGTGATCATTCGCAATAACCGTTTAAAACGCCTGCTCGAAATCAAAGCGCCTGAAGTGATCCTGCGTAATGAAAAACGCATGCTTCAGGAAGCGATAGACTCGTTGTTTGATAATTCCCGTAAGTCTAATGCTGTTAAGGCGGAAGGCGGACGTGCGTTGAAGTCATTGAGCGATGTACTCAAAGGAAAACAGGGACGTTTCCGTCAGAATTTGTTAGGTAAACGTGTTGACTATTCCGGACGTTCGGTTATTGTGGTTGGACCGGAATTGAAATTACATGAATGTGGTTTGCCCAAAGATATGGGCGCCGAGTTATTTAAGCCGTTTATTATCCGTAAGCTTATTGAAAGAGGTATTGTAAAAACGGTAAAGAGCGCCAGAAAACTGGTTGATCGTAAAGAAGCCATTGTGTGGGATATCCTCGAAAATATTTTGAAAGGTCACCCTATCATGCTCAATCGTGCCCCCACGCTGCACCGCCTGTCTATTCAGGCTTTTCAGCCCAAATTGGTGGAGGGTAAAGCTATTCAGTTGCACCCGCTGGTATGTTCTGCGTTTAACGCCGACTTTGACGGTGACCAGATGGCGGTTCACGTTCCGTTAAGCAGTGCAGCTATTTTGGAAGCACAACTCCTGATGCTGTCCTCACACAATATCCTTAACCCGCAAAATGGTACACCCATTACGCTTCCTTCTCAGGACATGGTATTGGGCCTGTACTATATTTCAAAAAGCAAAAAATCTACCGATACTGAAAAAGTAAAAGGTGAAGGCAAGAGCTTTTATAATGCTGATGAAGTTATCATCGCTTATAACGAAGGAAAAGTGGATTTGCACGCTACCATAAAAGTAAAAGCCAATGTTCGTAAAGATAACGGCGAATTACAGAATAAACTGGTAGATACCACCGTGGGTCGTGTAATCTTTAATCAGTATGTTCCTGAAGAAGTAGGGTATATCAATGCGCTGCTTACAAAAAAATCTCTCCGGGAAATCATCGGGGATATTATTAAGATCACCAATGTGCCTAAAACGGCCAAATTCCTCGACGATATTAAGCAGTTAGGATTCCGTACGGCATTCAGAGGAGGTCTTTCCTTTAACATCAACGACCTTGTTATTCCCCAGTTGAAACAAGACCTGCTGGAGTCTGCTTCAGAAGAAGTGCAGGAAGTGTGGGAAAACTATAACATGGGTTTAATCACCAACAACGAGCGCTACAACCAGATTATTGACATTTGGTCTCGTGTGGATACGCGTGTTACGGAAACGCTTATACGCGAAATGGCTACCGATAAGCAGGGCTTTAACTCCGTTTATATGATGCTCGACTCCGGGGCACGCGGTAGCAAGCAGCAGGTAAAACAGTTGGCAGGGATAAGAGGATTGATGGCCAAACCGCGTAAGAGTGGTTCCACCGGATCTGAAATCATTGAAAACCCCATCTTGTCTAACTTTAAGGATGGATTAAACGTATTGGAGTACTTCATTTCAACACACGGTGCCCGTAAAGGTTTGGCGGATACTGCGTTGAAAACGGCTGATGCCGGTTACCTTACCCGTCGTTTGGTAGACGTTGCACAGGACGTGGTTATTAATGACGAAGATTGTGGTACACTCAGAGGTATTGCTATCAGCGCCTTAAAGGATAACGAAGATGTTGTTGAACCCCTTTATGACAGGATTTTAGGACGTACTTCACTGCACGATATTTATAATCCTGTTACCGATGAGTTGATACTGACTGCCGGCGAACAGATTACGGAAGACGCAGCGAAAACCATAGAGGAAAGTGGTATTGAAACGGTTGAAATCCGTTCTGTACTTACATGCGAAAGCAAACGCGGCGTTTGCGTGAAATGCTACGGTCTTAACCTTGCTACGGGTTATCGCGCGCAAAAAGGTGATGCCGTTGGTATTATTGCTGCGCAGTCAATTGGTGAACCTGGTACACAGCTTACCCTGCGTACTTTCCACGTGGGTGGTGTGGCAGGCTCGGCTACAGTTGATTCTCAGTTGGTAGCTAAGTTTGAAGGCACCGTTCAGTTCGACGGTTTGCGCACAGTAACCACGGAAAACAATCAGGGCGAAAAAGTGCAGATTGTTATTGGACGTACAGGTGAGCTGAGAATTATTGATGTGAAGAACGACAGGCTGCTGATCACCAATAATGTACCCTACGGTGCAACGCTTAATGTAAAGGATGGACAAAAAATAGAAAAGGGTGAGGTGATTTGTACATGGGATCCCTTTAATAATGTAATCATTTCCGAACAAGCCGGATCGGTGAAGTTCGACAGTGTAATTGAAGGATTTACCTATCGGGAAGAAGCGGATGAACAAACCGGTCACCGCGAGAAAGTGGTAATTGAAACAAAGGATAAGACGAAGATTCCGATGTTGATTGTGGAGGGTAAAGAGGCGAAGACCTATAACCTTCCTGTAGGATCACATATTGTGGTGGACGAAACAGAGGAAGTGCGTGCAGGACAGGTATTGGTAAAAATTCCACGTGTGTTAGGCAAACTGCGTGATATTACCGGTGGTTTACCTCGTGTAACAGAATTGTTTGAAGCGCGTAACCCCGGTAACCCCGCCATTGTATCTGAAATTGACGGTGTAGTTTCCTTTGGTGCCGTAAAACGTGGTAATCGCGAGATAATCATTGAAGCCAAAGATGGCATTGTAAAAAAATACCTGGTTCCGCTTACCCGCCAAATCCTGGTTCAGGATGGCGACTTCGTGAGAGCAGGTACACCGCTATCAGACGGACAAACCGCTCCTGCAGATATTCTTAATATCAAAGGACCGTTTGCCGTGCAGGAATATGTGGTGAATGAAATACAGGAAGTGTATCGTTTACAAGGGGTACGTATCAACGACAAGCATATTGAAGTGATTGTACGCCAGATGATGAAGAAAGTGGAAATAGTGGATCCGGGAGATACCCGCTTCCTGGAAGAAGACCTCGAAGACCGGTTTGAGTTTATTGAAGAGAACGACTGGATTTTTGATAAAAAGGTAGTAACCGATCCGGGGGATTCTGCCAAACTGCGTGCCGGACAGATCGTGAGTTTACGTGAACTGCGTGAAGAAAATTCTATCCTGCGCAGAAGCGACAAGAAGCTGGCAGAGTACAGAGATGCTAACCCGGCCACCTCGAAGCCCGTGTTGCTCGGTATCACTAAAGCATCTTTGGGAACGCATAGCTGGATTTCTGCTGCATCCTTCCAGGAAACTACCAAGGTACTCAGTTCCGCCGCAATTCAGGGGAAAGCAGATGATATGCTGGGCTTGAAAGAAAACGTAATTACCGGTCATCCGATACCTGCAGGTACAGGACTGAGAGAGTTTGAGAATGTGATTGTGGGTAGTAAGGAAGAGTATGAGTTGTTGCAGACAACCCGTGAAGCGATGAGTTTTGATGAAGAAGAATAGTTTGTTAAAATAGCTGAAAAGGAGTAGAGCAAAAATGTTCTGCTCCTTTTTTATTCTAAAATTTGCAAAAAAAGTATGAAGTATCTTTCACTCGTGCTGAGTTCGGCGGCCCTAATTTTGGCGGGTATTTTATTTTATCAGCACCACACGGAAAACACCAAAATCCGCGGGTTGGTTACCGAAATGCATAGCAGTGATACCACACAGGCAAAACCGCTGAAAATCGCCTATGTAGATCTGGATTCTATTGATGCGAAATTTGAATTCTATAAAGGAAAAATTGAAGCCTTTGAAAAGAAGAAGGAAGGGTTAGACCGCCAGTTGAATGGCGCCTACCAGCAGTTAGACAAACGCCGTATTGATTTCCTGCAAAAAGGAAATGCTATTACCGCAGCGGAAACAGATGCTTTTAGAAAAGAGTATGATCAGCAATTGCAATATCTCGAAAACCAGCGTCGTAAAACAGAACAGGATGTGCAGCAGGAAGCCATGATTATGCGGGATGATATTTTTAAAAAGATAAACGATTTCCTGGGCGGCTATTGTAAAGAAAGGGGCTATACTTATGTGTTTTCCTACTCCAGAAGCGCAAATATTTTTTTATACGAGGATCCCGTGCATAATATTACCGATGAAGTAATTGCAGGTCTTAATGCTTTGTATAAGCGGGAGAGCAGCAAAAAATAGCTGTCGGTAGCCCTAGAATTATTATCTTCAAATCCCGGAATTATCCGGGATTTTTTTATGGCAGACAATAGCGCAAAACAGTTTAAACCATCGCTGGGTTTGTTGGATGCCACCATGCTGGTGGCCGGATCCATGATCGGCTCAGGCATATTTATTGTGAGCGCAGAAATTGCCCGTAGCGTGGGCAGTGCGGGAGCATTACTGCTGATGTGGGTTTTAGCGGGAGTAATCACTTTAATTGCTGCATTGAGCTACGGCGAACTGTCGGGCATGTTTCCCCAGGCGGGTGGGCAGTACGTGTACCTGCGCGAAGCCTATAATCCCTTTGTGGCTTTTTTATTTGGATGGACACAGTTTGGTGTAATACAAACCGGAACCATAGCCGCTGTGGCAGTAGCATTTGCAAAATTCACCGCTTATCTGCTTCCGGTATTCAGCGAGCAAAACACCATCTTCTCTTCCGGGAATTTCCGTATTTCCGGCGCACAATTACTTGCAATTGCATCGGTGGTGTTACTCACGTTCATCAACAGCCGCGGAGTAAAAAACGGAAAAATTGTTCAAACCTCATTTACCATAATTAAGATACTATCGTTAGTAGGTTTAACCGTATTAGGATTAGTGATAGGCGCCCGTGCCGAAGTATGGGAGGCTAACTGGCAACAGGCATGGACATTTTCGGGGCTTACTCACTTGAACGGACAAACGACAACAACGTTGCTGTCCGGACTTGCCTTGTTTGGCGCTATTGCTATTTCGATGAAAGGTACACTGTTCAGCAGCGATGCCTGGAACAACGTTACTTTTATTGCCGCTGAAATAAAAAGACCGGAAAAAAATATCGGACGCGCCTTGTTTCTGGGCACTACCATTGTTACCCTGCTTTATGTTGCCGCAAATATAATGTACCTGGCGGTACTGCCTTTTGATGAAATTGCTTTTGCCGCCAACGACAGGGTGGGTGTTGCCGCTGCCGAGAAAATATTTGGAAGCAGTGGCTCGCTGATTGTAGCGGTGATGATTATGGTTTCCACTTTTGGATGCAACAACGGGTTGATACTGGCAGGTGCAAGAATTTATTACACAATGGCAAAAGACGGACTGTTTTTTAAAAAGGCAGGAAATTTGAATTCGTTCAGTGTGCCGGGTTATGGGTTGTGGATACAGTGTTGCTGGGCTTCGGTGCTTTGCCTCACCGGCAGCTACAACGATTTGCTCGCGATGGTTATCTTTGGTGTACTGGTATTTTATGTGCTCACCATTTTGGGGATATACATTTTACGCCGCAAGCGCCCGGATATACCCCGCAGTTATAAGGCATTCGGATACCCGGTGCTGCCCATGGTTTATATTGTAGCGGCAACGGCCTTAGCGCTGCTGCTACTTATTTTTGAAAGTAACTATACCGTACCGGGATTGGGAATAATTTTATTGGGAATCCCTTTGTATTTTTTTGCACGAAGAAGCGTGCGCAGGTAAGTTTGCGGCACAGGAAGTAACGATCAACGTAATGAATATCGAGAAGGTTGGAAACGGCGGCATATAACAGGAAGGCAACAGATGCCGTCCACTGAATTTCAAATATCAAATCAGGTGAACATGAAAGATATCGTCAGTTTATT
The DNA here is from genome assembly GCA_020854215.1 of Chitinophagaceae bacterium. Lineage (GTDB taxonomy): Bacteria > Bacteroidota > Bacteroidia > Chitinophagales > Chitinophagaceae > Agriterribacter. Next base: position 1,107 of record JADZFY010000152.1, on the reverse strand, counting down.
TCAGTCATTTTCGGATATCAGGGTGGGTATTGTAGGCGACGTAATGCTGGATACCTATATGTGGGGAACGGTTGACCGCATCTCACCCGAAGCACCCGTTCCCGTAGTAGCCTTAAGCAAAAAGGAATACCGTATTGGCGGAGCCGGTAACGTAGCGCTCAATATCTGCTCTCTGGGAGCAAAGGCTACTGTACTAACGGTAACGGGTAACGACGAAGACGGAAAATTGCTACAAAAGATGTTTGAGGAACAAGGTGTGGATACCTCCTTTTTTTTACAGAGTGATAAACGCATTACTACCAATAAAATCCGTATCATCAGCCGTAACCAGCAAATGATGCGACTCGATCGCGAAGTATCTTCAGAAGTAGGCTACGAAGATGAAAACCGCTTAATACTGGCAGTGCAGCATTATATAGCACAGGAAAAGCCACAGGTAATCATTCTGGAAGACTATAACAAAGGCGTGCTCACCCAAGCAGTAATTCAAAAAGTAATTGACCTGTGCCGCCACAATAATATTATTACTGCCGTTGACCCCAAGCGCAGGAACTTTTTCGCGTACAAAGGGGTGGATATTTTTAAGCCCAATTTAAAAGAAGCGTTAGAAGGACTCAATATCGTTGCGGGTGATATCAATGCTACATTGCTCGAAGCAATTCATGCTGCCCTGTTTGAAAAATTAAAACATCACATTTCCCTGATCACCCTTTCCGAAAAGGGCATCTTTTACCGCCAGGCGGATGCAGGAGCAGTAGTGTCGTCGCATATCCGCAACATTGCCGATGTGAGTGGCGCCGGTGATACCGTGATTGCTGTTGCGTCCCTGGTGTATGCGGCCACACGAAATGTAAAGCTGATGGCGGAGATTGCCAATATTGCCGGTGGATTAGTATGCGAAATTGTGGGCACCGCAGCTATTGATAGGGAAGCATTATTAAAAGAATGTCAAAAGTTATTGAACTGATTTGGGGAGAGCCACAGAGTTGCACTTTAGATTATGCAATATAAAGTACAAGTTGCACTTTATATTATGCAGAATATGGCATAAATTGCATTTTGTAATATGCAGATATGGAAACGCTGTTAGCTAAATCATCCCGGGCT
>JADZFY010000151.1 GCA_020854215.1 Chitinophagaceae bacterium | reverse complement strand
TATTGTTGTTGTTTTTTTTGATAGTTTCTACGCTGGCGAACCCCAACGTCATCAAAGTATCGGCACCCAAAGGAAAGAGTGATACCAAATCCAAACAAACAGTGGTGGTATCCATTGATAAAAATAATCAGGCTTATATTGGTCAAAAGAGGATATCGTTAGACGATTTGGAACAAGAGCTGCAAATTGTTTTATCCAAGGCACCCGAAAAACCGTCGGTGGTGGTAAACGCGGATACTGCGGGGCACTGGGGCGATGTATATAAAGTATTACAAACGGCAAAAAAATTAGGTGCAACTGCGGTGGCTTCTGTAAGTGCTAACTGATTTTGCGCACTTTCGCCATCCGGTCTTTACCCTGCATATCCTGCCTCACTTCTACGCTTGAAAATATACTTCCTGTAAATAATTGACGAATTGCCTCAGCCATACTTTCATGAATTTCGAGATAGATACATCCGTTGGACAGTAAGTGCTGTTCGGCAAAGGCTGCAATGGCCGAATAGAAAAGAAGGGGGTTGTTGTTTTCTACAAACAAAGCCGTATGGGGTTCGTGTTCCAGAACATTTTTCTGCATTTCCGCCTTATCTTTTTTCGGGATATAGGGTGGATTGCTCACAATAATGTTGAACCGTCCTAATGTGGCGGATTGTTCAGGATTCAAAAAATCTGTATTTAAAAATTGAATGGGGCATTGCTGATCCAAAGCATTTTTTCGCGCCACATTCAATGCTTTTTCACTCACGTCTATAGCAAACACATTGCTGTCAGGAATATTTTTTTTCAGGCTAATGGCAATGCATCCTGAACCCGTGCCAATATCTAATATCACCGGGTTACCTGCCATCGCAGAACACGCTTCACCTGTTGTTCGATCGTGTTGCACATCTTTTAATATCCATGCTACTAACTCTTCTGTTTCCGGGCGGGGTATGAGTACATTTTCATTAACAAACAAGGGCATACCATAAAACCAGGCTTCCTCCAAAACATATTGTACAGGACGGTGTTGAATAAGCTGGTTAACGATATGTATTAGTGCTGCCTGCTGTGTGGGAAGAACTACATATTCTCTGTACTTTAAACGATGTTGCCTGCCCATTCCGGTAACTTTTTCCATTACCAAATTGGCAATATTGGACGCTTCCCGCCGATCGTATATTGTAGCTAATGATTCAGCTAATGAATGCTGTGCTTCGTTAAGGGTCATACGCAAAGATAGGTGGGTTGTGCGTTACAGGGAAGCGAGCCGGAACGTCAATACCTGTTAACACCCCGCATTCCCAGTAACAGACGATAATCAACCGGTAGCCGCTTATTTCAACGGCTCCTCCAGAGAAGGATAGTAATTCACTCCCCATAAGTCATAGCGTCTGAACTGTGTTGCCAGCCGCTTCTTAAATCCGTCCCATGATTTTTGTTCCAGCGGACTCCAGCACACTTCACTCAGCGCCGTGATACGGGGAAAGAGCATGTATTCTGCCTTCGCTGAATTGGAGATGTACTCTGTCCATAAATTCGCCTGCGCGCCCAGTATGTAGTGATGTTCGTTGCTTTCTAATTCTTTGGGAACCGGATTAAAGCTGTACACTTTCTGTAATGGAAGATAGCCTCCAATAACTACAGAATCCTCGTTTTTGCGTTGCGCATAGTCAAAATATACATAGGTGTTGGGGGTCATAATTACATCATGTTTTTGGTTGGCGGCTTCAATTCCTCCTTTTTCACCGCGCCAGCTCATCACTGTGGCGTTTGGCGCCAATCCGCCTTCGAGTATCTCATCCCAGCCAATGATGGCTCTGCCTTTACTGTTCAGGTATTTTTCGATGCGCTGCACAAAATAGCTTTGCAATCCGTGCTCGTCTTTTAAGTTATGTTCTTTGATCAGGTTCTGACAGAAGGAAGATCTTTTCCAGGCTTCCTTCGGACATTCGTCACCACCTATATGAATATATTTTGAAGGAAACAATTGTATTACTTCATCCAGTACGTCCTGTAAAAAGCTGAATGTGTATTCGCTGGGGCAATACACATCTTCAAATACACCCCATGCCTGCTGCACATGTTTGCGGGTGCTGTCGCCGTGCCAGGCGGTATTTTTTGCCGGGCGTGTGGGTTCATCCGGAAAACAGCTTAATTGAGGGTAAGCGGCAATAGCAGCGGAAGAATGTCCGGGTAGTTCTATTTCCGGAATAACGGTAATAAACCGGCTGGCTGCATATTGCACAATTTCCCTGATCTGATCCTGTGTGTAATAGCCACAATATTTTTTGCCGTCGTTTCCTTTTCCCGGATAACGACCAATGATGGTACCATTTCTGCAGCTACCCGCTTCCGTTAGGCGGGGATATTTTTTGATTTCAATCCGCCACCCCTGGTCATCTGTTAAATGCCAGTGAAACGTATTGATTTTATGCAATGCAAGCAGGTCTAAGTATTTCTTGATAAAATCCATGTCAAAAAAATGTCGCGATACGTCGAGCATGACGCCGCGGTACGCGAACCGCGGATAATCTTCAACATGTATTGCCGGTATTTTAAGAGACGTTGACTTTTGAACAGGTAAAAGTTGCAGGAGTGTTTGTATGCCATAAAACGTGCCGCGCGAACTATTGCCGTGAATTTGTATTGATTTTCGGGAAACAGACAGCCTGTATCCTTCAGCCTGTGCAACCACCTGCCCCGAAGCGCCGGAAGTAAGCTGGATGAAATTGGTAGTGGCCTTGTGCGTCGTTCGCAATGTGAAGCCGTAGTATTTTTTCAAATAGTCATTTAGATAGTTAACCGTGGCAGTATCGCCGGCGTTATCAGATAAAATGGCAGTTTGTTTATTGATGCTGAAACTGCCTGACTGGAATTCGGTTTTAACCGGAGCAGGTATAATAGAAGGTGTCTGCTGCCCCAGGGAGTTCAACGCAAAAAAACACAAAAAAATAAACGGTAGTGGTCGCATAAGAAATCTTTTTTGCTGATAAAATTAATGGGGTCCCCCGCATATTGAATGAACGCAACAGCTAAAGTACCTAATCCGTTCGTTAATACTTAATTAACAAATAAATTAAACAAACGTTTGAACCCTTCTCTGGTTTCGCATTACCTTTGCCGCCTGATTGTTTTTATTGATATTTGGGCTTGCCTGCCTGTTGGGTGATATAGACCGTACTATGAAAGCGTGGCTATAATGTATTGAGTCCGGATCTATGTTGTACACGATTTTCCCTGGTTTTATTATTACATGAATATGCGAAAAAAAGTTCTGTTATATTGCGCGAGTGTTGTTTGTTTTGCTTTACACGCAAATGCACAGCACTCCACCGACTCGCTGATACAGGAAGCTACTTTACAGAACTGTTTAACCTATGCGCTTAGTAAGCAGGTGTTGGTACAACAAGCCCAGGTTGACGAAGCGATAACCGACGAGGCCGTGAAAAGCAAACTTGCCGAATGGTTTCCACAGGTAGATTTTGGATACGCATTGCAACATAACTTTCAGGTGCAAACCAGTATTATTGGCGGTAATCCGGTAAAATTAGGCGTGAACAATACATCCGGATTAATGTTTGCAGTAAATCAACCCATATTTAACCGCGATGTATTGCTGGCAAGTCGTACACGAACTGCTGTTCGCCGTCAGGCAAAGCAAAATACGGAAAGCATAAAGATAGACGTAGTAGTGAATGTGTCTAAAGCGTTTTACGATGTACTTACTACCGAACAGCAGATTAATGTATCGGAAGCAAATATCGTTCGCCTCGAACGCAGTTATAAAGATGCTTATCATCAATACCAGGCAGGCATAACCGATAAAACAGATTATAAACGGGCAGCAATTGCACTGAACAATACCCGGGCGGCAAAACGGGGCTATGAGGCAGTATTACAATCACGTGTTGCCACACTAAAGGCGCAGATGAACTATCCGGCAGACGCGCCGCTTCAAATAGTGTATGACAGTTCACATTTAGAAGAAGAACTGAAGTTAGATACCACATTGTTACCCGATTACACCCGCCGAATAGAATACCGGTTATTGAGCACACAACAACAGTTGCAGGAAGCCAATGTGCAGTACAATAAGTGGAGTTTCCTCCCCAAACTGTCTGCCAATGGCGCGTATAACCTGAACTTTCTTAACAACGAGTTTGGGCAGTTGTACAAACAATCGTATCCCGCCTCCTATGCAGGACTGTCATTGACGTTCCCCATTTTTCGCGGTGGTAAGCGAATACACGATATCCGTCAGGCACAATGGCAATTGCGAAGAACTAACCTCGATATCGAGAATTTGCGCAATGCAGTGAATGCAGAGTTCGAAGCAGCCATGGCGCGATACAGAAGCAATTTGGCAAACTTTAATGCAGTGAAAGAGAATATGGAGCTGGCTGCAGAAGTTTATGGTATCATAGACCTGCAATATAAATCCGGAATAAAAACGTATTTGGAGGTGATTGCGGCGGAAACTGATCTCAGGTCGGCCCAGATTAATTTTTATGACGCCATGTACGCGCTGATGTCCAGTAAAATTGACGTGCAAAAAGCGATCGGTGCAATTAAGTATCAGTAATAGCATTGAAGTTCTTATTCGGGAATTCGTAATTATCGTGTCAGTACCTGTTCAGTGCGTAGTAAAGATTGAACAGGTGATTGGTGATACATTGAGCTATATGATTTTTGGAGCATATAATTTTTTTGATCAATGAGATATTCATCTTTCTTATTTAATGGTTCAATAGCAACTTTTTTGATCCTCGTCGCTTGCCAGACAAAGCAACCATCGCCGCAGGGGCTGTCCGCTGTGGTGCCCGTTGCCGTTACTGAGGTTAAAGTGGGGCATGCCGCATACTTTGATGAGTATCCTGGCACCGTTACCGCGTTGAATCAGGTTGATCTGCGTCCACAGGTAAGCGGTTATATAACGGGTATTTTCTTTAAGGATGGCGACCGTGTGCGGAAGGGACAAAAGTTGTACACCATTGACCAGCAGATATATAGTGCCAATGTGCAGCAGGCGGAGGCGAATCTGCAGGTGCAGGAGGCCAATTTGAACAAAGCGCAGAAGGATGCTGATCGGTACCATGAATTAGACAAACACGATGCTATTGCTAAACAACAGGTAGATTACGCCAATGCGGCGCTGGAGGCTGCCAGGAAGCAGGTTGAGGCTGCGCGGGCCAATATCAGAGCGCTTCAGTCAAATGTGCATTTCGCAACTTTATTCGCTCCGTTTGATGGGATCATTGGTATTTCACAGGTGAAAAAGGGTGCCGCTGTGGTTGCCGGACAAACCCTGTTGAACGTGGTATCTACCGACAACCCTATTGCGGTGGATTTTGCGGTGGATCAAAAAGAGATTTTTCATTTCACGCAATTGCAACAAAATAAAAACGAAAAGGAGGACAGCACCTTTACAATCGCCTTTGGCAATGACGTTTATGGGCAACCGGGAAGTATTAGTTTTATGGACAGAGCGGTTGACCCGCAAACGGGGACACTTAAAGTACGTTTGACTTTTCCTAACAATCACCAGCTCCTTAAAGCCGGCATGAGTACCACCGTACGCGTATTGAATAATGCCAATAAGCCATCGGTGTTGATTCCTCATAAATCGGTTACCGAACAGTTGGGCGAGTATTTTGTATATGTGCTTGGCGACAGCAATAAGGTGTCGCAGCGTAAACTGGAGTTGGGCAGGCCAATAGGGGCGAACATCATTGTAAAAAACGGACTGCAGGAAGGTGAAAAAATTGTAGTTCAGGGCGTTCAAAATCTGAGAGAAGGATCGGTGGTTACCCTGGGCCAGCCTGGTAATGGCACAACCGGACAGCCGGGCAAATAACGAAATAGAATTTTTTGGTGAATGAGAAACCGGCAACCGGATTTCTATACTATTTATTGGCAACAGCATGATAGCAGAGACTTTTATTAAGCGACCGGTAACGGCAATGGTAATATCCATCGTAATTGTTTTGGTTGGAATCCTTTCTATGATCAACCTGCCGGTTGCGCAATATCCTGATATTTCGCCGCCCACGGTTTCTATATCAGGGAATTTCACCGGTGCAGATGCCCAAACGGTTGAACAAACCACCACTACGGCTATTGAAACGCAGGTAAACGGTACGCCGGGTATGACCTACATGACGAGCAACAGTACCAGCAGCGGACAAAGCAGCATTTCTGTAAATTTTGAGGTAGGTACCAATATTGACATTGCCACCCTGGATGTGCAAAACAGAGTAAGTGTGGCAGAGCCCTCACTCCCCGATGCGGTGAAACGGTTAGGCATAACCGTACGTAAACGTAACCCCAGTATTATGATGGTGCTGGGCTTCTTTTCTCCCAATGGGACACATGATGCGAACTTTATTGGAAACTATGTAAATATTTATGTGAAAGACGCCCTCTCCCGTGTTAAGGGCGTTGGCGACATATTTGCTCCGGCCGACAATTTTAGCATGCGTGTTTGGCTGAATCCGGAGAAACTGGCTGCGCTGGGCATGACGCCTGCCGAAGTGAACGCGGCGTTACAGGAACAAAATATGCAGATAGCAGCAGGAACAGTGGGAGGCAATCCACAGCCCGGTATGCAGACTTTTGAGTACAGCATTTTAACCAACAGCCGTCTTAACACCCGTGAACAGTTTGAGCATATCATTGTACGCAGTCGTCCGGCAGACGGAAGTATCGTTTACCTTAAGGATGTGGCCAGAGTGGAACTGGGTAAATTTGATTATTCCACCAATGCCTTTGTAAATGGCAAACCCGCAGCCTTTGTTTTGGTTTACCAGGCTCCCGGTGCCAATGCACTCGAAACCTACGAAGGAATCACGAAGGCACTCACTGAAATGCGTAAAACCTTTCCGAAGGATATTGACTACCTGATGCCTATGGAAACGGCTTCTGTTGTAGACGTTTCTATCAACGAGGTGCTCCACACCCTCGTGGAAGCCTTGTTGCTTGTGGTGTTAGTGGTATTTCTCTTCCTGCAAAACTGGCGTGCCACACTAATCCCGCTATTGGCTATACCGGTTTCTTTAATCGGAACTTTTATATTATTCGGCCCTCTGGGATTCACCATTAATACCCTAACGCTTTTCGCATTTGTGCTTGCTATCGGAATTGTGGTAGATGATGCCATTGTAGTGGTAGAAGCCGTGCAGCACAATATTGATAGCGAGAAGATGTCGCCGAAAGAAGCAACACGAAAGGCGATGAAGGATATATCGGCGCCGGTAATTGCGATAGCGCTCATCCTCGCCGCGGTATTCGTACCCGTTGGGTTCATACCGGGTATTGTGGGCAGGTTGTACCAGCAATTTGCTATTACCATTGCCGTTTCTGTTCTCATATCGGCATTTGTGGCTTTGTCATTAACTCCCGCATTGTGTAGTATCATGCTCAAACCGTCAAAAGGAGAGAACGAAAAGAAGAGCATAATGGAACGGTTCTTTGCGGCATTTAACAAAGGGTTCCAGCGGTTGACAGGTGGTTATACACGGGGCGTGGGAACCTGGATCCGGCGTACGCCCTACGTGTTAGTTATGCTTGCAGTATTGTTTGTTGGTTTATTCTTTTTGTTTGAAAATAAACCAACAGGGTTTATACCAACAGAAGATGAAGGGCGCCTGATGGTTACCTATGAAATGCCGGAAGCTACTTCCACAACGCGGAGCATTGCGATGTTGAAAGAACTGGACTCCCTGATTCGGTCCTTGCCTGAGGTGAAAACGGTAGGTGGACTGGCCGGACTAAACGTGGTGAGTTTTTCGGCAAAATCAAATGCGGGTACCATTTTTGTTTCGCTGAAACCATGGAAGGACAGGAAAGGAAAGGAGCATCATGTGCAGACAGTGATCGCGAAGATACGGGCGGCTACCGCGCATATTAAAGAAGCCAGGGTGCTGCCCATAGCTCCTCCGGCTATTCCGGGACTGGGTGCAACTTCCGGGTTTAGTTTTCAGTTGCAGCAAACCAGTAGCACAGACAATATCCAACAGTTCGAAACGGTGGCAAAAAATTTTCTTACCAAATTATATCAGCGGCCTGAAATTGGATCGGCATTTACCTTCTTCAATGCCCGCACACCGGGTTATCAGATAGATGTAGACAGAGAGAGAGCAAAACAGTTAGGCGTTTCCGTTGCCGATATTTATACCACACTTTCAACCTACCTGGGAAGCCGGTATGTAAATGATTTTAATCTTTACGGACGAAACTTTCGGGTAATGCTGCAGGCAGACAGTGCATACCGGAGTTCACTAAATGAAATTGAAAAATATTATGTGAGTAACAGCCGGGGAGGTATGGTGCCTTTAGGGTCGCTTATTACCACCAAAGTAATTGAATCACCTGCCGTGATTTCGCATTACAATATTTATCGTTCGGTCGAAATCAATGGCACACCAAAAGACGGTTACAGCAGTGGTCAGGCAATTGAAGCGTTAAAGGAAGTGGCTCAATCTCTTCCTGCCGGATACAGCTATCAGTTTTCGGGAATGAGCCGCGAAGAGATTGCAGCCGGTAATCAGCAACTGATCATTTTTGCTATTTCCATCATATTTGTGTTTCTGTTTTTGGCCGCCTTATATGAAAGCTGGTCGGTACCGTTTTCGGTGTTGTTTGCGGTGCCCATCGGAGCGTTCGGTTCCATTCTTACACTAACTTTTATTCCGGATTTGTCTAATAACATTTATGCTCAAATTGGGTTAATTACCTTAATTGGATTAGCAGCCAAGAATGCCATCCTGATTGTAGAATTTGCGAAAGAGCGGGTAGATAAAGGAATAGATATTGTTCATGCTACTTTGCAGGCGGTTCGACTGCGTTTGCGTCCTATCGTTATGACTTCTCTCGCGTTTATCTTAGGTGTACTTCCGTTGGTCTTTGCCAGTGGTGCTGCGGCGGAAAGTCGCAGAACGATTGGCTGGACGGTGTTTGGTGGAATGATTTCTGCTACTACATTGGCGATATTTGTAGTCCCGGTATTGTTCGTGTTGGTTACGCGGATGTCGTACGGAAGAAAATTAAAGAGATTGCAGGAACAAACGGCCAGCGAGCAGGCTGTGGACAAGGCCATTACAGGCGGAAGAATATAAAAACGGAAATTCAATTTTTGCAAAAGCCGTCCGGCGGAGTGGCTATTGCAGTATATCGCACCTGCTGTTAAAACATCCAGATAATATTTGTTGTCGCGAAAAGGAGAACTTTTCACAGCCCGCCTCCCAAATTAGATACGGCATTAAAATGGTTTTCCGAAAAGCCGTATTATGGATTACCAGGTTTTTTCTTCGCAATAACGGGAGCCACGGTGTATCGTTTACCAGATCTCGACGCATTAAAAACATGGTTCGGTCCGATGACACTGACCGTTGTGTCCTGGTATTTCAGGTCGGCCGACGCGAGAATTGCATTAAATTTATAATCTTCCAAAAGATCAACGACAATGAAAAATGGGGTGAAACTTTCTAAAGAAAGAGTATCGGTTTTATTTCGGTTACTACAGGAACGTTTTGAAAAAAACAGCGGCCGACACAGGGGAGTGAAATGGAGTGAGGTGCAAGCCCGTTTAGAAAAAAGCCCGAGAATGCTATGGTCGCTCAATGAGATGGAAGAAACCGGTGGAGAACCGGATGTGATTGGATACGATAAAAAGAAAGAGGCGTACCTGTTCTGCGACTGTTCGCCGGAAAGTCCCAAAGAAAGGCGTGGGTTATGTTACGATCACGAGGCGCTTGAATCAAGAAAAGAATTCAAACCCAAAGGCAGTGCTATGCAAATGGCCGCGGAAATGGGTATTGCCCTGTTGACCGAAGAACAATATATGTATTTGCAACAGTTTGGAAAATTTGATACTAAAACTTCAAGCTGGTTGGTTACACCGGCAAGTGTGCGTCAACTGGGGGGTGCTATTTTTGGGGATTGCCGTTTTGGTCGCACGTTTATCTATCACAACGGCGCGGAATCGTACTATGCTGCCAGGGGATTTCGGGGAATATTGGCGGTGTGATAACGCCACAATGGAAAGTCAGCGAATGGGATGGATATCTGAATTGCTGTGCGTACAAAAGGCGCTTTTTTTGTGCATATTGAATACTCATTTTAACGGTGTAGGCATATAAAAGCAAAAGGCGAACCTGTGAATGGCTCACCTTTTTTCGTTCCACAACTTCTCCTGGTTATTTTTTATCGGCTAACCGAAGTGGTATGCTGGTTCCTCATGTGCGTAATTATTTATTGACAACGTTGCCGCTTTTTTATGCAGCCGCTTTCATGAATTGTATTTCCGCGTTGATTCGTACCTCGTCGCTTACCAGAACACCGCCGGTTTCTAATGCCGCATTCCAGTTGAGTTTCCAATCCTTGCGGTTGATTTTTCCACTAATGGTAAAGCCTGCTTTCACATTGCCCCAGGGATCTTTATTAATGCCGCCAAATTCTACGTCCAGGCTGATTTCTTTTTCTATCCCTTTTATATTAAGCAATCCTTTCAGTACAAAGTTTTCATCATCGAGACGGGTGATAGACGTGCTTTTGAATTTCAGTTCTTTAAAATTTTCAGCATCAAAAAAATCAACGCTTCTCAGATGTTTATCACGATCGGCACTATTGGTAAACACGGAGCCGGCGTCAATCGTTACTTCAACGGAACCTTTGTTGAAGTCGTCTCCGTTTGTTAACGCCGTAATATTAAACTTGTTAAATTCTCCCTTTACATTGGTGATCATCATGTGTTTCACTTTAAAAAGGATTTCACTGTGTGCGGGATCTGATACCCATTTAATTTGATTTGTCATTATTTTATTTTTTATTGTTTGAATGGAATACTGCAAAGTTCAACCAATAAAAACCGGTATCCGTTCACCTGTGTTAATAAATGAAAATGCCGGGCATGATTATTTCTTACTCACCATTTCCTTCCGGATCCGACTGAGTGACTGGGGTTTGATGCCCAGGTAAGAAGCAATGAGGTATTGTGGGATGCGCTGTATAAAGTTGGGGTGTAGTTGAGAAAATTCGAGATAACGTGCTTCTGCGTCCTCGCTGTTGGTTTTTGCCAACCGGTATTGCAGAGCAACAAACGCGTTTTGAATCAGTAAACGGAAAAAGCGGTCAATCTCCGGGCAAATATCGCAAGCCCGGTTGAAGCCTTGCCGGTTTAGCAAAAGCATTTGGCAGGGCTCCAGCGTTTCAATGGTGTAAATACCTTTTCGGTTCGAGAAAAAACTGTAAAGGTCCGACATCCAATACCCCTCAAGGGCGAACTGCATGGCATGTTTCTCTCCTTTTGCGTCTATCAGGTACGAATAACAGGAACCTTCCAGCACAAAATACACATATCGGCAGCTTTGTCCTTCTTCTGCCAACAGCACCTTCTTATCAAAGGTTTTGCGGAACATACAGTCTCCTACCGCGTGCAGTACCTCATCGCTTACGGAACGTCCCAGGGTTTTTTCTATATTTTCTTTTAATACAGCCAGCATGAAATCAAACCAATTTTGAGGACGATTTTACAGATATGCACCGAAGGAGTAATTTAAAGCAATTTTGGAAAAAAGTGCCCCAAAAAGTTTTCGGACATTTTTCTAAGCATTAATCGAAGAAAAATGCATTTTGGCCGAAATCGGGAAATCGTTTTTAGGATAGCACTAAATGGAAACCTATATTTGTAATGGTTTTTCATAGGATATTGGATTTAAAACGGGGTGCATTTCTATGCTGCCCCTTTTTTTTGCCTCCTTTAGTCTAAATTTACACCCACTAAACTTGAATGAAAATGCTGGAAGGAAAACGTCAGAAGCAGGTGGGTGCTCTATTATATGAAGAGTTTAATGGCATATTCCAACGATTGGGGTTGTCCATGCTCGATGGCGGCATGGTGTCTATTTCGTCGGTAAAAGTTACTCCGGACTTACTGGAGGCCCGGATATACCTTAGTTTTTTTCAACTTGACCCTAATGAGGGGATAAAGAAAATTGAAGCCAGGGCCTGGGAAATAAAAAAGGAGCTAACCGCGCGTGTTAAACATCAGTTGCGCCGCATACCTGAGTTACGTTATTTCGTTGACGATACACTCGACCATGTTTTCAGACTGGAAGAGCTCTTTAAGAAAATAAATGCCGAAAAGAACGATCAAAAACCGTAGCACTTGTATTTAACCTTTGCCTGGAGATATTTTAAAGCGAAAAAGTCAACCAATGCCATCAATATTATCGCATGGGTTAGCGTAACGGCCATTGCATTTGCCACCGCTGCCCTGCTGGTACTTTGGAGTGCATTTAACGGTTTTGAAGGATTGGTGAAGTCTTTGTATTCCACTTTTTATACCGATCTCAAGGTAACGGCAGCCACCGGTAAAACCATTACCCTTACACCTGACCAAATTGCCCAACTCAAAAAAATAGAAAATGTAAAAACCATATCCCTGGTAGCGGAAGAAAAGGCGCTCCTTCGAAATCAGGACTTTCAGGCGATTATAGAACTAAAAGGTGTGGATTCCAACTATACGGAAGTGACTACTGTTGAACAAAGCCTGGTACGGGGGAAATTTTTACTGGGAGACGCTGACCATCCGGGAGCGGTGTTAGGTGTAGGTATAGAAAATGCGGTAGCGGTGATGAGTGATCGGGCGATAATGGCACTGTCGGTGTATTTACCCAAAAAAAGCGTGGATGACATCAGCAACCCGTTGGCATCTTTTAATGAGGGGCAGATTATTCCTAATGGCGCATTTGCTATTCAGCAGGATTTTGACAACAAATATGTGCTGACAAACCTGGACTTTGTGAAACAAAACATGGGATTTCAACCTGATGAATACACGGCTGTGGAAATTGCTTTGGTTAATACCGAAAAGGAACAGGTGGTAAAAAACAACATTCAACGGTTATTGGGCCCACGTTACCAGGTTCAAACCCGATACGAACAAAACAGCAGCCTGTATAATGTTATGCGGCTTGAAAAGTACGCCATTTACGGCATTTTTATTTTGGTATTGATTGTGGCAGCATTTAATATGATTGGCGCATTGAGTATGCTGGTACTCGAAAAGCAAAAGGACATCCAAATATTACAATCCATGGGAGCCACAAAGGGTTGGATTCAAAATGTATTTTTGACGGAAGGCTTGGTACTTGCGGCGGTGGGTGCCGGAATTGGAATGCTGTTGGCTTTGTTGTTATGCTTTTTGCAGTTACAATACAAACTTATTCCGCTGGAGGGCACGTCGTTTGTTATTGATTATTATCCGGTTAAACTGGTAGGCGCCGATTTTGTTATTGTTGCCGCAACCGTTTTTATTATTGCGCTGCTGGCCTCCTGGCTTCCCTCCAAACGGGCTGCCGGACAGCCATTTGAACTGAGAAATTAGCCTTAATGCTTTGGGCCTAATTTCCTTACTTTGCCTTTCAATTTGATTTACAGGCATAATGAAGAAATACTCGCGGATATTTAATTATCTGAAACAGTTCCGGTCGCAGATTGTACTTTACTTTATTTGTATCATCCTGTCCATCGTTTTTTCTGTAGTGTCCCTGGGTATGCTGGCCCCCTTTTTTGATCTGATCTTTTTGGGCGACAATGCGGGTATGGTTCCCAAAGCAGATAGTCCGCTTACTGCCTATTTGAGAAACCTGTTATTAACGTTGGTAGGAAACTTAAACCCAAAAGCTGTATTAGCGTTCATCTGTGTTATTATTGTGAGCTCCATTTTACTCAAGAATCTTTTTTTGTATTTGTCTTTTAATATCCTAAACCCCATCAAAAACCGTATTGTCAATACGCTTCGGTCGGAGTTGTATAATAAGATATTAGGTTTACCCATTGGCTATTTTACAGAAAAAAGAAAAGGCGATCTAATCAGCCGCATTACCAATGACGTATCGGAAGTGGAGGTATCGCTGGTGGGTGCACTGGAAGGCTGGATCAGGGATCCACTCACCATCCTGATAAATTTTGCCGTTTTGTTTTATATCAGCCCGCAGCTAACGCTGGCAATACTCATCTGTATTCCGCTAGTAGGATTTATCCTGGGACGCATTTCCAGGTCACTCAAAAAACAATCAAATGAGGCTGCCGTTAAGCTGGGCGAGTCGCTTTCGGTGTTAGATGAAACGCTCAACGGACTCAGGGTAATCAAGGCCTTCAATGTGGAGGGGTTGTTGAAAGGCCGGTTTGGCAAAATAAACGATGAGTTGTTGCACGCGAAAAACAAAATCAGCCGGCGCCGTGATTTGGCGTCGCCTATGTCGGAGTTTTTAGGCGTGTTGGTGTTTGTGGGGATATTATGGTTTGGGGGTCAGTTGGTGTTGGGTAAACAACTGGCTTTAAGTCCGTCCATGTTCCTGGCCTATTTGGCCATGTTTTATAATATTATCAATCCGGTTAAAACTTTATCCACCTCGTTTAGTAATATGCAAAAAGGATCTTCCGCCATTTTGCGCATTGAGGAGATATTAAAAACGAAAGTGCTGGTAGATGAAAACCCGAACGGAAAGCAGTTGCTGGCGTTTAACCGGCAGATTGAGTTTCGTAACGTGCGTTTTGCATACGATGACGCGGTAATACTTAATAATATTAACCTTACGATTACGAAAGGCAAAACGATTGCACTGGTGGGCTCCTCCGGCGCGGGAAAATCCACGTTGGCCGATCTGGTACCCCGGTTTCACGACGTTACGAGTGGTGAAGTGCTCATTGATGGCATCAACATCAGGGATTACTCCCTGCAATCCGTTCGCAGTTTAATGAGTATTGTTACCCAGGAACCCATACTCTTTAACGATACCATTGCAAATAACATCGCGCTCGGACATCCTGACGCGTCTGCAGACGCTATTGTACATGCAGCGAAAATTGCCAATGCCCACAATTTTATTATCAGTAAAGAAGGCGGATATGATAGCAATATTGGCGACAGGGGTACAAAACTGAGCGGGGGAGAGCGTCAGAGGCTCACCATTGCAAGGGCTGTATTAAAAAATCCACCCATTCTTATTTTAGACGAAGCCACTTCGTCGCTGGATACGGAAAGTGAGCGGCTGGTACAGGATGCCATTAACAATCTGATGGCTGAACGTACGTCAATTGTAATTGCCCACAGGTTGTCTACCGTTCGGCATGCAGATGAAATTCTGGTATTGCGAAAAGGGGAAATTGCCGAAAGAGGTACCCACGAAGAACTCATTGCAGCAGATGGTATTTACCGCAAGCTGGTAGAAATGCAGGAAGTGAGATGATGAGATAGTTTTAATTTGCCGCGGTTGCTACGCAACACTGGAGTGTTAGACCGCAAGGTCTTATCTCAGCCGCTTCTCCATCACGTAATGTGGAATGGTAACTTCAAAAAACTCGTTTCCCGAGATACTGTATCCGAATTTTTGATAAAACCCAACCGCTGTTTTTCGGGCATGCATCACCATAGTTTGGTATCCCCTGTCGCGGGCCACGTTTTCGGCAAAGTTCATAAGAGTGGCGCCAATTCCTTTTTTTTGAAGGTTACTGCTTACGGCCATTTGCCGCAGCCTGCAGGTGTGCGCACCCGTACGTGTTAGCAGGCAGCAACCAATGAGTTTATCCTCCTCAAAGGCGCCAATCAGCAAATCCTCCCGTTCCCGGTAAAGTTCATCCGGGTCAAAATACAAACCCAGCGGTTTGCGCAATATTTCATCACGCAGGTCTATCATCTGGTAGTATTCCTTGGAATTATGCTCAATAATTTTTAACGGCATTTTGCTGATTTACAGGTGTGGTCTTTAAAAATACAAAAAAAGCAGGAGAAATATCAGCGGTAACGACGGGAAAAAACGGGTTATTCAATATACGGAGAAGAGCTAATTTTCCCGGCTTCCCGGCAAATTGGAAATTATCTTTTACACACAGTTCCAAATAGATATTGTTTTTATCCCAAAAACTATATTTTTGCACCCAGTATTAACCAAATTTTACAACCATGTCTGACATTGCAACAAGAGTTAAGAAGATTATTGTTGACAAATTAGGTGTTGATGAAGCTGAGGTAACCCCTGAGGCGTCTTTCACCAATGATCTGGGTGCTGATTCATTAGACACCGTAGAACTGATCATGGAATTCGAAAAGGAATTCAATATTTCAATTCCGGATGAGCAGGCTGAAACTATTACTACCGTAGGTCAGTCTATAACTTATCTCGAAGAACACGCAAAGTAATTTTCCCCATTTCCACTGATCGCAGGCAAACTTGCTTATGGATTTAAAAAGAGTTGTAGTAACAGGCATTGGCGCCCTTACCCCTTTGGGAAATTCTGTGTCCGACTACTGGCACGGACTTATCAATGGCGTTTCCGGGGCTAATCCCATCACGTTATTTGATGCTTCAAAATTCAAAACGAGGTTTGCCTGCGAATTAAAGAATTTCGAACCCACCGATTTCCTCGACAAAAAAGAAGCCCGCAAAATTGACCGGTTCACCCAAACCGCGCTGGTTTGTAGTGATCAGGCCGTAAAAGATGCGGGAATCAGTAAGGATACGGTAAATCCAAACCGGGTAGGTGTAATTTTTTCCAGTGGTATTGGCGGTTTAATTACTTTTCAACAGGAAGTAACAGAATTTGCAAAGGGCGATGGTACGCCGCGTTTTAATCCTTTTTTTATTCCCAAGATGATCTTAGATATTGCCGCAGGGCATATATCTATGCGTCATGGCTTTCGGGGTCCCAATTTTGCCGTTGTATCCGCTTGTGCTTCCTCTACCCATGCGGTAATGGAAGGTTTTAACCTTATCCGCTTAGGTAAGGCAGATATTATACTTGCGGGTGGCAGCGAAAGTGTGATTAAAGAAGCCGGAGTAGGCGGATTTAATGCCATGAAGGCCCTGAGTGAAAGAAACGACGATCCACAAACCGCTTCCCGTCCGTTTGATAAAGACCGTGATGGTTTTGTTATTGGAGAAGGCGCAGGAATGCTGGTATTGGAAAGCCTGGAGCATGCTATTGCACGTGGGGCCAATATCGTTTGCGAGATAGCCGGCGCCGGCGCTACTGCCGATGCTTATCATATAACTGCACCGCATCCTGAAGGATTGGGTGCCAAGAATGTGATGATGGCTACCCTTGAAGACGCGGGCATGAAACCAGAAGATATTGACTACATTAACGTTCATGGCACTTCAACACCGTTGGGTGATATTTCCGAAGTAAAGGCCATCCAGTCCGTTTTTGGAGAACACGCGTATAAACTCAACATCAGTTCCACCAAGTCAATGACCGGCCATTTGCTCGGTGCTGCCGGTGTTATTGAGGCTATTGCCTGTGCATTAGCTGTAAAAAATGATATTGTTCCTCCTACTATCAATCATTTCACCGATGATGAAGGCTTAGATCCTAAGCTTAATTTCACATTTTGGAAAGCGCAAAAACGTACGGTTCGTGCGGCCCTGAGTAATACTTTTGGGTTTGGCGGACACAATGCATCCGTAATTGTCAAGAAATATTCGGCCTGATTTTAGCGTTACGGCTATTGAATAAGACAACTTGTTGACGAGTTGCTTTACATTTGTGGCAAAACTCATTCACTTGGTATTAGTGCGGTATTTTATTCAATATCTTGGCATTGACAAAACCAACCGGGCGTTCTATAAACAACTATGTAATGTGCTTGGCTTTGCTCCAGGTACGCTTTCCCTCTATAAGGCAGCGCTAAGCCACCGCTCCGTGAAAGAAAACGCAGAAGAAAACAATGAAAGGCTGGAGTACCTCGGTGACGCTATCCTGAGTGGAATTGTGGCGGACTACCTTTTTAGAAGATATCCATACAAAGAAGAAGGATTCTTAACGGAGATGAGAAGCAAAATGGTCAATCGCCAAACACTCAACGATATAGCCGTAAAAATGGGATTGAAAAAGATTACTTTTTATAATAAAAGTGATGGCTCATTAAAGGTGAGCCAGATTTTCGGTAATACGCTGGAGGCACTGGTGGGTGCTATTTATACGGATAAGGGATTTAATCAAACCAAACAGTGGGTCATCAAAAGGATGATAATGCCCTATATGTTTATTGAAGACCTGGAAACGCTGGAGATCAACCATAAGAATAAGCTGTACGGCTGGGCTAACAAAAACGGTAAAATATTGGAGTTTGAAACGTTGGAAGAACGTTTCGAAAATGGCAGACGCCTGTTTACCGTTGGGGCCATGGTGGATGGCGAACTGCTCGCAGAAGGTAAAGCCTACAATAAAAAAGACGCCAGCCAGATTGCATCGCAGATTGCGGTGGATAAATTAGGGCTTGGAAAAATTGATGAATAAGCTGCCCCCTTGTATTCCCCAAAAATGTTATAGTTACAATCGTTATTGGCTATCGTTGTTCCGCCACCAGGCGGATAACCACCAACGAAGTTGAAATTACTTCCAATGAAAACCGTCTTATTCCGGTCGGTACCGGTTGTTGGTTTGTAAACGCCCTGCGCAATGCGGATGGAATTCACTTTGTCGCATTGGTTGGCAATTAAAAGAGCTTCCTGCAATGTTTTTTTCGCAGAAGCCCAGCTTTTCCCATCTCCTGATGATACACGTGATGCATCAAAGTAAAAAATGGTTTGTGTAGCAGGACAGGTAACACCACCTTCTTCTCCACCAACACCTCCTCCGATGCTGGAAGTAAAAAAAAATCGCGATGAAGGCTGTTGGGCTACGGTTGTATATTAAAAAAGTCCCGACAGAAGAGTGAAGTAGATTTTTTTGTGGTGCTGTAGTAACATTTGGTTTTTCAGAAAAATCAGCTGCCTGATATTTGATGGTGAACTTTTTATACCGCAGCAACAAGTATTAAAAAGCAATTTCTTCCTCCTGTACCTGTCGTACGCTTTACTTTTGCTAAATTTCAAATCTCAAATAAAATCATGCCCCAATTAGCCGCATTTCCCAAAGCATTTATGAATGCACTTTGTAAAGATGGAACCATGACCGTTTCCGAATGGATTGAATTGGCCGTTAAACTCGATA
>JADZFY010000150.1 GCA_020854215.1 Chitinophagaceae bacterium | reverse complement strand
TACAATGACTGTGAGCCGATCCGGGAGATGTATGAGGGTTTTCATATTCTTACACCCAACTGGAAATATGGGATGAGTAATGAGAAAAGCTCAAAAGAAATATTGATCTTCAGCAAAGACTATAAAATTGAAGGGCGCCCTTGTTTTCATACATGATGTTTTCAGTCCTTATTTCCTCTCAAACACACTTTCTCCATTAACATACGTAGCCATTACTTTTGTTTGTAAAATTCTCGATGGCTCGCACTGCATGATATCGGTATCTGTAATCACAAAATCTGCCAGCTTTCCTTTTTCGATGCTCCCTTTTTCTTTTTCTTCAAAACTTCCTCTTGCCGCCCAAATGGTCATACCCCTTAAGGCCTGTTCACGGCTGATGGCATTGGATATTTCAAAACTGCCGGCAGGAAAACCCGACGCATCTTTTCGTACTACTGCCGCATAAAAGGTTTTAAACGGACTGATATCTTCCACCGGGAAATCAGTGCCTAACGCTATCCATCCGTTTTGCTGCAACAATGCGTTGTAGGCATAGGCGCTGCCTATTCGTTCTTTGCCCAGGCGGTCTTCTGCCCAATACATGTCGGAAGTGGCGTGCGTGGGCTGCACTGAAGGAATAATCTGAAACTGTCCAAAATAGTGCAGATCGCCGGTATCTACAATTTGCGCATGTTCAATGCGCCAGCGCCGGTCATTTTTATATTTTAAGATACCGGCATACAATTTAAGAATGGTACGGTTGGCGGAATCGCCAATAGCGTGTGTGCATGCCTGAAAGGGAGAGTTGTATATCTTTCTTAACACCGTTGCAAAGTGTGCGGTGTCATTGAGCATAAAGCCCCGCCACCCCGGTTGATCGTGATAGGGTTGCAGCAGGCAGGCGCCTCTTGATCCTAAAGCGCCGTCTGCAAACAGTTTAAAACCGTTTACATTCAGCCGGCTCGTCTTATACACTCCTTTAGGAAGATAATAATCATAATTTTCCGTTGCGTCGGAGAGTAGGGCTACCACCCTCATGCGAAGCGCTCCATTTTTTTGCAAACTATCTATCTGCTCTACCTGCCGGCGCATGAGTCCGCAATCAACAATAGTCGTGAGTCCGGCTGCAAAGCAGTTGCCTTCGGCCTTTTTAAAAGCAGCCTGCAACGCATCAGCGGTAGATTCGGGAATCAGCGTACGGACACTGCCGATGGCATTATCAATGAGTATGCCGGTTAACCGGCCGTGCCGTGTTTCTATTAAACCGCCTTTGGTGGTAGCTCCTGCCTTCAATCCTGCCAGACGCAGTGCAGCCTCATTGGCAATAGCCGCATGTCCGTCAATTCTTCCGAGTAAAATGGGGTTGTTCGGAAATAATATATCCAAACTATCCTTTGTGGGAAAAATCTTTTCCTGCCAGTCATTCTGATCCCATCCCCTCCCCACAATCCACTGGCCCGGTGCAAGAGGTTTGTCTGCAACAAAACGTCTGAGGCGTTCCAGACATTCGTTCCAGCTCTTAGTGCCGGTTAAATCTACCTCCTGCAGACTGAGCGCATAACCGTAAAAGTGAGCATGCGCGTCAATAAATCCGGGGTATATGGGCCGGCCACCGGCGTCAATCATTTTATCGGCAGGGTACAAGTCGAGTATTTCGGTATTGCTGCCAACGGCTACTATTTTTCCGTCGTTGACACACATCGCTTCCGCAACCGTGAAAATGCTGTCAACCGTATATATTACGCCATGGTGTATAACAAGATCAACAGGGGTTTTTGAACGACAACCCATCATAGCAAAAAGCGTAAAGAGGAGATAAAAGATCTTCATATTGTCAATGTTGACGTGATAGAAGTAAGGTAATGAATTATGCCGAAAATGCAGACGATCCGCAAACATCTTTGATCTATTTTTACAGCTCAAAACCGCTGCAATGTATACCAAAGAACAAACACAAGTTTTACAACAGCAGACTGCCGGACTATTGAAGAAGCAGGATCAATCAATGGACGCATCGCAAATAGGAGAATTGCGTAATCTGCTGCGCTTTCATGAGTACCGCTATTATGTGATGAATGATCCGCTTGTTGCTGATCAGGAATACGATAGGTTATACAAAGTGCTGGAGAGAATGGAACGGGAGCATCCCAATCTCGTTACTGCCGATTCGCCTACGCAGCGGGTGTCAAAGGGGCTGATCAAAGATTTTCCCAAAGTGCAGCATTTGGTACCCATGTTATCGCTCGATAATTCTTACAACGCCGCAGACCTGGTTGATTTTGACCGCAAGGCAAGAGAACTAAGCGGGCTGGAGGAAATAACGTACTGTGTTGAACCAAAATTTGATGGTGCAAGTATTTCACTGATATATGAAAACGATATGCTGGTTCGCGGAGCTACCAGAGGAGACGGCATAGTGGGCGATGACATTACCACCAATATACGGCAGATCAGATCTGTTCCCCTGTCGGCAAATCTGTTGTCCAACGGTATCCAGCAAATGGAAATCAGAGGTGAGGTACTGATGAACAAAGATCATTTCAAAGCGTATAATGATATGCTGGAAGAAGAAGGAACCGACCGGCTCGCTAACCCCCGAAATGCCGCGGCAGGCTCGTTGCGAATCAAAGATCCCAAAGAAGTGGGTCGCAGAAATCTCGAAGCCTTTCTTTACCATATCAGTGATGTGAGTGTACTGCCGGGCCACACGGCTCCTGCTGCTTTACAAACGCATAGTGGATCCTTACAACTTTTGTGGGAGC
>JADZFY010000149.1 GCA_020854215.1 Chitinophagaceae bacterium | reverse complement strand
CCTTCCCGGCGGTTGTTGCGCCGGAAGCTGCCTCAGGAATAGTACAAGAAAAATTAATAAACAGAAAAACCGCATAGTTGAAAACACTGGTATTTACACAGACAAAAAATATTCCATTTTCGTTGCTATGCATTGAATGAAAATGCATTTCACTCCCCCATTCTTATTTAACCCTGCAACAACAGCCACATATCAAATATACCAACATAAAGCCTGTTACGAACCGCTCCTCCACTTCAGCGGGCGGGGTAATCGCCTTTCCCTACATTTGCATAAATTAAGAATCGGTTTGAAGCATTTAAAAGCTCTTAATAAATATTTCAAAAAATACAGGTGGCGTTTTTTATTAGGTATTCTCTTTGTAGTTGTGTCTAACTATTTTGGTATTCTGGCGCCCCAGGTTACGGGGTACGTAATGGACAAGGTACAAATCAGGCTGAGCCAGGGCGACGGGCAACAACCGGAATATGATAAATTACTGTCGAAAGAATATGACCCCCTTGTAAAAATATTTATTCACGAGATCGAACAAAAAATCCGGACGCATGATCTTGCCTGGCTGGTGATGATATGCGGGGTTACACTGCTGGTATTGGCTTTACTGAGAGGAATTTTTATGTTCTTCATGAGGCAAACCCTTATTGTGATGAGCCGTTTCATAGAATATGATCAGAAAAATGAAGTGTACCGGCACTATCAGGAACTGGATACCGCTTTTTACAAAACACACAGCACGGGTGACTTAATGAGCAGAATGGCGGAAGATGTAAGTCGGGTGAGAATGTACACCGGACCCGCCATGATGTATTTTATCAACCTGGTGGCGCTGATCGGTTTAAGTCTTTTTTATATGTTCCAAAAAAACTGGGAACTCACTATTTATGTACTGGCGCCACTTCCTGTTCTCGCGATCACGATTTATATGGTAAACACCATTATCCATAAACGAAGCGAACATATCCAGGCGCAACTCAGCACCCTCACCACCAACGCCCAGGAATCGTACTCCGGAATTAGGGTGATTAAATCTTTTGTACAGGAGTCCAATATGGAGCATTTTTTTGAGAGGAACAGCGAAGCTTATAAAAAGAGTGCCGTTAATCTTGCAAAAATTGAAGCAATCTATTTTCCCTCGATAAGTCTGCTGATAGGCTTGAGTACATTGCTCACGATAATGATAGGCGGATTGTATCATATCAGCAACCCCAACGACATCACCATAGGAACCATAGCAGAATTTGTTGTATATATTAATATGCTCACCTTCCCGGTAAGTTCCATAGGCTGGGTTGCCAGTATGGTACAAAGGGCGTCCGCCTCACAAAAAAGACTTAACGAATTTTTGGATACTGTTCCCGACGTTAAAAATGAAGAACACGCGGCGGCTGTTCAATTGCAGGGGCATATCCGTTTTGAAAAGGTTGATTTTACTTATTCTCACACGGGTATCAGGGCATTAAAGGACTTCTCCTTAGTCATTCGCCGGGGAACAAAGGTTGCCATTATTGGAAAAACGGGTAGCGGAAAATCAACCATTGCACAATTGATGCTGCGAATGTATGATCCAACCCAGGGGAAAATTCTGATTGACGGAACCGATATCCGGCAAATACAACTGCGTAACCTGAGGCAGCAGATCAGCTACGTTCCCCAGGACGTTTTTCTGTTCTCCGACAGTATATCGGGCAATATTCAATTTGGACTGGATGAAGCATCGGAGGAAATGGTTCGAAAGGCCGCCCGGCAGGCGAGCATTGACAGGGAAATTAACCGGTTCCCCCAGGGATTTCAAACCGCAGTGGGTGAACGGGGTGTAACACTCAGCGGCGGACAAAAACAACGGATATCCATAGCCCGAGCATTGATTAAAGACCCGGAAATAGTTGTATTTGACGACTGCCTCAGTGCTGTTGATGCAAGAACCGAAAAGGAAATAATAGGTAACCTGTACGATTTTTTACAGCAAAAAACAGCCATAATCATTACCCACCGCATTTTCAGCCTTTTTACTTTTGACCGGATTATCGTAATGGACAATGGCAGCATACAGGAAGAGGGAACACACGACGAGTTGCTCACCCTGAACGGACACTATGCGGAAATGTACCGGCAACAACAGGAACAAGAGCAAAAAGAAGCCTAAAATAGCCGCAAAATAGTCGGGCGAAGAGTTTGGTTAAAATTTTGTCAATTCAAAAACAATTTTATCTTTGTCCCTCTTAAAACAAGGAACAAGTTAAACCTTTAAAAAATTTTACTGTGGCGTACGACAACAATGACAAAAAGATGGAGAGTGTGTATAGCAAGCGCATCCGTGCAGGAAAACGCAGAACCTATTTCTTTGATGTTAGAAGCACCCGTAACCAGGATTACTATCTAACCATCACGGAAAGCCGTAAACGTTTCAATGACAACGGATATGACAGACACAAAATTTTTCTTTATAAGGAAGATTTCAACAAATTTATCAAAGCGCTGAACGAGGCTGTTGACCATGTTAAAACAGAGTTGATGCCTGACTTTGACTTTGATGCATTTAACCATGACAGTCCGCTGGGTGAAAATGAAGATGGCGAAATAGACGCTGTTGCTGATGAGGCTGTTAGTGTTGCTGAAACCTCCGCTGTTATAGATGATTCATCTGCCAAAAACAACGGCGCGGATGAAGAAGTGGATAAATGGTAAGCATAGCTTTTACAGCTTATATATAGAATTAAAAACCCCGGCTACCCGGGGTTTTCTTATTGCGAAAAAATACGTTTATCCTTTTCTTATCTGCTTATACCTATTAATTAACCCATTGGTGGAAGCATCGTGCGACGTGGTTATATCTTCACCCGTCAACTCAGGTAAAATTTTTCCTGCCAATTGTTTACCCAGTTCAACTCCCCACTGATCAAAACTGTAGATATTCCAAATTACCCCTTGCACAAAAATCTTATGCTCATATAAAGCAATAAGCTGCCCCAGGGTATATGGAGTAATCTTCTTAATTAGAAACGAATTTGTAGGCCGGTTCCCTTCAAAAACCTTAAAGGGTACAAGTTTAGTTTTATCCGTATCGGATAATTTGTCCAGTTCACTTTCCACCATCGCAGCAGTTTTGCCGTTCATCAACGCTTCTGTTTGGGCAAAAAAGTTGGATAATAGTTTAGGATGATGATCACCAATAGGATTATGACTGATAGCAGGTGCAATAAAATCGCAGGGGATCAGCACGGTTCCCTGGTGTATTAACTGATAAAATGCATGTTGCCCATTAGTTCCAGGTTCGCCCCAAATTACCGGACCTGTTGAATACGTTGTTTTATTCCCCGCGCGGTCAACATATTTACCGTTGCTCTCCATATTACCCTGTTGGAAATAGGCAGCAAAACGATGCAAATACTGGTCGTAGGGAAGGATGGCCTCCGTTTGAGCCCCAAAGAAATTCGTGTACCACAAGCCAATCAGCGCCATAACTACAGGTATGTTTTTCTCAAATGGCGCCTTTTGAAAATGAGTGTCTGTTGCATGTGCCCCCCGGAGTAATTCCTCAAAACGGTCATATCCGATGGTAAGTACAATAGACAGGCCAATGGCACTCCATAAGCTATAGCGTCCACCCACCCAATCCCAAAACTCAAACATATTTTTGGTATCAATACCAAAAGCCACTACTTCTTTTTCATTAGTAGAAAGTGCTGCAAAATGCTTGGCGATCTGCTTTTCATCTTTGGCAGATTGCAGGAACCAATTCCTGGCGGTATGAGCATTCGTCATCGTTTCCTGCGTGGTAAAGGTTTTGGAAGCAATCAGAAAAAGTGTTTCCTCGGGAGTTACTTTTTTAAGCGTTTCGGCGATATGCGTGCCATCTACATTTGACACATAGAAAGGTTGGATACCTTCTACCCAATAGGGTTTCAAGGCTTCGGTTACCATCACCGGACCCAAATCACTCCCCCCAATTCCAATATTTACAATATACTTTATCTTCTTACCGGTGTATCCTTTCCAGTCACCGCTATGAACACGTCCGGCAAAATCTTTCATCTGAGCCAAAACAGATTGTACGCCTGGCATCACATCTTTTCCATCTGACAACACGGGCTTTCCTGAAAAATTTCTCAGGGCAGTATGCAACACAGAACGATTTTCAGTTTGGTTGATCTTTTCACCGCTGAACATCGCCGAAATTGCTTCTTTCAAACCACATTCGGTTGCCAAACTCACCAGTAATTGCAGTGTTTGCGCGTCAATGATATTCTTGGAATAATCGAATAAGATATCTTCAAAATCTATAGAATACTGATCAAAACGGGAAGGATTTTCACTAAACAAATCTTTGATTTGCTTGTTACGTAGCGTGGCATAATGCTCGCTGAGTGCTTTCCATGCTTTTGTTTGAACTGGATTTTTTTGTGGAAACGCCATATATTGGGGATTTGTTCAAAGATAGGAAGTCCTGCAATTACCGTTGCAAATCCTCCAAAATGGAGCAGGCTTTGTCTGTCATTGATTGCGAAATATCGAGGTGGGTTACCAACCGTACTTGTTGTGCTGCAATAGCATAGGCCAGCACACCTTTCTCTTTGAGTTTAGCCACTGTTCCGGCAGCAGTTCGGCACGTTTCTACTTCAAAGATGATGATATTCGTCTCTACGGGCATAATACTTTTTACATAATTCAGCCCCTTCAGTACCTGCTCAATTTGTTTAGCGTGTGCATGATCATCCTGAAGTCGGTTTACGTTATTTTTCAATGCGTATAAACCGGCAGCAGCCAAATATCCTGCCTGACGCATGCCCCCGCCTAATAACTTTCTGATACGGCGTGCTCTTTGAATAAATGCGTTGTTGCCCAGCAAAATGCTTCCCACCGGAGCACCAAGGCCTTTACTCAAACAAATTGAAATACTGTCAAACAACGCTCCATAATCACCTGGCTTCTCCCTGCGTGCAATCAATGCATTAAACAAGCGGGCGCCATCCAGGTGGAGCCGAAGATTCTCCTGCCGGCATAATTCGGATATTTTTTTTATCTCTTCAATATCATAACAACTCCCTCCTCCCCTGTTGGAGGTATTCTCCAAACTCACCAGTCGGGTGGGCGGCTTATGAATATCAACGGGATTGATGACCGCACGTATGTCCTCCGCCGATATTCGACCGCGGTTACCATCCACCAGTTTCACCTGGCATCCGGAATTGAACGCAATTCCACCCCCTTCGTACCGGTAAATATGTGCCTGCGTTTCACACACCACTTCTTCTGCCGGCTCCGTGTGGCATTTAATGGCAATCTGATTGCTCATCGTACCACTGGCGCAGAACAACCCTGCTTCCATATTAAACAATCCTGCCGCGTAAGCCTCGAGGGAATTGACTGTTTCGTCTTCTCCAAATACATCATCACCCACTTCCGCCGTCATCATTACTTCCAGCATTTCAGCGGTAGGCCGGGTTACCGTATCGGATCGAAAATCTATGATCATATCACGAATATACATATAAGCAAACTGCCGGGAAGATACGGTGCTTAAAGGGATGAAAATGGTAGCGCGTTCCAAAACCCGACGGGAACTATAGGGGGTATTGTATCTCCGCATACACGAAAGCCCCCAATGGGCAAAAAGGACGATATTCAGCCCCAGCCATTTGTTAAACAAATGCTAAATCACCTATTTAGCCACCGGACACTACAGGATGCATTCCATAAAACAATCGTTTGCATTTCCAAAAAATGTTGATTCTACATTTTATTTTAGCTTTTCTTGATTTCTTTTTCTGCAAACGCTATGAGATAAAAGTTTTCCGTATTACCTTTACCAATCGTTTCAGACGCAGGTTTTGGGAATAAATAACAATTCGTTTGCACTCAGATTGCAACTCATTCGTCCACCAACCTGTCTCTATCCAGATAGCCCGATATTCAGCCTGATTGTACTCAATGCCTATATACGGTAACTACTATACATTATTAATAAACAGATCATGAGACAACTTAAAATTGCTACGCAAATTACCAACCGCGACTCGCAGGCGGTGGAAAAATATCTGCAGGAAATATCCAAAATTTCAATGATTACCCCGGAAGAGGAAACAGTGCTGGCGCAGCGCATAAAAATGGGTGATCAGAGGGCTTTGGATAAACTGGTTCAGGCTAACCTCAGATTCGTTGTTTCCGTTGCCAAACAATATCAACACCAGGGATTATCGCTAAGTGATTTGATTAATGAAGGAAATTTGGGTTTAATAAAGGCGGCTCAACGGTTTGATGAAACCAAGGGTTTTAAATTTATTTCTTATGCTGTGTGGTGGATCCGCCAGTCTATTTTACAGGCATTGGCAGAACAGGGACGTTTGGTTCGGTTGCCCCAAAATAAAATTGGAACCTATAATAAGGCCAATAAAGCATATATGGCGTTTGAACAGGAGCACGAACGGGAGCCGAGTACTGAAGAATTGGCAGAATTACTGGAAATGAGTGAAACAGAGATCAACAATATATTTCAAAGCAATACCCGCCATACGTCTTTGGATGCTCCGGTTCACGAAGCAGAAGATGTAGCTATGGGCGACCTGCTGGAAGGTGGCTCTGACACCGACGACGATGTGATGAAAGATTCTCTGCGCAACGAAATTCGCAGAGTTTTAAAGTCGCTTAGCCCCCGCGAAGCGGAAATTGTAAACGCATATTTTGGACTGGACGGTGAGAATGGTGTTACCATTGAACAAATCGGTCAAAAATACGATTTAACCAAAGAGCGTATCCGCCAGATAAAGGAAAGAGCGATTAAACGTCTTCAAAAAGCGAGGTACAGCAGTTCCCTGAAAGCCTATTTGGGGTAAAGCGATGTAATTTTTTACGCCAGAACCATTCCCGGTATTTGATCATTCAGATGCCGGGATTTTTTTTCGTTAAATTTGCAGAATTTCAAATTCATCAACCCTACCAGGTACCAAATTATAAAACGAAACAAATGGAATCGCATCAGGATATCAAAGCATCGGAAAAAGTGAAGTGTCTGATTATTGGCTCAGGTCCCGCTGGTTATACGGCAGCAATTTATGCTGCCCGCGCCAATTTGAATCCGGTTCTATATCAGGGCATTCAGCCTGGCGGACAGCTTACCATCACCACGGATGTTGAAAATTACCCTGGTTACCCCGACGGTGTACAGGGTCCGCAAATGATGGTAGACTTTGAGAAGCAGGCGGCACGTATGGGAGCAGATATTCGCTTTGGGCTGGCCACAAAAGTTGATTTTTCGGCACATCCGCATAAAGTATGGATAGACGATGAAAAATTAATTGAATCAGACGCAGTAATTATCGCTACCGGAGCGTCTGCAAAATGGCTTGGTTTAAAAAGTGAAGAACGCCTGAACGGCTTTGGAGTAAGTGCATGCGCCGTATGTGACGGATTTTTCTTTCGCGGAAAAGAAGTAGCGATTGTGGGCGCCGGTGACACCGCAGCCGAAGAAGCGCTTTACCTTTCTAAATTATGTCCCACCGTGCATATGCTGGTGCGCCGCAGCGAAATGCGAGCATCGAAAGTGATGCAGGAAAGGGTATTGAATACGCCAAACATTAAGATATACTGGAATACCGAAGCGGAGGAAATACTGGGAGAAAATAAAACAGAAGCAGTTCGCATTAGAAATAGAAAGACAGGCGAAATTCAAACCATTGCGATCAGCGGCTTTTTTGTAGCCATCGGACATGAACCCAATTCGGCGATTTTCAAGGAATGGCTGGATAGGGATGAAGCGGGTTATTTGAAAACGATACCGGGATCTACCAAAACGAATGTGCCAGGTGTATTTGCCGCAGGCGATGTACAGGATAAAATATACAGACAGGCAGTGTCCGCTGCCGGCACAGGCTGTATGGCCGCTTTAGACGCGGAACGCTGGCTCAATGAAAAAGGATTGCATTGAGAGAGACAATGAATGATAAGGATTGAGAAGGGAACCGAAAATTAGGAGAGGCGATTGGTAAGAATATATTGATGTGCCCATATGAATAGCGCTTTTTGATTTCCGCCTATCCGTTTCGTTTCCTTTTACCTATTAACATACGCACGTTACGCAATACCACAAAACGTTATGCTGAAGATTTCTCTGCGTCATTTAAGATTTCATGCCTTTCATGGATTGTATAAAGAAGAAAGGGAAACGGGAAATGATTTTGAAGTGAATGTGGATGTCTGTTTTTCCGAACCTGCCGGAATAATTACCCACCTTAACGACACGGTAAACTATGCCATATTGTATCAATTGGTGAAAGACCGGATGAATATACCGGAGCCGCTGCTGGAAACCATTGCCATGGATATCGCACAACAGATAAAGCAGCGCTTCCCCATAATATTTGAAATAAATGTTTCTATAAGTAAACTTAATCCGCCACTATTTAATTTCCAGGGTGAAACAAACGTCTCCTTTCATCAACAATACTCCAATTGATCATCTTACCGAATATTCTTCAAAATCAGCATCAACTATGAAAAAAAGCTTCTTATCTGCATTAACCTGTTTATTCATTTGTGTGATTTATGCTCAGGATATGAATCCTCTTCTGGAACAGGCGGCCCGGCAGGAGCGGGATTTAAAAGAAACCGAAGCATTGCAAACCTATCAATCGGTATTAAAACTACAACCAAATAATATTATTGCACTATGTAAGTCCGCTGAATTAACGGGAAGAATAGGCAGCCGAATAAAAAATGAAAGTCAGCGAAGCAGCTATTTTGCAACTGCTAAAACTTATGCCGAAACCGCACTAAAACAGAAAGAGAATTTTGCAGAGGCCTATTATGTTATGGCGTATACGTCTATGAAACAGGCTTCGGTCGCTAAAGGAAAAGACCGGGCAGCTCATTTAAGAGACATGAAATATTATACAGACTCGTCTTTGCTGTTTAATCCGGAACACGCCGGTGCTTTATACTTATCGGGGAAATGGAATATTGAAATTTTCAATCTGAATGCACCGGAAAAAGCTGCTGTAAAATTATTATTTGGTGGTATGCCAAAAGCAACGCTGGAAGCAGCTATCATAGATTTTGAAAAAGCCAGGAAGGCTAACCCCTGGCTATTACTAAACTATCTTGATCTCGCCAAAACCTACGTTCAGCACCATAGCACTGGCGAAGCAATAGCAGTACTTCAAAAAATGGTTAAAATGCCACCCCGTACCGGCGATGATGAAGCATTAAAGGCAGAGGGCAGAAAACTACTGGAATCTCTACAATAACAAACCCTTTACATATTTACAGGTGTGCTTCGCCAGTTTTGTTTATTTTCACTCCAATGAATTAAACCCGGTATTGCCATGAAAAACGGTTGCAATACCTACCTGTTAAAACTAAAAGTTGATCATGAAAAAAATTATTTTTATCCTTGTTGCTTTGTCGGTATTGAATGGCGTTGTTGCACAGGACGTGTCCGGGCGGGGCACAGGCTACGACAACCGTACACTTTTTTCGCCACTTTTCTACACGTATAACGGTAATGAATATCGTGGAGCCAATGGCTCCCCGGGTCCTGCCTATTGGCAAAACAGAGTTAACTACCACATTGATGCAGCCCTGAACGAAAGCAAAAATGAAGTAACGGCAACCGTGGTGCTGCATTATAAAAACAATAGTCCGCAACAACTGTCTTATCTGTGGTTACAGTTGGATCAAAATCTGTTTAACGACTCGTCGCGGGGACATTCCAAAATGCCGGCTACCGGTCGCAGCCGGTATGGAGATGCCAGCAGTGACTTCAAAGGCGGATTCAGATTTCAGTCGGTCAGCCTTGTTGAAGCTCAAAAAGAATCCGATGCCCAATATATCATTAATGATACCCGTATGCAGGTGCGTTTGGATAAACCTCTCGCGGCAAAGGGCGGTGAGTTGAAACTTAAAATAGTCTACAACTATACCGTTCCGCAGTACGGCGCGGATAGAACCGGCATCCTTTCTGCCGCTAACGGCGCCGTGTATTCGATAGCACAATGGTATCCCCGGATGTGCGTGTTTGATGATATACGCGGTTGGAACACCGATCCCTATTTAGGCGCAAGTGAGTTTTACCTTGAGTATGGCGATTTTGACGTAAACATCACCGTTCCTTCAGGAATGATTGTTGCCGGTTCAGGTGAACTACAAAACCCAAAAGAAGTTCTTACAACTGAACAACTAAACCGGTACAACCGGGCGAAGGAAAGCAATCAAACGGTAATCATACGCGGAAAAGACGATGTTACCAACCCTAAGGCTCAGCCGCAAAAAGCATCCCTCACGTGGAAGTTCAGAATAAATAACTCTCGTGATTTTGCGTGGGCAGCCTCCCGATCTTTTATATGGGATGCTGCTAAAATGAATCTGCCGGATGGTAAAACCGGTTTGGCCATGTCGGTATATCCTGCCGAATCGGCTGGAAAAGAAGCCTGGGGCAGATCTACAGAATATACCAAAGCCTCTATCGAGAACTATTCGAAGCGTTGGTATCCTTACCCCTACTATTCAGCAGTAAATGTAGCCAGCAACGTGGGTGGCATGGAATATCCGGCTATTGTTTTTTGCGGCGCAAGGGCAACAGGTGCGGGATTATGGGGCGTAACCGATCATGAATTTGGTCATACCTGGTTTCCGATGATTGTAGGCAGTAACGAAAGACGATATGGCTGGATGGACGAAGGATTCAATACGTTTATTAACGGCATATCTACTTCCGAATTCAACAATGGGGAATATCAATCAAGAAAAAGAGATCCGCATCAGACAGGATACATGTTTGGACCGCAGATTGAGTCTATCTATAATACCCCCGATGCGATGAAAGAACGAAATATTGGGAACCTGCTCTACTATAAACCCGGTTATGCACTGGAGTTACTCAGAAACCAGATACTGGGACAAGACCGATTCGACTTTGCGTTCCGGCACTATATCAGTGAGTGGGCTTATAAGCATCCCACGCCATGGGATTTTTTCCGTAGTATGGAAAACAGCAGTGGCGAAGACCTGTCGTGGTTCTGGCGGGGAATGTTCTTAAACAGTTATGCATTAGACCAGGTTATTGACAAAGTAGAGTACGTGAATGGTGATCCCAAACAAGGTGCATTAATCAGCATTTCCAATGCAGCACAAATGGCAATGCCGGTTATTGTGGAGTACACCACCGTAAATGGCAGTACCAACCGAAAAACACTACCCATTGAAATTTGGCAGAACAATCAATCGTGGACGTTTAAGATAAACACAACTGATGCTTTACGCAAGGTAGTTATAGATCCGGATCACGCGTTTCCGGACGTTGATGACTCGAACAATACCTGGGCCAATTAATGGAGGCGCTGTCACGGTTTCAGGTTATCGCTTTGTGCTCGGGACAATCGAGTCTCAAATCGGTAACCTGCAACTCCTGATGGAGTAAATGACAGAAATGTTTATGGTTTTCATTTTGCGATTGATAATACGCGCAGGTCATACACATTCGGGGAATAGTAATAATGCCTGCCCGGTTTAAATGACGAATAATATTGAGCAAACTCAGCAGTAGATTTTCCTTGTCATCAGGATGCAATTGGTCAACAGGCGTATGTATTTCGTTGGTGAAAAGTGAAGCTTTAACAGCCATCTCCCGTCCTTTCTCCGATAATTGTATGTGATAACTTCTGCCATCCTTTGGTACGGTCAGCTTCTGTATTAGCCCTTTTTGATCAAGGGATTTCACCGTATCACTTATTGTTGCCCGGGTCATATTAAACTCACGGGCAAGATAACTTACCTTTCCCTTTTTTGTACTGTGGTGCAATAAAAAAATCAATACCTGCACCTGGATAGGACTCAGTGCAAACTCCCTGCTTTCCTGCCACAGCAATACACGAAATGCCTGGGAAATTTTTTCCAGCGCAGCAACTATCCTACTCTCTACATGTTGATTCTGGTACTTCGGATCAAAATCTGAATGTTTCATATTTTGCTATTTTCCGGTATAAAAGTAAAATGCTGCATTCTTTATTGCAAAAGGAACATTCCCAAATATTCAGACCTTCCTCACCACCTATTTGTGTGCCATGCATCGGCGGGTTAAATTTAGAAATGTTCCTTTCTCCTGCTGCCACATTTCCGAAATAAGCAAAATACAAACGGCATGTCACCCTCTCACATCAGCCATTGAAGCACCGAAATTAATATGAAGCACATTCCCATTGGGAGTAACCAGCGCGGGAACCGATTTTATACCGGCATTCTCCGCCTCAGCAATCCGGTTACGATCTTCGCCGAGGTGAACGACCTCAACGTTATCCTGTCCAATTAAATTAATAATGTCGTGCTCCGCACTTAAACAAACCGGACAACCTGCATGATAAAAAATTGATTTACTCATATTGTTGCGTATTGGTAGGTGAAAAGGCAAAATCGCCTGTTCAAATATAGTTAGGATTCCTAACTAAAAAAAGAATTCAGATAAAAAAAATCCGCTGTGTTGTACACAGCGGATTTTGAAATAAGAATTTCTACTATTAAGGAGTAGTTACTCAGCCACCGGTGTATTTCCGGAAGCGTCGTTTCCACCCTGTTCCATCTTCTTCTTCAGTTCTGCAAGAACGCCCAGATCACCGAGGGTGGTTTTTTCCACTTTGCTCTGTATATCTTTTACGGCCTTCTTGGTTTTCGCAGCTTCCACCTTTCTCTCCTTGTTCTCTGCCTCTTTCTCATCGTATTTTGCCTGCTCCCAAATACGGGTATGGCTAAGAACGATGCGCTTCTCATTTCTGTCGAATTCGATCACGATAAACTGGCTGGTTTCATCAGCACCAATAGATTTACCGTCTTCCTTCAGCAGGTGCCGGTTAGGCGCAAAACCTTCAAGCCCGTAGGGTAATTGCACCACAGCACCTTTGTCATCCCTGCGGATCACTGTACCTTCATGTACAGAACCTACAGCAAATGTATCCTGCAATGCATTCCATGGATCTTCTTCCAGTTGTTTATGTCCTAATTGTAATTTGCGGTTCTCCTTATCAATACCCAGTATCATGATATCAATTTCGGCGCCCACTTTAGTATATTCACCGGGATGATTAAAGCGTTTAAGCCAGCTCAGGTCACTGATATGAATCATGCCCCCGATACCCGGTTCCAATTCAACAAACACGCCGTAGGGGGTAATATTCTTTACTAATCCCTTATGACGACTTTCCACCGGGTACTTGTTTTCAATTTCATTCCAGGGATCAGGAGTAAGCTGTTTGATAGATAAGCTCATCTTCCGGGAATCCTTATCGAGCGTAACGATCTTAGCCTCATGCTCATTGCTGAGTTTAAAGAATTCCTTTGCATTGATAGGGGTATTTGCCCATGTAATTTCACTTACATGCACCAATCCTTCCACGCCGGGTAATATTTCAAGGAATGCACCATAGTCTTCGATGTTCACTACTTTACCTTTCACTATCTTTCCTTCAGCTACTGATTCGGGCAGTGTATCCCAGGGATGCGGAGTGAGTTGTTTTAATCCGAGGCTGATGCGTTTCTTATCATCATCAAAATCAAGTACAACCACATTCAGCTTTTGATCCAATTTCAATACTTCAGCCGGGTGGTTAATTCTGCCCCAACTGATGTCGGTGATATACAACAAACCGTCCAAACCACCGAGGTCGAGGAACGCACCAAAGTCTGTAATATTCTTAATGGTTCCTTCCAGTACCTGTCCTTTCTCGAGCTTGCTGATAATTTCAGCACGTTGAGCTTCAATATCACTTTCTATAAGTGCCTTATGCGACACCACCGCGTTCTTAATGGTCTCATTAATTTTAACCACCTTAAACTCCATGGTTTTACCCACAAACTGGTCATAATCGGTAACCGGTTTAACATCAATTTGCGATCCGGGCAGGAAGGTTTCCATTCCAAACACGTCAACGATCAAGCCACCTTTGGTTTTGCTGGTAACCGTTCCGGTAACCACTTCACCGGTTTTATGTATTTCCACAATGCGTTCCCATGCACGGGTAATACGTGCCTGCCTGCGACTAAGGTGCAGATGACCTTCGCGGTCTTCTTTTTCTACCACCATTACTTCAACGGCATCGCCCACTTTTACGCCCGGTAAGTCGCGGAATTCATTTAAAGAGATCAATCCGTCACTTTTAAAACCAATATTGATTACGGCATCGGTTTTAGTAAGCCCTACCACAATACCCTCCACCATTTCATTATCAGAAATAGATTTGAAAGTACCCTCATAAACGGAATCATACTTCTCTTTTTCTTCTTTACTGTAGGAGGCAACATTCCGTTTGTCAATACTCCAGTCAAAATCATCGTGGGCAGTAACCGGTTCTTCCGATACGATCTTTGCCTCTACAGGTACTGTTGTTGTCGCTGCAGGTTCAAGGGCAACCTCCTGTAAATCAGCGTTTGAGCCCACCTCTGCGGCAGACTGGTTAGAAATTTGATTTGCATCTGACATAAAATAAACCCAATGGTTTTAAATTGGGAGTGCAAAGGTAGCACTAAATGCGGCAACAGGCAAGGATTTTGGCTTCTTTTTAGCTACGTGATAAAATACGATTCCGCTCGTTTTATGCGTTTTCAAAAGGAGCTTCAAAATTTTCAGTCATTTTTTAAAAAAGAAAACTCAAATTTGTACCTTTTTTTCACAATATATCCAGCATGATCACCAAACATCTTATCCCACTTTTTCAGAAAGATCTCGACAAGCTTAAAGAAGAAATCAGCCTTTATCCAAAAGATGAACAACTCTGGCAGGTATCCGAAGGTATTGCCAACAGCGGCGGAAATCTCTGTCTCCATCTTACGGGTAACCTTCAACACTATATTGGATCGGTATTAGGCGACTCCGGGTATGTACGCAACCGAGATGCCGAATTTCGGGTAAAAAATGTTCCGCGCAGTAAATTACTGGAAGACATTGATACTACCCGTACAGTAGTAACGGATACACTGGAGCAGTTGTCTAAAAACGATCTCCAAAAAGATTACCTACTTCCGGTGCTTGACGAAAAAACCAATACCAGTTATTTTCTCATCTATTTATTATCACATTTGAACTATCATATTGGGCAAATCAACTATCACCGGCGCATGATAACGGGAGCGCAACAACCAAAAAACTGAGGAAAAAATTCTTCATGATTTCAGGAAATGGCAGAACTTTTTCTGCGATTTCTTCTTCAAATGGTTGGAAATGCGTTGCATCAAAGGTTTATTAAACTGCAGGATCAAATAGCAAGGGGAAGAATTGCCCTTCCATTTTATGGCCTTTGGCTATGCCGGGCACACCCTGCAATAGTTCACCATCGGAGTTGGAAACGGTTCCCTCTTTAAACACATTGAGCACAAAGGCTCTTCGTGAACGATGGGAACGGTTTTCATGTGATCCGTGCACCATGAGCGGGTGATGAAATGTAGCATACCCGGCTTTGAGTTCTACGGGTACGGTAGTGAAATCCGCTTTCTGGTCATCCGTCAAAAACTGCATTAATCCGTCCATTTCGCCGGCCAGTTCAGGTTTTTTAAGCAGGCCCCACTTATGGCTTCCGGGCACGTAATATAAGCATCCGTTTTCCGTAGTGGCATCATCCAATGCCGTCCAACAGGTAAGGTGTTGTATGGGCCCGGTTCGGGTCCAATAAGAATAATCCTGATGCCACGCTACAACACCGCCATGAAAAGCAGGCTTACAAAAAAGCTGATCGTGCCAGAAACGAACGGCTGCATTACCAAACAACTGACTGGCTGCCATTACAAAAGCCGGCGTCCAGAGTACATCGTGAAACCCCGGCGTAATCCGCCAATGCCCCAGGGCATGGAATAATACGGTATCCGGGTCGGCCGATTCATTGGAATGAAACTCGTGAAAAAGAAAGTTCCCCGGATGGGCGGGATCCGTTATTTCAGCCAATTCATTATTCAGTTGTGCTACCTGTTCGGCAGTCAGCAGCTTGATTCCGCTGATATAGCCATACTCATTAAAAAAATCAATTTGTTCCTGTTTTAGTTTATACTGTTCCCATTCTGCCGCATTCTTCGGCCATTGAACAAAATTAGAAATGGGCGCAGCGGCTTTTGACAGGTCTCTTATTTCCGAATCACTCATAAAACGGATTTGCAGTAAATGTAAGAAAAAAACTGCCGGCAGTTGATGCCGGCAGTCTCAAAACAGAACTGTACTTTAGCTAATACCCGTTGTTTTGTTTTAATGTCCCCAAACTCCTGTCTATCTGATTTTGCGGGATGGGGAAATAATTGTTGTACGGATTCACAACAATATTTCCGAAAGCCGGAAGGTAAGTTGCTTCAAAAGAAGAGTAGCTTTCCTTCACTTCTTTGAGAACACCCCAGCGAACCAGGTCGTAAAAACGGTGCCCCTCTAATGCTAACTCAAGCCTGCGTTCAAATCGTACCGCTCTGGTGGCATAATCGGCATCCGGGAAATTTGTATACTGCCCCACCTGATACACTGCAGCGTCATTACCGAACGCAGTCTTCTTCGGCGCAAGGTTAGAAGCTCTTGCGCGTACCTTATTCACTAATTTTCTCGCGTTATCCAAATCACCAGCAGCAATGTAACATTCCGCGGCCATCAAATACACGTCCGAGAGACGAATGATATTCACATTCAAACCGGTAACGTATTCTGCTCCCGACACCGTTTGTGAGGCAAAAGATGATTTATTAATGGTATGCTTTTGCCCCAGAAAGGGACCACTGAATGCCGGATCGCGAATCCAGCTGTCACCAGGCATTAGTCCCCAGTCTCTGAACATTACGCCTCTTCTGGCAACCGTATAATCCAGGCGGGGATCGAAGTGAATGGTGGTATCTAATTTGTAGCCAGACTTATCGCCGGGAGCCTGCAGGTCAGAAATATATGGATTCGATCTGTACGAGTTATCAAGCATTGGCAATCCGCTTGCATCTACTTTATAAGCGTTTACTAAATCAATAGAAGGTTGATAAAACCCGCAACAAGTTACCGGAGCATTGCCATAATAACCTCCCAGCATATCGCCTACGTTAGCATTTTCATTTACAGAACCATCTACGGCATGCTGAACTGAAAATATCGCTTCGGGTCCATTTTCTGTTTCTGTTTGAAAATTATTCTCAAACGGAATAGTTGTCAGATCCGGCTTTTCGCTGATTAATGCCTGAAAAAGGGGAAGTGCCTCGGAATGCTTACTCTGGTAAAGAAGAACTTTTCCAAGATAGGCCTGTGCAATGGCTTTATTCATCCTGCCCACATCACCTTTGGTTTTACCTGAAGGCAGATTGGCAATAGCAAATTCAATGTCTGCCTGTATTTGAGGATAAATATCCTTATCGTTCGGCACTACTGTAGCATCAGCAGTGGCTATGGTTTCATCAATATAAGGCACATTAACAAAAGCCCGCCTGAGCAGGAAATAGTAATGGGCACGTAACATTTTAGCTTCACCTTCAATTTCTTTCGCCCGTTGGTCGCTAAATTTAGTACCGTCACCAGCCTGCAGGGTAGCCAATGCCCTTAATACGGAATTGCAACTCGCCACTCCTTCATAGGTTCGTATCCAAAGCGTTTCCAACTGATCGTTGGTGCTATTGGGCACCATTTTTTCCAGGTCATTCATACTGGTAATATCATCGCTGGCACTTCCTTTGTGCGCATCATCCGATACTACCTCTCCAAATAACCACTGGCTGGGAGCAGAGGCATAGTTGCCCCAGGTGCCACTTCGGTTACCATTGAGCATTCCATATGCTCCTACGAGGAGTTGTTCAACGCCATTAGTTGAGTTCAGCTGAGAGCTGGTAAGTTGCCCCTGAGGGGAAGGTTCAAGAAAACTCTCATTGCAGGATGACACGGCTAACAGACATACCGCTACTGCAATATTTATAATTTTTAACTTATTCATGTTAAATGCTTTTAGTTTGATAACAATACTCAAAGAGAATACGGATTAGAATGTTACAGACAATCCTGCCAAATACTGTCTCGACACAGGATAGACCCCGCTATCCACACCGGGGGCAGAAAATGTGCTGCTTAACTGGCTCACTTCAGGATCCATTCCGGAATATTTAGTAAGTGTAAATAAATTAGTTGCACTCACGTAAACCCGTAAACTCCGCACATATTTACCCAGGGCATTATCGGCAAACGTATAGCCCACTTGTAAATTTCTCATTCTGAAAAAGCTACCGTCCTGAATATAATATGAATTGGAGTTCATTTCATACGCAGGTCGTTTGTTGTAAGGAGATGGAATTTTACTGTCTTTGTTGGTTGGGCTCCAGGCATCCAGCAAACGTGTTGAAATAGCACCGCCAAATAATCCAAAATCGGTAAACTGACGGGTAACTTCATAAAGATCATTGCCATATGAGCCATTAAAGAACATCACCACATCAAACTTTTTGAAAGTAGCGTTCAGGCTAAACGAATAAATAAAATCGGGATGCGGGTTTCCAATAATAGTACGATCTAATGCATCTATTTTTCCATCGGGTTTTCCATTGGGGCCGGATACATCTTCGTATTTAGGTCCTCCAATTCGGGCACCGGTATATCCCGAAGCCAGTTCTGATGCATCCTGATAAATTCCTGTCATTTTGTAACCGTAAAAAGAGCCGAATGGTTCACCTGGTTTTAAAATAGACACGGTAACATTGCGGTATCCCAAATAAGGTTGTTGAGGAACCGAGGGAGCAAGCGCCGTAATTTTATTTACGTTTTTCGAAAAATTAAGTCCAAAATCAAAGGTAAAATCGTTGGCATTAGGTTTATTGTAATGATAATTCACACTAATTTCAACCCCTTTGTTGTTCATATTCCCAATATTCACAAATGGCGAACTTCCCATGCCTACCGCAATGGCTGGCTTAGGTACAGGATAAAGCATATCTTTCGTATCCCGGTTATACCACTCAATACTACCGTCTATTGTATTATTCAACAGCGAAAAGTCAACACCGATATTCAATGAGTTCAACTCCTCCCATTTTATCGCGGGATTTGGATAGCTGTTTTGCCAAACGCCGGAGGTTAACCCACTACCCGCAATCGGGTAATACGATTCGTTGAGTTGTGAGCGGTAAAGGGATAAATACTGAAACGGTGCTATACGCTGGTTTCCGGTAACACCATAACCCACCCTGAGTTTAAGGTCATCTACCCAGCTAAGTCCTTTCATGAAATTTTCATCCGATATGCGCCAGGCCACGCCTACAGCAGGAAAAGTTCCGTACTTATGTTCGGGACCAAAATTCGATGAACCGTCTCTTCTTAATGTGGCACTCAGGATATACCTGCCATTGTAGCTGTAATCTATCTTTCCAAATACCGAATACAGGGAACTTTTGTAACCGCCGCTACCGTTACTGATATTGGAAGATCCGGCACTCAGGTAATAATAATCCATATTACCGAGGATGAAATAGTCATTTCTTCCTCCTGACATAAATCTGGAAG
Source organism: Chitinophagaceae bacterium (assembly GCA_020854215.1). Taxonomy (GTDB): domain Bacteria; phylum Bacteroidota; class Bacteroidia; order Chitinophagales; family Chitinophagaceae; genus Agriterribacter. Next base: position 7,081 of record JADZFY010000149.1, on the reverse strand, counting down.
TGAATTTAATGGCTTCCGTGCCGGCCAGCACGCCAATATCATGAAGTCCGAAAGTCTTTTTATAATTCAGGGTATTGGTCCATGTCCATCCGCTGTTCCATCCAAAGGATTCACTCATAGAATTGTTGGTTATACTGCCTTCCGAGTGCTCCGGATTGGGGTAACCCAGGCCAAATGAACTCCAGTTTTCATAATTTATTCCATAGCTGGTTTTTGCCACTAATCCTTTTATGATATCCACCTCGGCATATACATTACCCAACAGTACGTTACTGTAGGTATAATTATCCTTGGCCCTGTACAGCAAAGACATGGGGTTTTGTGAATTTCCCAGCTTGTCGCCACGCGTGCCGGCAAAATTTCCTCCAATGTCATAGACTGGAACGATGGTTGGCATTCGATACGAAAATCCTAACGCTGTACCCTCTCCCTGATAATCTCCTGATACATTTGGATTAACACCAAAACCATTTGACCGGGTTTTGGCATATTGAAAATTTTCACCCACTCTAAACCTATTTTGAAAGGCGGAAAAGTTGGTATTAGCCCGAAAAGTATATCTTTCAAAACCCGTGTACTTAATCGTACCCTGTTGGTTCATATAACCTCCGGAAACGGCATAGTTAGAGGCTTGCCCCCCGCCACTTACGCTGAGCATATAATTTTGAATGGGCGCATTTCTGGTTATTTCCCGAAACCAATTTGTACCACTTTTATTTGCTTTTACAATTTGGTAGAAGGTTGCAGGATCTCTGCTGTAGTTGTATTTTTCGGGATCTGCATCTGAAGAGGTAACGTTTTGTCCCGTTACTTTACCAGCCAATAAATAGTCCGGCAATACCGGTGTAGAACCGCTGCCATAATTTGAACCGGTGGTACTTCCCTGCCCGGGCGCCTGCGCAGGGTCATTCATATTATTGAATGAAGCATACAGATACTCTGCAAATTGTTGCGGGTTCAGCATTTTAGGGAAAGTCTCTCTGCGTGGTGTCTGAGTACCCACATAGGTATCAAAGGTCACCCTCGGCGGGGTGCCATTCTTACCTTTTTTGGTAGTAATAATTACTACGCCATTATTAGCCCTTGCACCGTAGATAGATGCGGAAGATGCATCTTTTAATACCTGGAGGCTCTCAATATCACTTTGGTTCAACCAGCTCAGCTTTCCTTCAACCGGAACCCCGTCAATTACATACAACGGATCATTATTGTTGATGGTGCTAAATCCGCGGATTCTGATTTGCGGAGTAGAACCGGGTGCACCATCGTTGATGATTTGTACACCTGTGGCCTTACCCTGTAAGGCCTCAACTGGGCTGGCTACCGGCTGCGCCTTCATTTGATTAACATCTACAACGGATACCGCACCAGTGAGATCTTTTTTCTTCTGACTGGTATAGCCGGTTACCACAATTTCATCTAAGGATGAAAGCTTCTCCTTTAAAACAGCCTGTATAGACGTCTTTCCACCTACGGCAATTTCAATCACATCAAAGCCTACTGAAGAAATGAGTAATACGGCGTTGTCATTGGGAACCGTAATTGAAAAAATCCCCTCGCCATCCGACACCGTGGCCGTGTTCGTACCTTTAATTGAAACGGTTACCCCCGGGATGGGTTGCCCGTCTGCCCCATTGGTAACCTTTCCGGAAATCTTTCGTTGTTGGGAGAATACAAATGTACTCCCCAGCAACAACAGGGCAAGAAACAGCAGTCTTGCCAGTTCGCGTGTTAGTCTTGAAAGTTTCATGTTTTTGGTTTTATTTTAAAATATAGATCACATATTAATAGAAACCCGGTGTAGGTATTTCACACCGGCAACGGTTCCTTCATCCCTTTCAGCGCATACGCGCGAACAGTGCCAGAGGTGCTTTTTACGTTCCGGCTTTCCCCCTCTGTTTCCCCAATTTTAATGGTCGTTTCATTCAGTAGGTATATATTCCGGTACCCCATCCTGAAAATTTTTCATTTATGAAGAGATGCCAATGCCACTTTTTTTCAGCCACACAGGAAAATTCAAATCAGCTGACGCTATCCGAGTTGCTCATGAGCAATTCCAACCATGAGATGCCTATCCCGATACATTAATTCACAGCATATCATTTTCAAAACCTGCTTTTAGTACTTTCTTTTAGTACAATATTGAAATTCATAGTTACCACAAATGTTCCTGTTGGTATTGCAACCCTATTGGGTAATATCGGTTTATCGGGTACAGCAGAACTCATCTGACCAAAGCATTTAACAATGTTGTATACCTACCAGAAAGCATACACGCAAACTGATAAGCAATCCCGTGGATTGAATCAACATCGCCGAATTGAATACTTGTCAATGAAAAGAATGGAACCTGTTGCGGGGGTTCCGGGAGAAAAATAAGAGAACAGGCAACAGATTGAAAGGAATGACATTTCCATAAGCATAAGCAAATCGTTTTAGTTGTTTCAGCAGCGCAGGCACTATACCGATGAAGTTGCAGTGAAAGTTCAGTGGCATTGTTTTACCTTTTCAGCAAACAGAAACCGCTGTTTTGATTTCTCCAATTCACCATCCTGTTTTCAAATGTAAGGAAGTTCACACATTAATCGTTCAACTTTTTTTCGTCAATCGAAACGCTATTGGTTTTTGAACACAAAAGAAATGATTGCATAGCTTCCGTTACTCCATCAAGTCGTCTATTGTAATAATGGTTGATGGACCTAAAACCCAATCGGCATAATATCTCCCAAAAGGTGAAACATGCATTATTTGCTGCAACCAACATAACGCACAAAATTACGCCATCTGTTTCCAGATGGCGGCATTCAGATTTTAGTCGGGATGACTGGATTCGAACCAGCGACCTCTTCGTCCCGAACGAAGCACGCTACCGGGCTGCGCTACATCCCGAATGCGGGCGCAAATTAAATATTTTTCTCTATTATTTCAGGTCAAATAAAAATCGTTCTATACCTCTTTATTTGTTTTCATTGCCAGGTGCCTCCCCCCAGAGCGGCTGCTAACCTCACCAGCTCAAATAATCCTTCACGGCATACCGGTTTTTGCAGACTTTACCTTTCCGCTGTTAGCCTTTGTACATGTTGATCAAAGTTGTGTGTTTGCCTTGCATAATATTTCTTTACAACCCGCTGTATAAAATGTAAATGAATGGACAGCATTTCAATGTGGGATGATGGCGCCTTCCGCGCCACGGGCTCTTCGTCCAGAACGAAGCACATAACTCCCGCATTTTGCGGAAAGCTACTTCCCATTTTTTCCGGCGCAGGAAAAACGTTGTAAAAAAAATCCGAAAATTACTTGTGCCCGAAGTACGCAAGCCCTCTAAAATTGTAGCACCATTGTTTCGCCTATTCATTACAGGAGCGGCGCTTAAACTGTTTTCGCGCGGCATTACTATCTGTGCTCTATATTTACATCCCTGAACATTACCGGATTCTCGCTAACCCTTAAAGGTTTACCGCTTGCAGTAGTAACATTGATGAGCACCACCTTTTGGGTTTTAACGTAGGGGAACTTTTCGCGGAACGTTTCATCGGTAAATTGAGGGTTGAAGTTGGCAAAGATCGTCGGGCCTGCATAATCTTTTGGATGGCGGGTGTCGTTGATATACAGGTTCTCTATCGTAATTCGCTCCGGCATATAACAGGTATAGCCAAAATCATGCTGACCCGAATTATGTCCGTTTATCAGCACAACATTACCTGGTCTTCCGTTGTTCGGAACGAATACGCAGTTGCGGATAATAAACTCTCCCTGCCAGGTGCTACCATAATCGGAACGCAGGTTTATAATGCTTCTTCCCCGGATAGTGCAGTTCTCTACTGTCAAAGTACCGCTGCCGATGGCATTGATTCCCATGTGTCCGAGGGTTGAGTTTCGAATACTGGCATTGGCAACGCCTTTATGTGCATCGAAGCGGGAAAACGTACAACTGTCGTAAAGCAGGTTTTTGCAATAATTAGATCCCATTATTCCCCAATAATCCCGGTCATTGATGTCATTGGTTTGGCTGCAATTCACAAACGATACATTCAACGCCCGGCTTACTGAGATATCATAGGTACCCATGGAAACTGGCTCACCTGCAGATCCAACGGTGTAGAATGTTTTGTGCCCCGTAAGTAGGGTATTCTTAACCGTTACAAAGGCACAGTCGCTTATACTGACAAAACCTGCATAGGGCGCTCCCTGGCTCCCCTCTCCCGTAATGCGGTGTTCCAGTCCGTTTACAATAACATTGGAACGTCTGATCAGGATATTTCTGCTGTAATAATTATACTTCGATTCCGCGCTGTTGGCAATGGTGGTAAAACGCCCGCCGCTGATATGCAGCGTATCGGTATCAATCGGATAGGCAGAAATACCGGTTATTTCATTGAAGTCCCAGATAATGGGTGTATTGCTATCCACATTACCGTCTTTGTCAACAACAAAAATATCCGTTTGCGGAGATCCGTTATCCTGGTTCAGTCCCAATCGGATATACTGCATTACAAGGTTATTGGTAACAGCAATCACGCAAGGACCGGGAAGCGAAACATCAATTTTCGTTTGATTGCGGCGGAGAGAAGAAAGTCCCTTTGGCGAAAACCGTTGTTGTTCGGAACTCACCAGGAAAACAGATGAATTTCGGTTTTGCACCCCGGTATCATCAATAATAAAAGCTGCCTTACCAAAATCTGTGTCGGTTCTGATAACCGCGGTACGCTCCTTTCCTCCTATATAGTAGGTGGCGTCACGATCGGCTTTCACCTTTAGCCCCTCCTGGTTAGCAAACGCATGCGTTGCGGCGATAGCGTCTATATCGTCGGTTTTACCATCACCCCGGGCGCCGAAATCGCTATAATGCACCAACCCATTAGCTCTAAATTTACGCGCATCCTTGTTGGACACGTCCACATGGAGTACGCCTTTTTCATCAGTATGCACATGCGTCTTCCTGTTTCCGGTTGCTATCACCACTTCTCCCGGTGAATCTTTATTTTGCCCCATTGCCACGCTTATCCCTGAAAGCAGAAAAAAAACAAAATGTCTAAATTGCATCCTGAACAAGTTTTTAAAATCCATTATTCAAATTAAGCAGGTTGTTAATTATAAAACAGATGTGATGATAAAGATAACCGTTCCTCCAAACTTTCGTCTCCGGTTAGCGAACTTCTGTCACTCTTTCGAAAACCTTCAAAACAAATTGATACAGATTCGCTCGTCTACTGGGATATAATAAATATATTAGCAGCGTCAATGCTTGACAAATCTCTCAAGAAAAAGATATGAAAAATTCAATTTTCTTTTCGGCAACACTTGTTTTTTGTTTCCTCTCTGTTTCGGCTTTTGCTCAAAAAAATAATTGGACAACCCTGTTTGACGGCAAGACCTTAAATGGCTGGAAACAACTCGGCGGACAGGCGAAATATGCGATTGAGAATGGCGCTGTAACGGGTACAACTGTAGCCGCCACACCCAATAGTTTCCTGGTAACGGAAAAAGAATATGGCGACTTTGTTCTTGAACTGGAAGTACGCATGCCCGATACCGTTACCAACTCAGGTATTCAGTTCAGAAGCCATTTTGATCCCAATCTTAATGACGGGAAAGGCCGGGTTTATGGCTACCAGTTTGAACTGGATCCTTCGGTTCGCGCCTGGACGGGAGGCATATACGATGAAGGCCGGAGAGGTTGGCTTTACCCGTTGGATTTGAATTCCACAGCCCGGAAGGCCTACAAACGAAACGCTTTTAATAAAATAAGAGTGGAATGTATTGGCAATACCATTAAAACCTGGGTTAATGATATTCCCGCCAGTTTTCTGGTAGATGATGCCGATGCCAGGGGATTCATTGCCCTGCAGGTACACAGCATTGGTAATGCGGCTGACGCCGGAAAAAAAATTATCTGGAAAAACATCCGTATCCAAACCGGCAATTTATCTCCCTCCCCATTTCCTGCTCACGTTTTTGTGGTGAACAATGAACACAACACATTAACGGACTTTGAAAAAAATAACGGGTGGAACTTATTGTTTGACGGAGTGAGTTCCAATGGTTGGAGATCTGCCCGATCGCTCGGGTTTCCCCAAAAAGGGTGGAAAGTATCCGATGGTATGCTCACTGTATTGTCATCGGGAGGCAATGAAGCTGCACGGGGAGGAGATATCGTTACTGAAAAAAAATTCAGTGCGTTTGATTTCTCCTTTGAATTCAAATTTTCCCAGGGTGGAAACGGTGGAGTAAAATATTTCGTAACCCTTTCTGATGGCAATACGGGTTCTGCACTTGGGTTGGAATACCAGGTGCTGGATGATAAGAATCATCCGGATGCGAAAAATGGTATCGCCGGCAACAGAACGCTTGCCTCTTTGTACGACTTAATAACCGCTAAAAAATCCGGTCGCTTTGTTAAACCCGCCGGTGAATGGAACCAGGGAAGAATTATCGTGTATCCGAATAACCACGTTGAACATTATCTTAACGGTGTTAAAGTGTTGGAATACGAAAGAGGTTCGCAACACTTTCGTGATCTGGTAGCCAACAGCAAGTTTAAAGACAAGCCGGGATTTGGATTAGGAAAAGACGGCTGGCTTTTGCTACAGGACCACGGTGACGAAATAAGTTTCAGAAGTCTGAAGATAAAAGAATTAAAGTAAACGCTTGATGCAGCCGTCTTAAAGAAAGCAGCTGCTTAATATTGATCGAGCAGGTATCGAATCACATCCGTAGTGGTAACAATTCCTTTCAGTTCACCCTCATCAACCACGGGAAGCGAATGATATTCTGCATCACTAAATATTTCTGCAACTTCACGAATCAGCGTGTCGCTACGCACCGCGTGTACATTGGCAGCCATTACCTGTGGAATGGTGAGCAGGTGTAATATGGCATCGTCAACTTCCTCCTGCTGATCGAAGATCGCACCAAAAGTGAGTCGGTTTATATCATTCCGGCTTATCATACCGGTTATTTTTCCATCTTTGGTTACCGGCAAATGACGGATACCCTTCTTTCGAAAAATATGCACCACCTTATCCAGGTTGTCGTTTTCAGAAACGCTTATCACGTCCCTGGTCATAATAAAGGAAACTGG